>NZ_LQPV01000011.1:0-276768 GCF_002101935.1 Mycobacterium sp. IEC1808 | reverse complement strand
ATGGTGGGCTGGATGACGCTCACCGCCGGCACCGCCCGCGGTGAGCGTCATCCAGCCCACCATCGAGGTGGCGCCCGGCATCACGATTCCGGTCGGCCCGCCGACGACGATCACCAACGCGCCCCCGCCGCCCGGAGGCACCCAGCCGGGTGGCCCGCAGCCACCCGGCGTCCCGCCGGGCGGCCCGCAAGCGCCCCCGCCGCCGCCGTGACCGGCGCGCGGCAGCAGGACAGCACCATCTCACCGCGGCCCCTGGCCGCCGATCTGCGCAGCGCCGACAATCGCGATTGCCCCAGCCGCACCGACGTTTTGGGCGCGGCGCTGGCCGATGTCGTCGGCGGACCGGTGGGCCGCCACGCGCTCATCGGCCGAACGAGGGTGATGACTCCGGTGCGGGTCATGTTCCTGATCGCGCTGGTGTTCCTGGCGCTCGGCTGGTCGACCAAGGCGGCGTGCCTGCAGAGCACCGGCTCGGGGAGCGGCGACCAGCGGGTCGCCAATTGGGAGAACCAACGGGCCTACTACGAGTTGTGCTATTCCGACACGGTGCCCCTTTACGGCGCGGAGTTGTTGAGCCAGGGCAAGTTCCCGTACAAGTCGAGTTGGATCGAGACCGACGGCAGCGGCGCGCAGCAGACGCGCTACGACGGCCGGCCGGCCGTGCGCTACATGGAGTATCCGGTGCTGACCGGGGTCTACCAGTACGTGTCGATGGCGGTGGCCAAGACCTACACCGCGCTGAGCAAGGTCGCCCCGCTGCCGGTGGTGGCCGAGGTGGTGATGTTCTTCGACATCGCGGCGTTCGGGCTGGCGTTGGCGTGGCTGGCGACCGTCTGGGCGACCGCGGGCCTGTCGGGCCGGCGCATTTGGGACGCCGCCCTGGTGGCCGCCTCGCCGTTGGTGATCTTTCAGATATTCACCAACTTCGATGCTTTGGCAACGGCTTTCGCGATGGGCGGGCTGTTGGCCTGGGCACGGCGCAAACCGGTGTTGGCCGGTGTGCTGATTGGGCTGGGCGCCGCGGCCAAGCTCTACCCGCTGCTGTTCCTGGGCCCGATGCTGGTGCTGGGTATCCGGACCGGTCGCCTTCGCGCCTTGGCGCGCACGGCGGCGACGGCCGCGGCGACGTGGTTGTTGGTGAATCTGCCTGTGCTGGTGCTGTTTCCGCGCGGTTGGTCCGAGTTCTTCCGGCTCAACACGCGGCGCGGTGACGACATGGATTCGTTGTACAACGTGGTGAAGTCGTTCACCGGCTGGCGCGGGTTCGATCCCGGGCTCGGCTTCTGGCAGCCGCCGACCGTATTGAACGCGGTCGTTGCGGTGTCGTTCGCGCTGTGTTGTGCGGCGATCGCGTATGTCGCGCTCACCGCCCCGCGACGGCCAAGGCTGGCGCAGCTGGTGTTCTTGGTGGTGGCGGCTTTCCTGTTGACTAACAAGGTGTGGAGTCCCCAGTTCTCGTTGTGGTTGGTGCCGTTGGCGGTGCTGGCGTTGCCGCATCGCCGAATCCTGTTGGCGTGGATGACGATTGACGCACTGGTCTGGGTGCCGCGGATGTACTTCCTGTACGGCAACCCCAACCGCGGGCTGCCGGAGCAGTTCTTCACCACGACGGTGTTACTGCGCGACATCGCGGTTGTGGCGCTGTGTGTGCTTGTTCTCCGGCAGATCTACCGGCCCGAGGAAGACCCGGTGCGCTGGGGCGGGCGCGTCGACGATCCGGCGGGCGGCCCCTTCGATCGCGCCTCCGACGCACCGCCCCGCTGGTTGCCCGACTGGCTGCGTCCGCCGGGGGTGCGCCGCCCGACGGCGCCGGCAGCCGAACCGGACAAGGAAGCGGTGGCCGCGGCGCCATGACCCGCGCCGACGACGATGATGCCGGCGTAGCCGGGATGTAAGGAGTGGCGCCATGACCGTCGTCGCGATCCCGCTGTTCCCGCGGTTCACCGCCTTGGACGCCGTGGGCCCGTACGAAGTGCTGCAACGCATTCCATCGATCGAGGTCGTGTTCGTCGGGCACCGCCGCGGCGAGGTCCGCACCGAAAACGGCATGCTCGGCGTCGCCTGCGATGCGGCCTTCGACGAAGTCGGCGCCCCCGACGTGGTGGTCGTGCCGGGCGGCATCGGAACCCGCCAGCTGATCCACGACGACGCTATCCGCGCCTGGCTTCGATCGGTGCACCCCAACACGACGTTCACCACCTCGGTGTGCACCGGGGCGTTGTTGCTGGCCGCCGCCGGCCTGCTCGACGGGCTCACCGCGACGACCCATTTCAGTGCTGCGGATTTGTTGAACGAGTTGGGTGCGCGTTACGTGCCCGAACGAGTTGTCGAGCACCTGTCGCAGCGAATCATCACCGCCGCCGGTGTATCCAGCGGCATCGACATGGCCCTACGGTTGGTCGAGCTTCTTGTCGACCGAGAGGCCGCGCAAGCCGCCCAATTGTTGATCGAATACGACCCGCAGCCGCCGTTCGACTCCGGGTCGCTCGCCAAGGCCGACGACGCGACGAGGGCCAGGGCGAAGGAATACACCGAACGCCGGAAGTAAGGCCCCGGCCCGACGGATTTTTCGGGCCGGCCCCCCGTCCGGTACCCTGGTGCGGTTGCCGACGCAGGCGACCCTCCTGCCACGGAACGACCGTGGCCGCTTGAGACCAGAGGAGGTGGTGAGGTTTCCATGCGTCCATACGAAATCATGGTCATTCTTGACCCCACGCTCGACGAGCGCACCGTTGCCCCGTCCTTGGAGACGTTCCTCAACGTCGTCCGCAAGGATGGCGGGACCGTCGACAAGGTCGACATCTGGGGCAAGCGCCGCCTGGCCTACGAGATTGCCAAGCACGCCGAGGGCATCTACGTCGTCGTCGACCTGAAGGCCGAGCCGGCGACGGTATCCGAGCTCGACCGCCAGCTCAGCCTCAACGAGTCGGTGTTGCGCACCAAGGTGATGCGCACCGATAAGCACTGACTGCCGAGTGTCGTCGCAGCTGCGTACGCTCAGCGGGAACACACTGATGTCTATCCCCCGTCCAAACGTGACGAACAGGGTGGAACGAGGAGGAACCTGTGGCTGGTGACACCACAATCACCGTTGTCGGCAACCTGACCGCCGACCCCGAACTGCGGTTCACTCCCTCGGGTGCCGCCGTGGCGAACTTCACCGTGGCGTCGACGCCACGGATCTATGACCGCCAGAGCGGGGAATGGAAGGACGGCGAGGCGCTGTTCCTGCGGTGCAACATTTGGCGGGAGGCCGCCGAGAACGTCGCGGAAAGCCTCACTCGCGGTGCCAGGGTAATCGTCACCGGGCGGCTCAAGCAGCGTTCGTTCGAAACCCGCGAGGGCGAGAAGCGCACGGTCGTCGAGGTCGAGGTCGACGAGATCGGACCTTCGCTGCGGTACGCCACCGCCAAGGTCAACAAGGCCAGCCGCAGCGGGAGCGGGGGCGGTGGCTTCGGCGGGGGCGGCGGCTCGCGCCCGGCGGCGGCCCCGGCGGCCCAGCCGAGTGGCGGGGACGACCCGTGGGGTAGCGCCCCGGCCTCGGGGTCCTTCGGCGGCGGCGACGACGAGCCACCCTTCTAAAAACACAAAACTTCAGACCAGTAACAAACGGAAAGAAAGACAGACATGGCCAAGTCCACCAAGCGGCGTCCGGCTCCGGAAAAGCCGATCAAGGCGCGCAAATGCGTCTTCTGCGCCAAAAAGGGTCAAGCGATCGACTACAAGGACACCACCCTGTTGCGCACCTACATCAGCGAGCGCGGAAAGATCCGGGCGCGCCGGGTCACCGGCAACTGCGTGCAGCACCAGCGCGACATCGCCATCGCGGTAAAGAACGCGCGCGAGGTGGCCCTGCTGCCCTTCACCTCCTCGACGCGGTAGCCGCCGAGAGCCAACCGAAAGTACTGGACAATGAAGCTGATTCTCACGGCTGACGTCGATCACCTCGGGACCGTCGGCGACGCGGTCGAGGTCAAGGACGGGTACGGCCGCAACTTCCTGCTCCCGCGCGGCCTGGCCATCCTGGCCTCGCGCGGCGCGCAGAAGCAGGCCGACGAGATTCGCCGGGCCCGCGAGACCAAGACCGTGCGCGACCTCGAGCACGCCAACGAAATCAAGTCGGCGATCGATGCGTTGGGCCCCGTCACGCTGCCAGTGAAGGCCGCGGGCGACACGGGCAAGCTGTTCGGCTCGGTGACCGCCGGTGCCGTCGTCGCGGCTATCAAGAAGGCCGGCGGACCTAACCTCGACAAGCGGGTCGTCCGCCTGCCCAAGACGCACATCAAGGCCGTCGGCACCTATGCGGTCTCGGTGCACCTGCACCCCGAGATCGACGCCGAGGTCGCGCTCGATGTCGTTGCGGATAGCTAACTAAGTAGCGTTTGCTCTCACTCGGCGGCGGCCCTCGATCGGCCGCCGCCGCGCCTTTGGTGCTTGGCGCGGGCTTTGCGGCGGCTTTTGACCGCGGACGCGTTTGCTCGGCTGGCGAACTCTTTCCGGGGTCCCGCCGAGCGATCCTCTTAACCACCTGGTAACTCGGCGAAAATATGGCCGAAAGCCAACACGCCCGACGCAGTAACCTGCGACGACACGCCGTAGAGATTCCTGTCCACACCGATTGTGGTGAGTTGTACTGCTCTTATCAGCAGCGATGTAGCGGAGTCTCGAATTAATCCACAGGTTCTCCACACCCCGTTCAACACAGGTGTCGAAGGATATGCACACGCAATGCACAGCCTTATGAACAGTGGCCCTTTTAAGTACTGGCCAGCAACGCTTACGGTCGTCCCGGCGCGATGCGATATGGGTTCATGTGGCCGTTGGGTGTCGGCGCCTTGACTTAAGCTCTTAATGTCGGTTCGAATGTATGTTCGGGTACTCGTGCTAGGGGAGGTGAGAGTCCGTGGCGGTCGTCGATGACCTCGCGCCAGGCATGGATTCGTCGCCACCGAACGAAGAGTTCGGCCGCCAGCCCCCGCAGGATCTCGCCGCGGAGCAGTCGGTGCTGGGCGGGATGCTGCTGAGCAAGGATGCGATCGCCGACGTCCTGGAACGGCTGCGGCCCGGCGACTTCTATCGCCCGGCGCACCAGAATGTCTACGACGCGATTCTTGACCTCTACGGGCGCGGCGAGCCGGCCGACGCCGTGACGGTCGCCGCGGAACTGGACCGGCGCGGAATGCTGCGCCGCATCGGCGGTGCTCCCTATCTGCACACCCTGATCTCGACGGTGCCGACGGCGGCCAATGCGGGCTATTACGCGGGCATCGTCGCCGAGAAGGCCCTGCTGCGCCGGTTGGTCGAGGCGGGCACGCGGGTCGTGCAGTACGGCTACGCGGGCGCCGAGGGCGCCGACGTGGCCGAGATAGTCGACCGCGCGCAGGCCGAGATCTACGACGTCGCCGACCGCCGGATGTCCGAGGACTTCGTCCCCCTCGAGGACCTGCTGCAGCCGACGATGGACGAGATCGACGCCATCGCGTCCAGCGGCGGGGTGTCGCGCGGCGTGCTGACCGGTTTCACCGAGCTCGACGAGGTGACCAACGGCCTGCACCCCGGGCAGATGATCATCGTGGCGGCGCGGCCCGGCGTGGGCAAGGCGCTGGCGCTGAAAACGCCCCTGCCGACGCCGGGCGGTTGGACAACCATGGGAGACGTCGCGGTCGGTGAGGAGCTGCTCGACGCCGACGGGCAGCCGACGCGGGTGGTAGCCGCTACCGAGGTGATGCTCGGGCGGCCCTGCTACGAGGTGGAGTTCTCGGACGGGACAGTGATCACCGCGGACGCCGCGCATCAGTGGCCGACGACTCGCGGCATCCGGACATCGGCTCAGCTGCGCGGCGGCGCGGACGCTATTGCGGCGGCCGGGACGACGCCGCACTACGCCAACCTTGGGACGACGGCCTTGTTGGCTCCTGTCCTGCAGATCACCTCGGTGCGCCGCGTGGAAAGTGTGCCGGTGCGCTGTGTCCAGGTGGACAACGCTGCGCGTCTTTATTTGGCCGGCCCTGGGATGGTGCCGACGCACAATTCCACGCTGGGTCTGGACTTCATGCGGTCGTGTTCCATCAAGCACCGGCTGGCCAGCGTCATCTTCTCGCTGGAGATGAGCAAATCCGAGATCGTGATGCGGCTGCTGTCGGCCGAGGCCAAGATCAAGCTCGCCGACATGCGCTCGGGCCGCATGAGCGATGACGACTGGACACGCCTGGCGCGGCGGATGAGCGAAATCAGCGAGGCGCCACTGTATATCGACGACTCGCCCAACTTGACCATGATGGAGATCCGGGCCAAGGCGCGCCGGCTGCGGCAGAAGGCCGACCTGCGGCTGATCGTCATCGACTACATGCAGCTGATGACGTCGGGCAAGAAGCACGAGTCGCGCCAGGTGGAGGTGTCCGAATTCTCAAGGCACCTCAAACTTTTGGCGAAGGAACTCGAGGTTCCGGTGGTGGCGATCAGCCAGCTCAATCGTGGTCCCGAGCAGCGCACCGACAAGAGGCCGATGCTCGCCGATCTTCGCGAGTCGGGATGCCTGACCGCATCGACGCGGATCCTGCGCGCCGACACCGGGGCCGAGGTCACGTTCGGCGAGCTGATGAGGACGGGCGAGCGTCCGCTGGTGTGGTCGCTGGACGAGCGGTTGCGCATGGTCGCGCGCCCCATGACCAATGTCTTCCCGAGTGGCCGCAAGGAGGTGTTCCGGCTTCGGCTGGCCTCGGGCCGCGAGGTCGAGGCCACCGGTAACCACCCGTTCATGAAGCTCGATGGCTGGACGCCGTTGGAGCAGCTGAAGATCGGTGATCGCGTCGCCGCACCGCGGCGCGTTCCCGAGCCGGTCGACACGCAGCGGATGGATGACTGCGAGGTGATGCTGCTTGCCCATATGATCGGCGACGGGTCATGCGTGAAGCGCCAGCCGATCCGCTACGCATCAATCGACGAGGCGAACCTCGCCGCGGTGACGGTTGCCGCCGCGCACTTCGGCGTGAAGGCAGTTCGCGACGATTACCCGGCGGCTCGCGTGACCACGCTGCGGTTGCCGGCGCCGGAGCGGCTGGCGCGCGGCCGCCGCAACTCCATTGCTGCATGGCTCGATGGGCTGGGTCTGTTTGGCAAGCGCAGCTACGAAAAGTTCGTGCCGGAGGCGGTATTTCGTGCGCCCAACGATCAGGTGGCACTGTTCCTGCGGCACCTGTGGGCGACGGACGGGTCCGTACGCTGGGACGCCAAGGTTGGGCAGGCGCGGATCTATTACGCTTCAACCAGTCGGCGTCTCATCGATGACGTCGCGCAGCTGCTGCTCAGGGTTGGCGTTTTTGCGAGGATCAAGCATGCGCCGAAGCTCGGTTACCATGACTCATGGCACCTGCACATCTATGGGGCCGAGAATCAACTGCGGTTCGTTAACCACGTTGGCGTCCACGGTGCGAAAGCGGTAGCGGCAGAAGACGTACGGCGTCATCTCGAAACGATCGTGCGCAACACAAACTTGGATATTATCCCGAAAGAGGTGTGGGAGCGTGTCCGCGAGGTACTGTCCGCCAAGCAGATCACGCACCGAGAGTTTGCGTCGGCGATGGGTAGCCAGTTCTGCGGCTCCGCGATGTGGAAGCACTCGCCGAGTAGGTCGCTGCATCGCGCGGCGGTCGTGCTCGAGGATCGGGAGATCCACGCGCTTGCGACCACCGACGTCTACTGGGACACGGTCGTCGAGATCGCGAGTTTGGGTGAAGAGGACGTTTACGACGGAACGGTAAGTGGCACACATAATTTCGTCGCAAACGGGATTAGTCTGCATAATAGTTTGGAACAAGATGCCGACGTCGTCATCCTGCTGCACCGGCCAGACGCGTTCGAACGCGACGATCCGCGCGGGGGAGAGGCGGATTTTATTCTCGCCAAACACCGCAACGGCCCGACCAAGACGGTGACCGTCGCGCACCAGCTCCACCTGTCGCGCTTCGCCAACATGGCGAGGTGACAACGTAGACCGCGCTCTGCGGTATCCCGAGATTTCGCAGTATGCCGACCGGGTACTTCGTGTCGCTCAGCGGATGAAGATGCCAGTCCATTTAGCCGTGGGCCCCGACGGTTAGCGTCTCCTGGGCGTGTGGCTGGCTGATGCCGTTGAGCCCTTCAGGTAGTCGGCGCGACGCCAGCCAGCCGCCGCGCGGTCTCGTCCATCGCATGTACGTCATGATGGCTTAGGCCCAATCGGCGCCCACAACGATCATCGGCTCCCCGTCGACTTGTCGTGTGATGCAACCACTGTCGTCACAACTGCCCTTGGTGCGTGCGGTAGTGCCGCTTGGCAAGGTGCTCGATTGGAGGCGTGTTAACCGCGCAGGGAAAAGACATCACGCATCGTGTCGACGGCTTCTTTGTCGCCGTCGAAGCGGACTCGACGCAGCGCGGACTTGCGGGTGGCGGCGTCGCCGCCGAGGCGGATGGCGATGAGGTCTGCGGCGGCTGCGGTGACAATAACGCCGGGTTCGCCGCGAGCGCTTGCGAGATATCCGTTGGTGACGGCGAATTCGAAACGCCGGCCGTCGATGTCGATGCGGTAGGTGGTGTTCACGTTCGCTGCGGCGGCCGGATCGAAGGCCAGCAGCACGCCCGCGAGGAATCCATTGAGCGGTGTGACCGCGCTGCTGTCCATGGGATCGAGCTTGTCCAGGCCGAAGACGGCGATGGCCTGCACGATGGGAAGCACGCGCTGCCAGGCGGTGTCGGTGAGCGTGTACACGGTGCGCCCGATCGGCGCGGGCAGGTCGGTGCGGTCGATCAGCCCGGCGTCTTGGAGCTCCTTGAGGCGTTGTGCGAGCAGGTTGGTGGCGATGCCGGGCAGTTCCGCCCGCAGGTCGCTGTAGCGGCGGGGGCCGCCGATGAGTTCGCGCACGATGAGCAGTGTCCAGCGTTCGCCGATGATGTCCAGACCACGCGCAATGGGGCAGTTCTGGTTGTAGACCCTGGTCTTCACGACACCACTTTAACAAGTTCCAAACTGTTAATCCATCATTAGCTTGATTTGTTTGTGTGGCTGGTTTACGGTTATACCTATGCTTCGTGTGGTGCCAGTTGTCGGACTCGGGCGGAAGGTCGACAACGCGACATGTGATCGGCACCCGCGGTCTGACTATCGCGCTAGACCAGCGGCTGGGCGGTGTCGTCAAAAGCGTCGCATTCAAACCGATCTACGGTCAGCTGCGAATGGCACGTTGCAGCTCCGCCTTGCCGATCGTGGCGCGATGACAGTTGCTACCCGGCACGAGGAAGTGGAGGGATCGCGTGAAGAAGGCATTTGAGAACAAGGTTGTGTTGGTCACGGGCGCCTCGCGTGGGATCGGCGAAGCCGTCTCGTTGGCGTTCGCCACGCAGGGAGCGCGGCTGGTCCTTGCGGCACGCTCGGCTGAGCGTCTGGGTGATGTCGCCGAGGCGGTGTCGGCGCTGGGTTCACAGGCGTTGGCGGTGCCCACCGACGTGACGTCACACGATGCGATTGTCGCGCTGGTGGATGCGACGATACAGCGGTTCGGCAGGATCGACATACTGGTGAACAATGCTGGCATCGGCCGGGTCGGCGCCGTGGAGTCGGCGAATTTCAGCGATAACGTGCGTGACACTCTGCAGGCCAGCCTGTTCGGACTGGTCGACGTGACTCAGCAGGTGTTGCCAACGATGCACCGGCAGCGCTCAGGTGCGATCGTGAACATGTCATCGGTGATGGGGCGCAAAGCTTTCGCGCGTTTCGGCTCGTATGCGGTCGTGATGCATGCGGTCTCGGCCGTCTCCGACGCACTGCGCCAGGAACTGGCGGGCAGTAACATTCGGGTGTCGGTGATATATCCCGCGCTGACTGCCACCGACCTGCTGCGCGAGGCCGATGAGGCCGAGATGCCGCCTCCATTTCGCCATATGACGCCGCTGGCGTCAGAAGATGTTGCGCGCGCGGTTGTTTCGGCGGTGCGGCGCGGAGCGCCTCGGGTGGTGATGCCGGGACCGGCCAAATTACTGCTGCTCGGGGAGGCGTTCTCGCCGCGGATCGGCGACCTGATCGCCTCCGCTCTTGCGCAGCGGTCCTTCATCCGGTTGGTGGGAATGGGCCGGGGCAAGACCTACCACCAAACAATCGGCGTCGGGTGAGAAGGGTGACACCAATTGCTCCTGTCGCGGCCTGGATGCTCACGACGCGACGTTAGTTGTCTTGCGCGACAACGCATAACGATGTCAAACATCGCGTTGGAGTACGCGCTTGCGCTCCACTTTTAACAAACCCAGGAAGGTCCGCGATGGCTCCGCTAACAGCTCGCGTGGAAGAGACACTGTTTACGACGTTTGCCCCGCAAATCATCAAACACATCAGAGCCGTCTCCCCGTGCGACGCCCACGGCCTGGTGGGCGAGGTCTACGCCCAGATGAAGCGAGAGTTTCAGCTGGTGCCACCTGTCACCCTGCATGCTCCGATTCCTGAGCTGCTCACCGGAGTTTGGGGGATGCTCCGGGAATCGATCGTCGCCGGCTCGGTGAGTCGCGGCCTGCGTGAAGTGGTCTGTGAAGGCGTCTCCGCGATCAACCAGTGCTCGTTCTGCGTAGACGCGCATAGCATCTTGCTAGTCGGTGCCGGCGACACCAGCACCGCCAACGCGATCCGCGCCAATCGACCCGACCTGATCGCAGACCGAAAAACCCGTGAGGTCGCCATGTGGGCGTTCGCCAACCGCCAGCCCGGTGCCGACATTCTGCGTGAGCCGCCCTTCACCGCCCATGAGGCACCCCAACTGATCGCCTCGGCCGCCTGCTTTCACTACATCGACCGGATGGTGCAGGTCTTTCTTCCCGACGGGCCTGTCGCGTTGCCGTCCAAGCTACGTTGGTTGCGCGGGACCACCATCCGCGTGGCTGGCACCGCGGCCGGCAAGCGCATCATGGCAGTCGACGTCGCCTCCGGTGGAGCGGTCGGCCGCCTTCCTGAGGCGACGCCATCATCGGAGTTCGCCTGGACCGCACCGCTTCCCGCGCTCGCGTCCGCGTTCGGCAGCCTCGAGGCCATCATCGAAGACCTCGGCTCCGACGTGCTGGCACAGCCCGTGCGGGAGCTGGTGTGCGAGCACGTCGCGGCCTGGGACGGCGAAGAGCCGGGGATCAGTCGCAGCTGGGTAGAACAAGCAGTCACGGCTCTCGACGCCCGCGACCAGGCCGCGGGCAGACTCGCCCTGCTAGTCGCGATCGCGCCATACCAGATCGACGACGGCATCATCGCGGCCTTCCGTGACATCCAACCCGCTGATGCCGAGATCCTCGCCGCGGTCGCCTGGGCCAGCTTCACCGCGACCCGCAGGATCTCAGGGTGGTTGTCACCAGCCCCATAGCAGCACGTACTTGTGCCGGGCAGATGACCGAGCCGGCTGCAGCGATAGAATAGTGATAGTTATGCTATAAAGAGCTTGTCATGAGATATCCGGCAGACCAGAAGGTCAAGGCACGCGCCGCGTTGCTGCGTGCGGGCACGCGGTCGATGAAGGTCGCCGGCTTCAACGGGATCGGCGTGGACGGGCTAGCCGCGGCGGCGGACGTGACCTCCGGAGCGTTCTATTCGAACTTCGCCAATAAGGAAGCGATGCTCGAGGCGATCATCGAGGCCGCCGTCGGCGAGCCGTTCCTTTCCGACACGGAGTCCGCCAGCAAGACCGAGTGTCGGGCGAAGCTGAAGAACTTTCTCGCGGAATACCTCAGCACCTACCACGTGGAAAACCCGGGCGACGGATGTGTGATGCCGACCCTTAGTGCCGACGTCGCGCGGGCGGGAGTGTCCACTCGAGAGGCGTACGAACACAAGATCACCGCCCTGGCACAGCGGGTGGCCGATGTTCTCGACGGAGCCGATCGGGAGCGGCGGGCGTGGAGCGTCGTCGCGCTGATGGTGGGGGCGGTGTCGATCTCGCGCGCGATGGCCGACCCCGCCACGCAGGCAGACGTGATCGACGCCGCAAGTGAGACCGCGGACAGGCTCATTTCACCCGGCAAGCGACGCGCATGAGTGGAGGCGGCATGTGGGCACCGAGTGTTTGGAAAGCCGCTCTGGCAAGCCTGGGTATCGCCATGGCCTTGGTTTGCATTGTGCCGGAAGGCAATCCGATCGCCGCGCCGGACGACGAAGCTGCGACAATGCAGCGGCAGCGGGCCATCGTCGGCGCGTTCGCGACCGCCATCGTGCACGACGACCATGCCGGAATCGCCGAACACGCCACGCCCGACATCGTCTGGACCATCCCCGGCTCCAGCGTGGTGTCCGGCAGGGCGACTGGAATCGACGACGTCACCAGGCTGGCCGACACGTTTGCCCAGTACGGGCTGCACATCTCGCCGCGCGGATTTGCTTTCGGCCAAGACACCGTAGCGGTCACGCTGCACGACACCGGTGAACACAATGGCAAGCGGCTCGAACAGGACGTGGTCAACGTGCTCACCATCCGTGACGACAAGATTTCTCAGGTCACAGCGCATTTGACCGACGTCGGGTCATTTGACGCGTACTTCTCCTAACCCGAGGTTCCTCGCGGCCCACCCCACCGCAGGTGCACTGATCCTGGGCTAGCCATAGAATAACGACCGCTATATAGTGATCGTTATCCTATGGGTCGATGGAAGGAAAGCAATGGCAAGCCAGCAAGCGATCGAGTTCGCCGACTTCTACGCCGAGATCGGCAGGCGATCCTCGAATCCCAATTTCGAGCTGGAGACGATCCGCGACGTCACCGAGAACATCCATCTGGCGACGAAGGAACCCGAGGGCGTGACCTACGCCGAAGTGGACGCCGGCGGAGTCGAGGCGCTGTGGTGCATCCCGGTCGACAGCGACCCCGAGTCGGTGCTGCTGCACACGCACATGGGCGGCAGCGTGCTGATGTCGATGCATTCGGACCGAAAAGCTGCCGCGCACATCGCGAAAGCAGCGGGCGTGCGGTCGCTGGTGTTGAACTTCCGGCGTTCCCCGGAGCACAAGTACCCAGCGCAGGTCGAAGACGTGGACACCGCCTACCGCTGGCTGCTCGACCAGGGCTACCGGCCCGACAAGATCGGCAGTGTCGGCCACTCGATCGGCGGCTATCTCGCGGTCGAACTTGCACTGCGGCTGCGTGATCGGGGCGAGGCACTGCCCGGCGCGGTGCTGTCCATCTCGCCGTGGACCGACGCCACGCTGTCGGGGGACTCCATCGAGACCAACGCAGAGCGAGACAAGCTGCTCACGCGGGGATTGCTCGAGCTGTTCCGGTCGTGCTGGCTTGATGGAACCGGCGTGGAATTCACCGACCCGCAGGTGCATCTGCTCGGGGCTGACCTGTCGGGGCTGCCCCCGACCGCGGTGTACTACGGCGAATACGAGCTCCTCGCGTCGGACGCCATCGCCTTCGCGCGCCGGGCGAAGGAGGCGGGCAATGACGTCCTCGTTCGGCGGGTCGACGAGGGGCAGCACTCCTTCATCATGGGCGCGGGCCGCGTCGGGGAGGTCGACCGCGCCATCGCCGAGATGGGTCGTTGGCTGCGCTCCGTGCTCGGGCTGCAGACGGCGGTGGCCTAGGCCACGGTGCTGCGTGTCGGTCATGCCTACCAATCCACCACCGAGTGGCCGCCGTGGCCCCCGCGGTTCGACCCGCGGGGCGTGGCCGCGGAAAGCGTTGCGGGCCAGCGCGGTTAGTTTTTCAAATGTGCTTGAACCGCTCAGCCTTTCCGACCGTGTATCTAGGTATCTACTGATATACCCAGCAATTAAGTCGGGAGGCCTCGGTGAATACTGAGTTGAAGCCGCGTTACGACGTCATCGTGTGCGGGGCTGGATCGTCAGGATCGGTGATCGCCGGCCGGCTGGCGGAAAATCCCGACATCGCGGTCTTACTTTTGGAGGCTGGCGGCAGCGACGACGTCCCCAGCGTGACCGACGCAAGCCAATGGCCATCTAACCTTGGCAGCGAACGCGATTGGAGATTCATGTCCGAGCCCGATCCGCGGCTTCACGGCCGCGCGATCGCCTTTTCGATGGGCAGAGTGCTCGGCGGCGGGTCCAGCATCAACCTGATGATCTGGGCGCGCGGACACCGAAGCGACTGGGACCACTACGCCTCAGAGTCCGGCGAGTCGGCCTGGGGATACCAAGCAATCCTCGACCTCTACCGGCGGATCGAGGACTGGCACGGCATCGGCGAGCCAAACCATCGGGGCAGGGGCGGGCCGGTGTTCGTCCAGCCGGCACCCGATGCGCACCCGCTTGCCGCGGCGACCCTTGAGGCGGCCAGGGCCATCGGCATTCCCACCTATCAGAGCCCCAACGGCCGCCTGATGGAGGAGAGCCGCGGCGCCGCTATCACCGATCTGCGGTCGCGTGGCGGAAAACGCCTATCGGTTTTTCGGACGTATACCGCCCCGCATCTGCAGCAGCCGAACCTCACCGTGGTCCCGCTCGCACTGGTCACCCGCGTGCTCTTCGAAGGCAACCGGGCCGCCGGTGTCGAGGTCATCCATGGCGGCAAAGTGCACCGCGTAGCCGCCGACACTGAGGTCGTCCTGTCGCTGGGCGCCATTCACACACCGAAGGTGCTGATGCAGTCCGGCATCGGCGACGAAGACGAATTGCGTCGAGTCGGCGTCACCGTTCGCCAGCACCTGCCCGGAGTCGGGGGCAACCTTCAGGACCACTTCGGGTTCGACTGCGTGTGGGAGTTTCCCGACAACATTCAGGGCAGCACCCAAGTGGGGGCGACATTGTTCTGGGACTCCGGAGCGGCCGATGTCGACGGACCCGACATGTTCGCGTGTTTGGGGCCTTTCCCAAAAGCCACTGCGGAAAACGCCACGAAATACGGACTGCCGCAAAGTAGCTGGGTCTTATTCGGCTCACCAACGCACCCCCGCAGTCGGGGTCGGATTCGATTGTCGGGTCCCGACCCGGCCGACCCTGTGCTTATCCAAGCCAACGCGCTCTCGGACCCCGAAGAACTCAAGACCGCCATCTCCTGCATCGAAACACTGCGCGAGATCGGCAATTCCGCCGAGCTTCGGCCGTTCGTCGCGCGCGAGGTCATGCCGGGCGACCTGACCGGCGCTGAACTCGAGACATATCTGCGGGACGCGGTCACCACCTACTGGCACGAATCCGGTACCGCCAAGATGGGCCGCGACGCCATGTCAGTGGTCGACGGACACCTCAAGGTTTACGGCGTCGAGGGCCTGCGCGTCGCCGACGCATCGATCATGCCTCGCATCAGCACCGCCAACACCATGGCGCCCTGCGTCGTCATCGGCGAGCGCGCCGCGCAATTCATCCAAGCCGCACACCGAATCTGACCCGCGACCCATCCGACCAGGGCAGGCAGCCCAAACGGCCTCTCCAACCGTGCTCAAAGCGTTCGCCGGTTAGCCGAGAAGTCAACCATTACATGCATAGGAGAAGGCGCATGCTGGAAATGATCGATAAGGGACAAGCCAGCGATGCGCACCCGCACCCTCCTGCTCTTCGTCCACGGCGCCTGGCACGGCGCATGGTGCTGGAATGAACACTTTCTCGACTTCTTCGCCGGCTCGGCGCCTACTTGACGGCGCAATAATCAACGGTATGCCGCCACACCTCCCTGACCGGATTGAAGGGCTCGGGGTGCTCCAGCGGTCGATCGACGATGTCATGGGCGCGAGCGCAAACATCGATTGGTCGGTCTGTATTCGAGACGTCGCAGGTCACGACCTAGTCTCTCGTAATGCCGAGCGTCCGATGAAGACTGCGAGCATCGGCAAGCTGCTGTTGCTGGTCGAGGTCGCACGGCAATGCGCGAGGGGCGAGCTCAGCGGCGCTACGTTGCTCGACCGGGATCCAGAGCTCTTGGTCGCCGATTCGGGGATCTGGCAGCACCTTCACGTCGAGAGACTATCCATCCGGGATCTCTGCGTTTTGATCGCCAGCGTCAGCGACAACCTGGCGACAAATGTTCTGCTCAAGAGGGTGGGCTTGCGCAAGCTTCGCGACCTTGCCGAATCCCTCGGCTTAGTCCACACGGCGCTGCTGGACTACGTCACGGATCAGCGAGGACCAGATGAACCGGCGACGCTGTCGACCGGCTCAGCATCCGAGTTGTCGCACTTGATGAGTCAGCTGGGTCGCAAAGAGCTGATATCCCATACGGTTTCAGAACAGGTAAACGCCTGGCTGGCAACCTCGGTAGACCTATCCATGGTCGGGGCCACATTCGGGCTTGACCCGCTGGCCCATGCGACGTCGGATCGAAACTTCTTTGTTCGTAACAAAACTGGTGCTGACGCAGGCATCAGAGCAGATGTCGGGACGATCGGGCGAGACTCCGTCTGGTTCGACTACGCGGTGATCGCCAATTGGGATCCCTCTGACCGAGACCTTCGAGACGAGGTGCTGGCGGGAATGCATGCCATCGGCATGACACTGAGGACCATGATCGAAAGTGCTTCATGAACGTGATGCCGAAACAGACGGTGTTCCGGTGAGCGCCCCAGACCGGCGAAGCCGACGCGCGTCTTGGCAGTTCACCTGAGTGTCGGAGGGTGCGTGCATGCTGGTGCGCAACCACTACGAAAGGGAGCTGCGATGTGCTGGCAATGTGACCATCCCGACGGCACAACCGAGGAATACCTGGACGAACTACGTGAATCCATCCGCGACCACGGTTGGGCGGTTCAGTACGTCGAGAGCGAGAACAGACCGTTCGCCTACACGGTCGGGTTACACCGTCGAGGGCTTCCCGAATTATTGATGACGGGTCTGCCGGCCGACACGGCCTGTCGCGTGCTGAATTCCATCGCCCACATGATCGTCGACGACGGGACGGCGCTCGCACCGGCGATGCATATCGACTACCAAGACCGGTTTCTTATCGAGGTTGTCGAGGTCGAGCACCCCGATGTCCACTTGAAGTTCGCGGTTGGGCTTTTCGGCCCTCGGGTTCGTGCCTTGCAGTTGGTGTGGGCTGACGACAAGGGCCGTTGGCCCTGGGATGCGGGATGGGGGCACGGCCGGCGTCGGCAGCCGGTGCTCGGCGTCCGTGCGGACTGCCCCGGCTCGGCCGCCTAACGACGACTTCGATCTACCGGGCTGAATCGACGCCGGTTAGGTGATCGACCAGAATTCGAGCAGGGTGCGCAACGTCGCGACGAGGGGGAGCGGCTGGTCGAGCATCGGGTGGTGGCCGGCCTCGGCCAGCTCGACGAAAGGCCCCCGCAGCTGGAGCATGGATTGGATTCGTTCGGCCATGGCGGGCGGCACCAATCCGGATTCGCAACGCACATAGCCCAAGCGGCACCGCATTTCGGCCATCATGGTTTCTAGTGTTTCTTCGTCGGAGGTTGTCGGCTCGAGAAGGTCACCGCCGAAGATCGCCGGGTCGAACTTCCAATTCCAGCCCCCGGTGGTCTTCCGCACCGACTCGACCGCGATATGCCGCCGGACGTAGGGGAGTATCACCTGCTGCGAGGGGACCGCCCTAAAGCGTTGCAGGATCTCGTCTCTCGTCCGATACGGGGAGTGTTTGCGGTTGCGTAACCGCGCTTCCTCGGGGGAACGGTCCCACAGCGGCGAGTCGATCACGATCATGCTGTTGATCTGATTACCGCAACTCATCGCCGCCGTGGCCGCGATCCAGCCGCCCATGCTGTGGCCGACGATGGTCGGTCGCCCGGATGCCCCGGCGGCTGTGGAAACTGCCATCACTTCGTCTGCCCACGTTTGAAGGTCGTAGCTGCTACGCGTGCCGCTGTCGCCGTGTCCGGACAGGTCCGGCGCGATCACGCGATGGGTGCGAGACAGGAACGGCGCGATGTGGTCCCACCAACCGGAGTGTGCCGCGCCGCCGTGGACGAGCACCACCGTGGGTTGGTCCGCGGCGCCCCAGGCGCGTAGGTGAATGCGACAACCGTCGACGTCGATGTCGCAATGGTCCGGTCGCTGGGCCAGCGCGGCGGTGAACCAGGACGGTTCGGTTTCCACCTGGCGCGAACGGGAAAACAGGCTCCGACCTCCGTGTGCACATAAACCGCAGCTCAGTGGACGCCCTACTCTAACTGCAGTCAAACTTCCTGGGAAACGTGTGCCCACCTCAGCGCGGTCGGCGCCCAAGACGCTCGGCGTGCACGCAAGTCGAGTAGTCGACTACGCATGTGAAGCGGCCTGGCAGCTGACACTCTGTTGCCGTCCAGTACTGCCGGAACCGGAAGACGGCGATGCAGGCCGCCACCAAAGGAGCGAATTGTGAACCGAGGAAGCCGATTCTTATGACCGCAGCCATGGCTACTCAACGGACCTTCCCCGACTACTATTGCGACCTCGCCGGCGACGGCATTTATATCGAGTACTGCGTCACCCCACCGCGGATCCCCGGCAGGCCACCCTTCGTGCTTCGATACGACAACGGCTGGCAGACGCTCAACTTCGAGCGCGAGCAGATCCGCAGTACGTTCGTGGCCGACCTGGGCTGGACTCTGAGCGTGACGACGCACGAACTCGGCGACGCCGGCTCGGTCACCGCAACGATTCTCTTCCCAACCGTCGTCATGCCCCCGACGGGAGGGGAAATCCCGGTGCGGTCGATGCTGATCATCGCCACCCACGAGATCCCCGCTGTGGTGACGCTTCCCGGCCAGCGTGACCATTACCGGATAGCCGCCCTCACCGGCCGCGCCCAAAAGATGCGGCTCTATTAGGCGGAAAGCGGGCGGCCGCTACCGCCGCGAGAGAGAGTTCGGCCAGGGTCTGGGAGAACTTCCTGATCAACCGGCGATTGTGGCGGCGTGCTCAGCGGCTCGGTGGCACCGGAATGTCTGCGTGCCGAATCTGGTTTCCCCCAGCGCGTTTCGCCTCATACATCGCGCCGTCGGCGGCGTCCACCAGGCGTTGCACGACCTGCCGGTTGATGGTTTCACCGTCCGATGACAGCTGGATACTGCTGACGCCCAAGCTCGCCGTCACACCCCACGGGGCGTCGGCGATTGCGGAGCGCATCGCCTCGGCCGTCCTAAGCGCGTCGTGAATTCCGATCGTCTCGGCGACCAGGAATTCCTCTCCGCCCACCCGGGCGATAACCGTTCCGGCATGGCTGATTCGGCGCAGGTTGTCGGCCACGGCCACCAGGATCCGGTCCCCAGCGGCGTGGCCGTAAGTGTCATTGATGCGTTTGAAATTGTCGAGATCGAGCATCAACACGCTGAGACACGGCGCGGGCGTCTGGCCAGTCAGCAGCCGCGACGCGGACCGATAAAAGCCCCGTCGGTTGCGCAAGCCGGTGAGCGGATCGGTGGAGGACTTGAGGGCGTCCACCGACAGCCAATGAACGAGGATCTGCCCGCAGAACGGGACCGCCAGGATCCCCGCGCTGAGCACCAGCAGTTTGGCCGCAGCCATCGACACATCACCGGCCGCTGCAACCCGGGCGGTGCACACCGTCGCGGTAACCAGGGCCGTGCCCAGGGTGAAGACCAGCAGGCGAGCCGAATGAAAAAACGCGACGTACCCGGCGAGGCCTCCGAATGCCGCGCAACCCAGCAGCCCGCTGAGCGGGTTGCTCTCGATCAGGCAGGTCGCGGCGATGCCCAGCGTCCCCGCCGTCGAAAACACCTGGGACTGAAGCAGCGTCGGCCAACCACGTAGCCACACCAGCGCCATTCCCGCCAGGATGACGATGAACGCCAACGCGACTGCGCGCTCAGTTGGGGTCCGCGGTCCCGACGGGCTGCTCAGCATCAGTGATGTCGCCGCGGTCAGGGTCGTTAGGATAACGACCAATAAAAAGCGGACAAAGGGCTGCAATCCGCGCGCGGCGAGGTAATCCGACAACCAGTCATAGTGGTCGGGTTGACGCCACCACACACCAATCCAGCGCATTTTCGACGCCTTTGGCCCCTCCTTGACACCACCGTTCGTCTGCGCGGACGACTGAACCTCCGTCGTATGCTACTTATTGGCCTGAAAATCAGGGTCCGTTCAGAATTTCAGCTCGAACTGCCAGGTTGTGCGGACAGCTTGGTGATCAGCCGCCGCATACTGCGGCCGAGGGATCGCGGGACGTGATCGGGATCCATTAGCTCGTTCTCGGCCAGCGCGCTGTCCTCGCCGGCCACCGTCCGCCCGGTGAATCGCCGCAATGTCTTGCCCTGCCCGCGAAGCGTCTCGACGGCCGCCAGGAAGGACCTATCCTGTCGCATCGTCCCCTCGAACTCGTCGACGGAAATCCCCAGATGCTCGCACACCAATTGTTGCCGCACCGACTCGATCGCCCGCCGGATATGTTCGTGTGCTTGGCTATTCGGGTCCGCTTCGACGGCGAGGTCACACTCGCTGTCGAACCCCATCGACCGGTTGTTGAAGTTCGACGAGCCGACGCGCAACAGCCAATCGTCGACGACCAATATCTTCGAGTGAATGTAAATCTGCGACCCGCCGTCGGTCACCGCCCAGTAGACGCCCAGACGGCGGTATTCGTCTGCCGCCCAGAGCTTTTGGATGAGCCGGTGGCGTGCGCTGTCCATCGTCTCGCGCTCGAGCCGGTTCAGCCCGCGGCGGGGAAGGACGATGACGATCTCCGGACCGTCCTGCTCTTTGAGCCGAGCGGCCAGCGCCTCGACCACCTGTCGGGCCGCCAGGTACTGGTTCTCCAGATAGATGGTGTGACGTGCCGCCGCAATCGCCGCGAGGTTGAGCGCTTCCACCTCGCGAACCTCGTCGCGACCATCGAATGTGGGCAAGGTGCGCGCGATCCCGACCTCGACGTCGCGCACGACGGGTCGCAAGCCGCCGGGCCATACGTCGCGGGCAGCCTCGATCGGGGCCAGCGACTCCTCGGTCGCGGTCCGCCATCTGTCCCGGGCGACCTCCGCGAGCGCGACCGCAGCGGCGCCGTCCACCGCGGCGGCGACCTCGTGTCGCGGACCGTACCTGCGGCCGAGCGCCCGGCGAAATCGATTGTTGTGCTTGTGCTCCGGAGTGTCCCAGCGATCCAGTGTGAGGTCGATGCCGCCGCAGAACGCGAGGACGTCATCGACGACCACGATCTTCTGGTGATGGACCGCGCCGGTGGGCCGGGCCCCGTCGATGGCCAGGCGCAATCGCCTGCTGCTCAGTCGATTTACAACCGACACGGGCGTGACGCCGTACCACAGGCCGTCGAACACGGGCAGCAGGCGGAGGTTGGATTTCAATACGTAGATTTCGAGGGTCGGGCGTCGCCATAGTAGCCAGTAGAGAAAGGCGCCCAGCTGGTTGGGGCCGGCGAGTTTCTTGCCTCCCCGTTCGAACGCCGTCCTGGCGTCGAAATCCCAGCCGATCAAGATGATTCGATGTTGGGCCCGCAGCATCGCCGCCTTGACCTGGCGAAAGTAGTCGGCGGCGTCGATGATGCAGGCCAGCTGGTCGGCGCGCTCGACGCGCCAGCAGGTCCGTCCGGTGATGGGCAGGGGCTCGTCGCGCATACGCGGTCTGTCTATCACACGAGCGCCCGGTCGCCCGGCGACTGCCGCCGAGCTGCGTACAGTCATGAGCTGTGAACGTTGACGCGCTCGCCTTCAGCGAGCAGTGGGTGGCGGCATGGAACGCCCACGACGTCGAGTCCGTGCTGAACCACTTCCACGAGGACGTGCTGTTCACCTCGCCGGTGGCGGCCGAGCTGCTGCCGGAAACGGCGGGGCTGGTTCGCGGCAAGGCCTCGCTGCGGCGCTACTGGACTCACGCCTTGCAGCGCGTTCCCAATCTTCGCTTCGTGGTCGAGGGCGTGTACCAGGGCACCGATACCGTTGTCATCGCCTACCGAAACCAGGACGACAATCTCGTCAGCGAGGTCTTGCGGTTCAGCGGCGGCCTGGTGGTCGAAGGGCACGGAACGTATCTTGTTTCTCCGTGACGACGGGTTGGTCCTGTTCGACCGCTCGGCATGCTGAAGCGTTGGAGCCCGATGCACAGGATCGCTGAGCCGCCCGCTCGTGGTGGCGAGACTTACCGCGTGCTCTCGTCGGGAAGATCGTGCCGGGACTGGTGCAGCGCCGGTCCGTCCGGGTCATCGTCCTGGTGCTGCAGTTTCTCTTGGAGTTCCCGCTGCTCCTCGGTCGCTTTCCTGGCATCTTCGGGCGCCGGCGGCGGGTCGATGTTGACTTGTTGATCCACGCGAGATCTCCCTCGAGCTTCGACGGCTGTTCCTGGGAGGATCTCCCCGATCACGCGATCCGAAACCGATCGATCACTGGCGACGGGCCGCCCGGGTGGCGGCCGCTTTAGCGCGGATCAGGACTGCTTCTTTGCGGACGAGGCGCGCGTGCCTGCGAAGCTGGCGGGCTTGCATGGTCGGGTCACGCGGTTGTCGCAGGTCAGATTCGTCGAAGGTCCGCCGGGCGATGCGCAACCGGTAGGCCTTCTGCCGGCACGCCCCTGAGCAGTAATACGCGTCGGAACGACCATAGAACGGCGTCCGGCACACACAACACCGCAGTTTCGCGGCAACCACACGCAGTACGTTACAGATAGCCGTAACGCATTGCCGGGGTTTCAGCCGGTTTAGTTGACTGAAAAGACCACGCTCGCAAGGTAGTAGCATTCACACTCGCAGGGTGTGGGTGCAGCTGCCGGCTCAAACGACGCATGGGCCGACGCTGGTCACGAAAGGTACCGATCCGGTGGCCGGTAAGACGTTTGCGCAGTCAGACGAACCGGAGTTCCTGCACAGGCCAAACTACCTCGACGGTGGGCTGCCATGGTCGACCTCGTTTCGCGTGTCTCACTGCTACCAAACAGGACGCGAGTCGATGCTTGGCTGGGGGTGCGCTCAGTGATGACGCGTCTCAAGGCGTGGTGGAGCCAGCCCGACCAGTATGAGTGGGTCACCGCATTCCTGGACCAGCGCGGGATGCTGCGTCCGGCACGGATGATCATGGCGGTTGTCGCCGGATCGTCGGCGATGGTGCCACTGGCGGTGTTGCCGAGCCAAAGCCACCCGGGTGCCATCGAACTGACAACCGGTGTCGTCACCGCCGCTTTCACCGTCGGCATGACCCTGTTCTGGCTGACCCGCTGGCCCACCCGTTGGCAGTCGCAGGTTGGCGTGGGCCTGGGTTCGTTGTTCGTCGGCGCGTGGAGCGTGGTGCAGCCCAGTGGTGCCCTCGCCGCGCTGGCGTGCACGGCTATGGCCGTCACCGGCGGCTACATCGCGTTTTACCACGGTCCCAAGCTCCTGGTCTTCAACAGCGTGGTGGCCTGTGCGGTCACCGCGGCGGCGGTGGTGCGGCTGGCTCGTGAGACCAATATTGCCACGGCGGTCTCCGCGCTCTGGCTAATCACCTTTCTCAATGTGTCTGTGGCCCTGGGCATTTGGGGTATGTCGCGGGCCATGGGAATGTATGTTCAGCGCTCCGAAGAAGATGCCCTCACCGGATTGTTGAACCGGCGCGCGTTCGCCGACGCCGTCACTAACCGATTGGCGAATCCGCCGGCCGAGCACACGCACGTGGCGATGCTGATGGTCGATCTGGACAACTTCAAACGCATCAACGACACCCATGGTCATTTGGTCGGTGACCGCGCTCTGCGGGCGGTGGCCGACCTTCTGCGCGAGCACACCCCGTCAAACGCGGTCATCTGCCGTGCCGGCGGCGAGGAGTTTTTGGTCGCGCTGACCGCCGTGACGTCGGACGTGAGGCCAATGACCGTGCAATTCAGCAGGGCGCTGGCCGGGCTCCTCCCCAGGGTCACCGCGAGTGTCGGCATCGCGAGCACCGAGCTGCGCCAGTTCAACGGCGACGCTGCCTGCGTCGTCGACGACCTCATCAAGATCGCCGACGAGGCGATGTATGCCGCCAAACGCCGTGGCGGAGACCAGGTCCACCAGGGCGTGATGGCCTAGCCGCCGGATTTCGAACGATACCCGCTTCGCTCGCGTACACCTTCTGCACAGATTCGCCATAGCGGCCGCTTAGGTTGCGGCGAAATCATCGAGCCAGGCTTATGAGCGGCCCCAAGCGAGGGAGGGACATTGAGCTTCCAGACCGATGTGGCCGCACAACCCAAGCTCGCCGACAACGTGGCCGTCGCGCTGACCAAGCCACGGCTGCGCGGCTTCATCCACCAATACTGCGCTGTGGCGGCCGTGATCGCGGGCGCGCCGCTGGTGGTGATCTCGTGGGCCGAGGCCTCCAAGCGGGCGGGACACTCGACGCTGACCTACACCGTGGCGATCGTGGCGATGTTTGCCGTCAGCGCTGTCTATCACCGGGTGCACTGGGAGTCCGCGGTCTGCCGGAACTGGATGAGGCGGCTCGACCACTCGATGATCTTCGTGCTCATCGCCGGCACCTACACACCGTTCGCCAGGCTCGCGATGCCCCGCGGGACCGGCTACCTGGTCCTCGCGATCGTCTGGGGTGGTGCGGTGGTAGGCATTGCGCTGCAACTGTTCTGGCCGACCGCCCCGCGCTGGCTGGGGATTTCCCTCTACTTGCTGCTGGGCTGGGTGGCTGTTTGGTACACCGGGCTGATCTCGCAGAACGCCGGAATGGCGGCCGCGGTCCTGCTGGCGGTGGGTGGGCTGCTGTATAGCGTCGGTGCTGTGTTCTACGGACTGCGCTGGCCCGATCCCTGGCCTACGACGTTCGGCTATCACGAGGTCTTTCACGCGTGCACCGCGCTCGCGGCGATCTGCCAATACATCGCCATTTGGTTCGCGGTCTTCTGAGCCGACGGCCCTGGCGCGGGGCGCTACTTCGCGTCGGTGGCGACCCGCTCCAACGCGGCAAGGTGGTCGTCGACGGTCCCCAGGCCCGCCTTCATGGTGTTCACCGACACGTGCGTGGCCCCGGCGGCCTTCCAGGCCGCGATGTCGGCGGCGGCCTTTTCAGGGTCGCCGGTCCAGCTGATCCGGCCCTCCATGCCGAGGGTGTCGGCGTCGCGGCCGGCCGCCGCCGCCGCGCGTCGCACCTGCTCACGGGCGTAGTCCAGGCCGGGGCCGGGCTCCATCATCGGGAACCAGCCGTCGCTCAGCCGTCCGGCGCGTTCGTAGGCGCGGTCGGACGCCGCGCCGAACCACACCGGGATGGGGCGCTGAGTCGGCAGCGGTGCCAGGCCCGCCCCCGTCACCGTGTGGTACTTGCCGTTGAACGTCACCGACCGTTCGGTCCACAGCTTGCGCATGACCTCGACCTGTTCCTCGGAGCGGCGGCCGCGGTTGGTGAACGTCTCGCCGAGCGCCTCGTACTCGACGTCGTTCCACCCCAACCCGATACCGAGCCGGAAGCGCCCGTCGGTGAGCAGATCGACTTCGGCGGCTTGCTTGGCAACCAACACCGTCTGGCGTTGCGGCAGGATGATGACGCCGGTGACGAGTTCAAGCGAGGTGACCGCGGCCAGGTAGCCGAACATCACGAACGGCTCGTGAAAGGTCGAGTCGATGTCGTAGTAGCCCTGCCAGCCTTGGTGCACCGCCGGATCGGCGCCGACGACATGGTCGTAGGCGAGGATGTGGGTGAAACCCAATTCCTCGACGCGCTGCCCGTATGCACGTACAGCTGCGGGGTCTCCACCGAGTTCGGTCTGCGGGAACACGACACCAATGCGCATTGCCCGTTCAACCGACCCCCGCCGCAGTTGCTTCCCGAATCGGAATCCGCGGTACGAGCCGGTCCTTTTGCCAGTAAACACGCGTTCACAGCGAACTGGCAGGGAACCCGGTACCGCCGGTACGCATGACGCGGACAGCGGGTGGGTACCCGGGCGGTTGAACGGTCGCTAAGCGGCGGCCTGCGTTCCGCCCTTGGATCGACCGCTCTCTGAAATCGAGGGGAAGCCGACGGCGCACCACCCGTCGGCGGGAGGAGCGTCTGATGCCAGAAGTCCAACTTCACCACGAAGGCCATCCCAAGTACCGCCGGATGGTCCGATTCGACTGGTCGGAAACACCGCTGCACTGGGTGCCCGACGATCCGTTCTCCACCCACATGATCAACGTCCTGCACCTGCTGCTCCCCGAGGGCGAGCGCCACTTCATCAAGGCCGTCCTCGAGGCGTCGTCGCTGGTCGACGACCCGGAGCTGGAGGCGGCGATCAAGCCGTTCATCCAGCAGGAATCGTGGCACGCGTGGGCACACCAGATCGTGCTGGACCACCTGGCCGAGCAGGGCATCGACACCAAGCCGTACACCGACCGTCTTGGGCGATTGTTGTCGATGACGCTGGGCGATCCGCCCAAGTGGTTTCCGCCGGCGATGAAGCGGTGGTGGCTGTACCGGCGGTTGGCCGACGTCGCGGCGCTGGAACATTTCACCGCGATGTTGGGCCAGTGGGTGCTGACGAACCGGGGCCTGGACTACGCGGGGGCCGACCCGATGATGCTTGATTTGTTGCGCTGGCACGGCGCCGAGGAAGTCGAGCACCGCTCCCTGGTGTTCGACGTGTTCCAGCACGTCTGCGGGAACTACTGGATCAGGGCGTTCGCGATGTTGTTCACCGCGCCGCTGTTCGTCGGCTGGTGGATCGCGGGCGCTCGCTACCTGATGGCACAGGACCCGACCATCGATCAGAAGTGGCGATGGCGGGACTGGCTGTGGGCGGCCCGCGAGTACCGGGTGGTCGGGCCCTGGAAGCTTCTGGTGACGACACCGGTCCGCTACATGCGGCCCAGCCATCATCCGAACGACGAGGCGTCCACGCAGATGGCGGTCGACTACCTCAACTACTCGCCCGTGGCGAAAGCCGCCCGCGAGCGGGCGCATTCCCAAGGAAAGTCCCCGGACCAATCGCACGGGATCGAGACTTCCCGCAACGGCGCACGAAAGGTTGACGTGCGATGAAGGTCTCGGTGGATCTCGACACCTGCGATGGCAACGGCGTGTGCATGAGCATCTGCCACGAGGTGTTCGACGTACAAGAAGACGGGCTCCACGTGCTGCAGGCGGAGCCACCCGAGGAACTGCGCCAGCAACTGATCGGCGCCGAGGTGTCCTGCCCTACGCGGGCGATCACGGTGAAGGAGTGATCCGATGCCGAGCCGTCAGCTGAAGGACGTAGTCGTCGTCGGTGCCGGCGTAGCGGGCACCCGCGCGGCCGAGACCCTGCGACAGGAGGGCTACGACGGTGCCCTGACCATCGTCGGCGCCGAGCGCCACGCCCCATACCACCGGCCGCCGCTCTCGAAGAAACTGCTCACCGGCGACGTGCACCGCGCCGGGGTCGACCTGGCGCCCCAATTCGAGCTGGAAGCGCGCGTGCTGCGCGGTGCGTCGGCGACCAAGCTGGACCTGGCGTCGCACACCGTCCACGTGTACGACGAAAACCGCGACCTGGCACTGCAATTCGACGGACTGGTGATCGCAAGTGGTGCGACACCACGCGAATGGCCGGGCGGCCCGGTCCCGGACGGAGTGCTGATGCTCCGCACGGTCGACGATTGTCTGGCGATCCGGCAAAGGCTGGGCTCGCGCCCACGGGTCGTCGTCCTGGGCGGGGGGTTCATCGGAGCGGAGGTGGCCGCGAGTTGCCGCTCGGTGGGGCTGGATGTGGTTCTGATCGAGAAGGCATCCAGCCCGCTGCTGGCCGCGCTGGGCGCGGAACTGGCGCCACGCTGGGCCGAACTGCACCGCCAGCATGGCGTGGATCTGCGGGTCGGGGTGGGAGTCGACGCGTTCGTCGGAAACGGACACGTGGAGGCCGTCCGGTTGACCGATGGTTCGCAAATTCCAGCCGATCTCGTCATCGTCGGCCTGGGCGTCACCCCCGCCACCGATTGGCTGGCCGGGTCGGGACTGCGCCTCGATGACGGGGTGGTGTGCGGCGCCACGGGCGCGGCCGAGAGCCCCGACGGGGACGTTGCCGTCGTCGCCGCCGGCGACGTCGCGCGCTGGTGGCACCCGCTCTACGAGCGGCATCTGCGCACCGAGCATTGGGACGACGCCGGGCGTCAGGGCGCGGCGGCGGCTCGCACGCTGCTGACGGGGCCCGACGCGGCGCAAGCTTACGACGACGTGCCGTATTTCTGGTCCGATCAATATGACGTGAAGGTCCAGATGCTAGGCGTCCCAACGGGTTACGATGCCATCGAAATCGTCGAGGGCTATCCCGACGGCTGGGAGTTCGTCGCCGCGTATGGACGCGACGGTCAGACCATCGCGGTGCTGGGAACGATCCCGAACCGGGTGTATGCCTACCGTGACGCGATCGCAAAACGTGCAGAGTTTCCGCCCGGCCGGCCGGATTAGGGGCGATGACGTAATGCCACTATCTGGCACTGGTGCCTCTGCCCAGGGAATGGATACATGGCGTCCGCGGTTGAGATGGCCATGACTGACCGGATCGAGCTGAGTCCGAGAGACTGGGTGCGCGAGCAAACCGAACGAATCCTGCAGCAAGGCACGACCGACGGCGTCGAGATCCTCGACCGGCCCGTCGTCCTGATAACCGTGACGGGCGCCAAGTCCGGCAAGCAGCGCTACGTGCCGTTGATGCGCGTCGAGGAGGACGGTCGCTACGCCATGGTGGCGTCGAAAGGCGGCGCCCCCGAACACCCGTCGTGGTACTTCAACGTCAAGGCCAACCCGGCGGTGACTGTGCAGGATGGCGAAAAGGTCGTCGCCCTCACCGCGCGTGAGCTGGAAGGGTCCGAGCGCGAGCACTGGTGGCGGTTGGCGGTGGAAGCGTTTCCCCCTTACGCCGAATATCAGGAGAAGACGGCGAGGCAAATCCCGGTTTTCGTTCTGGAATAGCCGCTCGAATCCTCTTGCCACGGAGGGGTTATCGCTCGGGCACCAACTGGGTATCCCCCACTGATGCCCGGAGATTCATCTATGGCCGCAGTCCCCGCAGGGTTTACCCGAGCCGGCGCCGCGGACGCCGCCACCGCTGCAGAATTGCGCAGTGCCCTGCGACGGTGGCTGCAGGAGGTGACCGAGGTTCCGGCCGATCTTCGTGAGGACATCGTTTTGGGCGCCAACGAGGCACTGGCGAATTGCGTCGAACACGCGTACCGGGCCCACTCCACGCCCGGTCCGATGAAACTGCACGCACGCCACGATCCCGGGGCACAATCTGTCAACGTGCGCGTCAGCGACCGGGGAACCTGGCATCGGCAGCAGCCCATGAGGCCCGACGATCCCCGAGCGTCCCGGGGCATCCTGCTGATGCACGCGCTCGCGGATCACTGCACAATCAACGCCCGGCCCGATGGCACCACGGTGTGCCTCGACTACACCACGACGGCTACGCCGCTGGACGGCCGCGACATTCGCCCCTAGGTCACACGCCGTAGGCGCGCTCCAGATCCTTGAGCGACGTCTCCAGGTGGCCCAGCAGTCGCTGCAGGTGCGGGACGCTGCGTCGGCAGCCGACAAGACCGAAGTCGAGATTCTCGGCGTTGTTGGTCACGGTGATGTTGACCGCCTGCCCGTCGAGCGGGATCGACAGCGGGTAGTTTCCGTCCAACCGGGCGCCGCGCCAGTACACCGGTTCCGACGGTCCGGCAGAGACGTTCGAGATGACGATGTTGAACGGCGGCGAGGCGGCCGAGAGATAGCCGGGAATCAGCCCGAGGAACAGCCCACCGATGTTGAAGGCCGAGAGCGCAAGCTGTTGAACGGGGGGCAACTGCCGGAACACCTCTTTGGTGTCGTGGATCGACGAGCTGATGATCTCCAGCCGCTTTGCCGGATCATCGAGGTCCGTCGCGAGGTTGCATAGGAACGTTCCGACCATGTTGCCGCCGCGGTCGTCGTCGGCCTTGCGCAGGTTGACCGGCACCATCGCGGTCAGCGGCTCACTCGGCAGGGCGTTCTGCTCGAGAAGGTAGGCGCGCAGCGCCCCGGAGGACATAGCCAACACCACGTCGTTGACCGTCACTCCCGCGGCGGACTTCACCGCCTTGACGCGGTCCAGCGACCAGGACTGCGCGGCCACCCGCCGGGCACCGCCAATCCGGACATTGAACATGCTGCGTGGCGCACGGAACGGGAGGGTCAGTTGTTGTTCGAGCAGCGCCGCGCGCGCAAGCCTCACCGTGGACGGCGCCAGCGCGAACGCCGACCCCGCGGTGCGGCCGACCCGCTCGAGCAGCGATGGCCGCTTCCGCGGCTCCCTGTGCTGCCGGGGACCCAGATTCCATGGCACCCGCACCTCGTCGTCATCCGGGTCGGGGCTGAAGGCCCGTTGCATCAGGCGCAGCGCCGACACGCCGTCCATGAGGGAGTGGTGGTACTTCGTGTAGACCGCATAGCGCCCGTCCTCCAGGCCCTCGATGAGGTGCGCTTCCCAGAGGGGGCGGTGCCGGTCGAGCAGGCTGCCGTGCAGCCGGGACGCCAATTCCAGCAGGTCACGCACGCGTCCCGGCTCCGGTAGGGCCGACCGGCGGAGGTGGTAATCGAGCTCGACCTCCCGGTCGAACGACCACGCGACATTGGTGATGCCGCCGAAGAAGGCGGGGTGCTTGCGGAACGTCGGTTGAACGTCCGTGCGCTCGAGCATCGCCTGATAGGACTCGCGGACGAAGTGCGGCCCGGCGTCCTCGGGCGGCACGAAGAGCTGCAACGATCCCACGTGCATCGGGTGCTCGCGTGACTCGCCGATGAGGAACAGCGCATCCGTCGGCGATATCGGTTCCATGGTTGGCCTCCCCATTCAGTCCATTCGATACGGCTCGTCACCTCACAATTAGCCCGAGCGGGCATCGCCCACACCTGCAAAATTCGGCCGCGACAGTTCCCGCCGCTAGGGCCGTCAATTCGTTGCCTGGCCATCCGGACGGATAGACTGCTAGGCCGTAACTCGAGCGGCTGAGATCACACGCCGCTGAGCCCAATAAATTCGCGTCCGGGGGAAGTGCCATGCCTGAGAATCAGACCGAAGCTGTCGGCCTGGAGCCGCACTTCGAGGACGTCCAGGCGCACTACGACCTGTCCGACGAGTTCTTCGCGCTATTCCTGGATCCCACGCGCACCTACAGCTGCGCGTTTTTCGAGCGCGACGACATGACCCTCGAAGAGGCGCAGATCGCCAAGGTCGACCTCTCGCTGGGAAAGCTCGGATTGCAGCCGGGCATGACGCTGCTCGATATCGGCTGCGGCTGGGGCACCACGATCATCCGCGCGCTCGAGCGCTACGACGTCAACGTCGTGGGGCTCACCCTGAGCCGCAACCAGCAGGCGCATGTCCAGCAGCGCCTCGACCGGCACCCGTCCGCCCGGAGCAAGCGCGTGCTGTTGCGGGGCTGGGAGCAATTCGACGAGAAGGTGGACCGCATCGTGTCGATCGGTGCCTTCGAGCACTTTGGACGCGACCGGTACCCCGACTTTTTCAAGATGGCCTACGAGGCACTCCCCGCCGACGGTGTGATGCTGTTGCACACCATCATCAAGCCCAGCGACGAGGAGTTCAGCGAGCGCGGACTGCCCATCACCATGACCAAGATCCGGTTCATGAAATTCATCATGGACGAGATCTTTCCGGGCGGGGACCTGCCGCAAGCCAAGGGCGTCGTCGAGCACGCCGAGCGGGCCGGCTTCGCCGTCGAGCGTGTCCAGCAGCTGCGCCTGCACTACGCCCGGACGCTCGACACGTGGGCGGCAGCGCTCGAGTCGCGCCGCGACGAGGCCATCGCGGTTCAGTCCGAAGAGGTCTACGACCGGTACATGAAGTACCTGACCGGTTGCGCCGACCTGTTCCGCGACGGCTACACGGACGTCGCGCAGTTCACCCTCGCCAAGGGCTGACATCACGCCCCTTGCGGGTGGCTGAAACCGGCCGCGCCTCCGCGGCGCGGTTTATCGGCGCATCCCTGCGGGTAACACCACGAGCAACGACCTGATGCGGTAGGGGCCGAGGCTGCATGGTGCAAAACCGCAGGAAGGAACTGACCGTGGACGCCAGGCGCCAAGCGAGCGAAGTATCGGAGCAAAGAACCCATGCGACCGGCTGGCCCGCGCGTCGCGGGTTGTCCGGCGTGGCGATGGCATGCGAGATCGTCTCCGCGTCGGTGTTGTGCGCGGCCAGCCTGGTGGGCCTGTTTGCCTACGTCGAGCCCAACAAGCCGACGGTCGAGTCGACGCTGGGGCCGCCGCCCGCCTCCCACCCGGTACGCCAGCAGGGGACCGTCATCGCCGTGTCCGGGGACTCGGTGACCGCCCGCAGCCCCAACGGCTACACACAGACCTACCGCGTCACCCCGGAGACCACCGTCATCTCCCGTGACGGCGGCCAACCCCGTGTCGGCGCTTCACATTTCACCGTCAACGAGCAAGTGGACATCATCGGAACGATCGAGGGCGGCACGGCGCTGGCCACCGCGGTCGCGGACCGTGGCACCTCGAACGGTGATGGACCCCCGATGGATCACATTGCGGCGCAACCGATCAGCGGCTCGCCCGGCGGCATGTGAGTTCACTGTGATTGGCCGGTGCCGCCCAAATGCGCGCCGCTGTCATCCAATTCGTCGCGGCGTAGGGCCATAGGCGTCTTGGCCGGAATGTCCCCGCCGGCGATCACCGCGCGGGTGATCGGGGTGAGCGCCCGAAACAGCGTTTCCACCTCGTCGTCGCTGAGGGCATCTAGGGCAGACAGCGCGAGCGCGTCGGTGCTCGATTCGATGCGGTCCTTCAGCTCCCGCCCGGCCGCGGTCACCGTGCCGTCGCCGTTGAGCAGTCCCCGCTCGGCGAGCCGTTGTTCGTGGTGGCGCCACGTCGCTTCGTCGTAATCGCGGGTGCGGGCGATGTAGTCGGGCTCGACCCGGCCGGTCGCCGCGTGCAGCACGTTGGATTCCCGCCCCGAGACACCGGCGGCCGCCAGCACCGCCGCGTGCCCATCGCCGCGTTGCTCACGCAGCAGGGTCGCGGCATGCCAAAGCGCGGTCAGCGGTTCGTCCGGCCAGGGCAGCGCCAGATTCGCGGCGAACAGCGGTCGCCCGTCGAGCGGCGCTGCTCGGGCCGCCTTGGCCGCCAATTCGGCTGCGACGGCGACGTTTTCATCCGCCTCGACGCCGTATCGGCGCAGGGCCGCGACCGCCGATTCCTGCCGGGCACGCAACGCGGACTCGGGACCGGCGATCTCCCACGCCGCGGGCAGCGCCTTCGCGACGCGCTCGGGGGCGAAGTTGTAGAAGATTGCGGTGACGACCTCGCGCGGCACCATGCCCAACGGCGCCGATCGGGCGGCGAAGTAGCCCATCCAGAAGCCGCGGTAACCCAGCGCGTCGAGCGCCGCCCGCGCTTCCGGCGCGAAGTAGGTGACTGCATGTACCGGCTCGAATCGGTCGAAAAAGCGCCGCGCCAACGCCGGTTCTCTACGCACGTTCGCAGTTAACCACGCCGCTCGTCGGGAGCCGTCCCGAGGACACCCCGCGGCCGCCGTGCGCGGCCACGGACTCATTGGCCTTTCAGGCTGCCGATCCGAAGTGAAAAGTCCGTGCGTTTGGGCGGCGGATCGGTTTCGAGCGTGTCGACGTAGTATTCGGGGTCGCGGTCGACGATCGGCAACCCCTCGGTGGTCGGATGCTCGGCCATGAACTCGCTGTACTGGCGCCCGAGCGCCTCGCGCAGACCGATCGGGGCGTTGCGACGAAAATCGGGCAGCCCGTCCCGTTCCTCCTCGACCATGTGGTCGTCGTTCGCCGACCGGGTGCGGCCGACGGCGGCCCACCACTCGTCCGTGCCGACCCGAGCCGCGTTAGCGTCGCGCACCCCGTCCCGAATGTCGTTGTGATCACCGATCGCGTCGAGCGTCTCGCCTTCGGGATCGTTGGTACCGCGCTTCAGCAGCTGCGGGTAGAAGATCTTCTCCTCGATGTAGGCGTGCACATCCAGCTTGTCGGCGAGCGGACGCCACACCCGCTCGAGTGCCGAATTGTTGACCGGCGCCTGCGTGCGCAGCGAGTCGAGCCTGCCGAACTGCTCGCGGAACCAGTCGTGGTCGGTCTGGATCAGGACCGTGATATCAGCCATGCCGGCTCCTAACCTCTCGGACCGCTGCGCCTTCGGCCATCGTGTTCCATGCCGGGCCAGAGTTCAACCGGCCGCTGCTTAGGCTCGACAAGTGACGATCTCCTATGACGAAGGCCGGCGCGACCGGATCCGGGCACACTTGGCCGCCCACGACCGGCGCACGGTCACCGACCCGACGAAGCGGCACGCGGCCGTCGCGGTGGTCTTGGTCGACTCGGAGCTCGGGGAGGACAGGGTCGATCCCGCGCCGCTGGACGACTGGATCGCCGCGGGCCCGGCGTTGGAGACCGACCTCGACGGCCGCATGGTCGATGTGTCCGGCGGCGCGGCTTTCCTCCTGTGCCGCAGGGCATCTCGCCTCACTTCTCATGCGGCGCAGTGGGCGCTGCCCGGTGGCCGGGTCGATCCGGGTGAGACGGCCGTCGACGCGGCGCTGCGCGAATTGCGCGAGGAGGTCGGCATCGAACTGCGCGACTCGGCGGTGTTGGGTTTGCTCGACGACTACCCGACCCGGTCGGGCTACGTCATCACCCCGGTGGTGATCTGGGGAGGCGGACGGCTGGACCCGCGGCCCGCGCCCGCGGAGGTCCTCGCGGTGTACCGGGTGGGCCTGCACCAACTGCAGCGGGCCGATTCGCCGCGGTTCATCAGCATTCCGGAGAGTCCACGACCGGTCGTACAGATCCCGCTGGGGAACGACCTCATCCACGCCCCGACCGGCGCCGTGCTCCTGCAGCTGCGGTGGCTGTGCCTCGAAGGCCGCGACGAGCGGGTGGACGAGTTGGAACAGCCGGTGTTCGCCTGGAAATAGGCGCCGGCGACTCTCGCCGGCGAGCCGGTGATTCGGCCGATTCCCGAATGGGTATGTCTCTGTCGAGGTTGTGCAGCGAGTAATGGGGGCCGAGATTCTGATGGCGGTGGAACGTGGACGGGCGCGATGCCCGCGGTGCGCGGCGTGGGCCGAGTATCAATTTCTTGAACTCGCTGACAACAAGCTCGAGTACGAAGTGCGATGCGGCGCTTGCGGTCATCTCCACTCCGAGGTGACGTCGGTGTACCCGTCCGCCACCGCGGCTGCCTAGCATTCCGGATACCTTTAGCCGACAAACTCTTTGGCCGGCAACTGTGAGACAAGCGGCAAACGATTCCGGTCAACCGTCTGAGTGCGGTGTGGGACTCTGGCCCGATTCCCATTTCGCCGCGAGGGATCTGTTGACCGGCGTGCCGGGTGCCAGGTCGAGCTGGAACGTCTCGCCGGCGCCCTCGAGTGTCACGACGAAGCGGCCGTCGGTGAAGTCCTTGAACACCACCTTGTATGGCTGATCGCCGGCACCTCGGTCGACGGCGATCACATCGCCGGGCGCGACGTCGTCGATTCGGTCGTTACCGGTTACTTCACTCATCTACGCGACGATAGCGACCAATTGAGTTGCGACGCAACATTATTGAAGGTGAGTTCATTTGGTGAGCTGCACCAGGAACTCATGGCAGCGCTGCGCGCGCTTGGAATCCTCCGCCATGACATCCTCGAAGAACGAGGCCACGTCGTCGAGCCCCGCGTTCTTGGCGTCGCGGACGTACTGTCCGTAGTCGTGCCCGGCCTTCAGCGAGTGGTACTGCACCGAAACAAGGTCGTAGGTCACATCGTCGAAGCCGGTTTCCCCCGTGGCCATTGCGCGCCTCCTCACGTCGTCGTCAGAATTGACGTGTGAGGCCTACCCGTGGGCCGCACGCCTAAACAGATGACAGTCGGTTGGACGTACGCATTCCAAGAGCCCGTAACCATTGTCTCCGGGTGCTGTCTACTCGACGGACGTGCAATATTTGTCTTCTGGTAACCGGCGGGCGGATTGTGTCTGCGAACCTTGACCGACGCTCCGGGACGGAGTCGCCGCGACCAAAGAAAGGGCGACCATGACGGAACACTTGCGCGCTTACAACAGTCTTTGGCAGGTCCGTAGCGACTCGTGGTGCCGGTTGGAGGAGGCCGCCGACCGGCTCACCCGCCCGACCACCGAGGGCGCGCTGAAGACGAAGTGCATCAACACCTGCCAGGAATTGCTCACGCGGCTAAGCACTCTCGAGCCGTACTGGGCCTATCCGGGTTCGCCGCATTTCGCCCGGGTCCAGCGCCTGTTCGCCGCCGGTAGCTACGACAAGTTCGCGCAAGCCCTGGTGCAAATCAACCGCGCCCTGACCACGGAGTCGTACCGCACGGGCGACGTCGAGAACGCCGGAAGCGACGACCTCGACATGTTCCCGTCCGATCCGCGCCAGCTGGTCGAGCATCAGCCGGCGACGCAGCGGGACCGCCCCTATTTCGAGGTGTTGGTCGTCGAGAAGATGACCGAAGACCAGGAGCGGGCGCTGCGCAACGAGGTCCGCAAATGGCGGCGCCCCGACGACGAATTCGTCTACGAGCTGGTGGTGGTGTCCAGCGGCGATGAGGCACTCATCGCGGCACGGCTCAACGTCAACCTGCAGGCGGTGGTGATCCGGCGGCGCTTCTCACACCAATCGACCCGGGATCTGTCGGCGCTGGCCGAGTTCGTCGATACCGGGGTGTCGCACGAGTTGGCGGACCACCAGTCGCCCGAGGAACGCGCGCAGATCCTCGCGGTTTCCCTGGCGAAGTTGCGGCCCGAACTCGACCTCTACCTGATGACCGAGATCGAGGTGGAGGACATCGCGGGGCGGCTGGGCCAGTACTTCCGCCGGGTGTTCCACGCTCGGGAAGGCATGCTCGAGCTTCACCTGTCGATCCTGCAGGGTGTGGCGGCGCGCTACCGCACCCCGTTCTTCAGCGCCCTCAAGCAGTACAGTCACCGGCCCACGGGCGTCTTCCACGCCCTGCCGATTTCGCAGGGCAAGTCGATCGTCAACTCGCACTGGATCCGGGACATGGTCGGCTTTTACGGCCTGGATGTGTTCATGGCCGAGACGTCGGCGACGTGTGGTGGCCTGGACTCCCTGCTCGAGCCGACCGGGCCGCTGCGCGAATCCCAGCAGCTCGCCGCGGAGGCGTACGGGTCGCGGCACACCTACTTCGTCACCAACGGGACCTCGACCGCCAACAAGATCGTCACGCAGGCGTTGGTGGCGCCCGGCGACATCGTGCTGCTGGACCGCAACTGCCACCAGTCCCATCACTACGGGATGATGCTCGCGGGCGCGAATGTCATTTACCTCGAGGCGTATCCGCTCAACGACTACTCCATGTACGGCGCGGTCCCGCTGCGCGAGATCAAATCGAAACTGCTGGCGCTCAAGCGCGCCGGCAAGCTCGACCGCGTCAAGATGATGTCGCTGACGAACTGCACCTTCGACGGGATCGTCTACGACGTCGAGCGGGTCATGGAGGAGTGCCTCGCGATCAAGCCCGATCTCGTGTTCCTGTGGGACGAGGCATGGTTCGCGTTCGCCCGCTTCCATCCCGTATACCGGACCCGCACCGCCATGGCGGCGGCACGCGCGCTGCGGGAGCGGCTGGCCGACCCCGAGTACAAGCGCCGCTTCGAGGAGGAGCTGGCAACCGAGGGTGCCACCAGCGACGACGACCTGCTGGACCGCCGCCTGCTTCCCGACCCGGCACGGGCCCGAGTGCGGGTCTATGCGACCCAGTCGACGCACAAGACCCTGACCGCGCTGCGACAGGGATCGATGATCCACGTCTTCGATCAGGACTACGACCAGAAGGTGGCGGAACCGTTCCACGAGGCGTACATGGCGCACACCTCCACCTCGCCCAACTACCAGATCCTCGCGTCGCTGGATCTCGGCCGCCGGCAGGTGGCGCTGGAGGGTGTCGAGCTGGTGCAGCGGCAGATCGAGAACGCGATGCAGCTGCGCGACGCGATCGACAACCATCCGCTGCTCAGCAAGTACATGCGCTGCCTGCGGACCTCCGATTTGATTCCCGAGGATTACCGGCCGTCGGCCATCGAACAGCCTCTGCGCTCGGGTCTGCGGAACATGATGGCCGCCTGGGATCAGGACGAGTTCGTGCTCGATCCGTCCCGAATCACGTTGTTCATCGGGCCAACGGGCTACGACGGTGACACGTTCAAGCGCCAACAGTTGATGGACCGCTACGGAATTCAGATCAACAAGACGTCGCGCAACAGCGTGTTGTTCATGACCAACATCGGTACCACCCGCAGCTCGGTGGCCTTCCTGGTGGAAGTGCTCGTCAACATCGCCCGCGAGCTGGACCAGAACATCTCCGAGATGAGCCTCGGCGAGCGCGAACACTTCGCGCGGGCGGTCTATCGGCTCACCGAGATGTCTTTGCCCCTGCCCGATTTCAGTGGCTTCCACCCGGCGTTCCTGGATCACAGTGGAAGCGAGGCCACGCCCGAAGGGGATGTCCGCAGGGCGTTCTACCTCTCCTACGACGACACCAATTGCGAATACCTCACCGGCGAGCAGATCGACGAACGCTTGGACGCGGGCGTCGACATCGTGTCGGCGACGTATGTGACGCCCTATCCGCCAGGGTTTCCGGTCCTGGTGCCCGGCCAGGTGTTCAGCCGCGAGATTCTGCAGTTCATGCGTGACCTCGACACACCCGAAATCCATGGCTACCTACCGAATTTCGGCTATCGCGTGTACACCGAGAAGGCCATCGAGGTGGTCAGCGAGGCGGTCGGGCTGGCGCCCAACGGTCATCGCTCCTCGCGAGCCAAGGCGGCGGCGGCGAAGGCGCCGAAGAAGAAGTCGGCCAAGCACGGTCGGTCCAACGGCGACGGGAACGTCCCCGAGGTCGGCCACGAGGAACTGGTCGGTTCGCAGCACCCCGGCGACGCGCTCGCGGCGGAGCCGCCGACGGCCGACGACGGCGATGTCCCCGAGGTTGGCGTGGACGAATTGATCGGCGAGCAGCAGCCCGGCGACGCGGTGCAGGCCGAGCAGCGCTCCTAGCGGTTCAGGCGATCGATTCGTCGAGCGACTCGAGGTGCGGCCGTTCGTGTTCGACCGTGTTGATCAGCGGCGAGCCGCCACTGAGAGCCTCGATCAATCCCTTGACCTTCACGGTTTCGTCCTCGGTCGGGATCTCACCGGCTTCCAAGTCGTCCAATAGATCCGCACGAAGTCCGGCACCGTTGGCGGCCTCCTTCGCCGACAGCAGGGCGCGGCGCCGCGCCACATAGAGCTGTTGGCCCAGCGTTGCCCCCGGTGCGGCCGCGGCGCGCGCCATCAGATCGTCGTAGCACCTGCGGACCTCGCTCAGCGCGACGATCACCCGCGGGGTCAACCTACCGCGCGCCGCTGCGTCGGTCAGCGACTTCTGCAGCTTGCGCAACCCGGACAGGACCACTTCGACGCGGGGGCGGAAATCGTCGTCGTCATTGTCGGGCAAGGCGGCGATGGTAGAGGAGTACATGTGCATCGCCGCTTCGGCCATGCCCACAATTACCGTTGCTTCGCCCTCGTCCGGATTGTCCTTCGGCATGTTTCCCTCTGTTCATTTTCTGTTGTGCTGCAGGCCAATTGCGCAGCAGCGATTGTCACTGGGAATTGGCGGTGATCCGCGGTTGAGGATATTCGCCGCGCCCGCGGCTGTACACACCCGGACGCGTCACTTCGGCGGGAGGTGTCAGCCCTTAACGGTGTCAGGTGCTGGGCAGCCGATGCTCGATGATCGTCAGCGCGCGCTCACCCCAGCGAATGTTCTCCTCTTCGAACGAGATTCCACGCAGCAGCGTCAGATAAGGCCCCACCCGTTCGGCCTGGGCCAGGTATGCCGCCTCGCTGCGGCCGTCGAGCATTCGGGTACGTGTGCGTTCGTAGCGCTGCAATTTGGCTTTCGCCCGGTGCACCCGTTCCACCATGAAGTCGCGCACCGCCGGCGCGTCGCCGGCGTCGACGGCCATGACTTTGACTGCAAGCTCGTCGCGGATCACGGGGGGCTTCGGCGCCCGGGCGGTGAACTGCACGATCGCTTCGTAGCCGGCCTCGGTCAGCGAGAACATCCGCTTGTTGGGCCGACGATCCTGATGCACGACCCGCGCCCGGATGAGACCCTGCTCGGCGAGTCGCTCGAGTTCTCGGTACAGCTGCTGCGGCGTGGCCATCCAGAAGTTCGCGACCGACGCGTCGAAGCCCTTGGCCAGGTCGTACCCGGAGGCTTCGCCGTCGAGGAGCGCGGCCAGCACCGCATCACGCAGGGACACGCCTGACAGTGTAACGATCTGAATAATCAACAAAGTGACTAATCGCACATCGACATACGGCCGGACAGGCTTTAGCGTCGAGCACGCCTATTCAACAAATTGACTATGCGAGGTGTCGCATGAGTGCTAAGCATCCCTTTCGCAAGGCGGTCGAGGAGCGCGACGAGGCGGCCATCCAGGCGATGCTGGCCGACACGGTGGTGTTCACCAGCCCGGTGGCGTTCAAGCCCTATGTTGGCAAGCCGATAACCGCCGCGATCCTGCGCGGTGTGCTGCGGGTCTTCGAGGACTTCCACTACGTCCGCGAAATCGGCGACGGCAACGGGCGTGACCACGCGCTCGTATTCGAGACCGGGATAGCGGGGGCGCCGGGTGTAAAGATCACGGGTTGCGACTTCCTGCACTTCAACGACGACGGGCTGATCGACGACTTCATGGTGATGGTCCGGCCGCTGTCGGGTGCAACCGCGCTGTCCGAGGCGATGGCCGCGCAGTTCGATCGGATTCAGCAAGAGGCCGTCGAACTGGCCAACCAGTTCGCCACCGCATAGGGGCAGGGATCATGCGGATCGGATTGGGAATCAACTACGCCGGCGGGTTCAAGGACGTCGCCGCCGAAGTGGCCGACCTGGAACGCGCCGGGTTGGACATCGTCTTTGTCCCCGAGGCGTATTCGTTCGACGCCGTCAGCGCGCTGGGCTACCTGGCGGCGAGCACCGAACGGGTTGAGCTGGCGTCGGGCATCCTGCAGCTCTACACGCGGACCCCCACGCTGACCGCCATGACCGCCGCGGGTCTCGACTACGTCTCCGACGGCCGGTTCACGCTCGGCTTGGGCGCCTCCGGCCCCCAGGTGATCGAGGGCTTCCACGGCGTGCCCTACGACGCCCCGATCGCGCGCACCCGCGAAGTCATCGACATCTGCCGCCAGGTGTGGCGCCGCGAAACCCTACAACACAGCGGCAAGCACTACACGATCCCGCTGCCCGCGGGCCAGGGCAGCGGGCTCGGCAAACCGCTGAAGCTCATCAACAAGCCTGTCCGAGAGCGCATCCCGATCCTGGTTGCCGCGCTGGGGCCGAAGAACGTCGAGCTGGCCGCCGAAATCGCCGAGGGCTGGCAGCCGATCTTTTATCTGCCCGAGAAGGCGCGCGACGTGTGGGGGAAGGCGCTGGCCGCCGGTCAGGCCAACCGCGACCCCGCGCTCGGGCCGCTCGACGTGTACGCCGGACCGGTGCTGGCCATCGGCGAAAACGTCGAGCCCCTACGCGAATTCGTCAAACCGCACCTGGCGCTCTACATCGGGGGGATGGGCGCCAAGGGCAAGAACTTCTATCACACCCTGGCCACCAAGTACGGCTACGGCCCGCAGGCGGACCGCATTCAAGAGCTCTACCTGGCCGGCGACAAGGACGGCGCGGCCAAGGTGGTGCCCGACGAGCTGGTGCGAGACGTCAACTTGATCGGTACGCGCGAATTCGTCAAGGACCGCCTCGCGGCGTACCGCGAGGCGGGCGTAACCACGCTGAACGTTGCGCCCATGGCGGGCACGCCGCAGGAGCGGATCAAGCTGATCGAGACGCTGCGCGAGCTGCTCTGACCGCGGCGTCACGCCCTACCGACGCCGCGCTTGCCATAGCATGTGTTTATCGCGCCGGCGGACCGTAGGAAGCAGCTGCAATGGACCTGGACCGAATCACCCACCCGCTGAGGCTCGCCCGAGGATCGCATCGGCCCGGATCGGGCAAAGGCTGTGCAATGAACGTGATTTCATACATCAACGGCGACGAGCAGATCACCGACTTCCCGGCGACCTCGGCCCGGCCGCTGGCCTCCTTCGTCCAGTTGTGCAACGACCTGCTGGCCGGGCCCGACGGGTATCTCGCGCCGGATGACAGCATGTTGGTGCTCGACTTGGCGTGGCTGACGGTTGGCACCGCCGAGGTCACCGGAACCGTCGTGCACCCATGGGTCGCGAAGCTGTTGGTCAGCCCCCCGTGGGGCGTCATTCGCTACGCCGAGAACGCGGCGGCGGCAGGCGGGATCACCGACATCGCAGAACTGCATCGCCGGCTCGCCCCCGGCGAGTTGCCGCCGATCGCCGAGTGGGACGGCGCCGCCCGCGCCGCGCGCGCTATCGGTACCGCACCGGTGACCGCCGAAAGGTATGCCGTCCGGACCGCCGCTCAATCGACGGCACTCGTCGAGACCGACGACTGGGACACGCTGGATGCCGTGACCGGCAACGCCCTCAAAGCGCATCGATTGGCAAACGCGGACGCTGGAGCCGCCCGCGTCGTGGAGATCACGCGCCACGCCATTCGTTCATGGCGGCGTTTGGCGGGGCTGAGCGTCGTCGGCGAGCGCCCCAAAATCGTTGCGGCCTAAGGCATCCGACCGAAATCAACTCTGGCGGTGAGCAGCCCTTCGCAGCCGCACCGCGCGTGTCACCGCTGTCACCAACGCCAGCACCGACATGACGGCCAAGATCGTCGTCGAGACCGCGGATCCGGCGGTGCTGAGTATCAGCGGCAGGCCGAAGCCGACGTAGGTCACCACGTAGAAGACTCCGACCAGGGCGCCGCGCAGCCGCTGCGGTGCCGCGGCTTCCAGGTCGATCAAACCCTCGCGCAGGCATAGGCCCGACGCACACCCCAGGATCAAGAACAGCGGCACGGCCAGCGCCACCGACATGGTCGGCGGGGCCGCGGCGGTAGCCCCGTAGCCGAGCGCGGCCAGCACGGCGCCGGCGGTGCCGGCGTGCGGTCCCCAGCGAAGAACGCGGCCCAGGATTTGGACGAGTCCGCTCACGCCGTTGACGATCAGCGTGGCGGTTCCCGCGGCCATCGGGGCCGCGAGCCCGGTATGCAGGCGGCCGGGGATGGCGATGAATCCCAAAGTTGCCGAGGCGAACACCCACGGCGCGAGCGGCATGGCCCAGCTCAGGGCCCACGCGGTTCCCCGCCGCGCTGCAGTCGAGGGCTCCCAGGCGCGCGCGGCTACCGTCGCCGTCTGGTCCGAGCTCCGCACCGCCAGGATCGAGAAAATCATCGCCGCCACGACGAGGGCGGCGGCCAGCCCGAACGACACCCGAATGCCCGGCTGGCCGGCCCGCGCGATCACGCCTGCGGCGAACGGCCCGACGGCGAACCCGGCGAGCAACACCGCGCCCGCGGTGGCCGCGCCGGCGGGACCCCTCAGATCGGACGCCCATGCGGTGCAGGAGCTCATCAGGAGACCCACCCCGAGTCCGACGACCAACCGTCCCGCCAGCAAGACGTCGGGTTGTTGCGAGAACAGCATGGCCAGCGTGCCCACCAGAGCGGTCGTCGAGCCTGCCAACGCCACGGACTTGCGCCCGAGCGCATCCGAGGCGCGCCCGCCGAAAAGTAGGCCGGGCAACAGCCCGAGCGCGTAGATCCCGAATATGGCGTCGAGCCGGGCCGCGCCGAGGTGCTGGCGGCCGTCGATCGACGGCATCAACGCGACGAAGTGGTTGGCGACCCATCCCGTCGACAGCAGCAGGGCTAGCACGCTCGCGAACACGGTTCGGTTCGCGCCCGACTCGAGGCCCGCGTCGCGCTCGTCCGTTGTCGCCAACGCCGACGCGTTCGACGGGCTCACTGCTTTGTCCTCCCGGGGCTTGGTAACTCACGAATAGACGTAGCGACTTACGAAGGTATTCCCGCGTCAGCGCAAGCAAACACAACGTCCGTCGGCGCAAACCACAGTGAGGTTTGAGATCAGCCGGTTTGGTGAACAGACAGCTCAAACCGGACCTAGGAGGGCAAATGATCAAGCAAACCGCCGCGGCCACGATCGCGCTGGCCGCGCTGCTGTCCGGCGCGTGCTCGGCCTCCCAGATCGTCAACACTGGCGGCGACACGAAATGCAAGGACTTCACCGGGCAGGACGAAAAGAAGCAGAGCGATGAGGTCAGCAAGATGCTCAAGGACAAGAACGGGTCCGATCCGACCAACGCGGAGATCACGGCGACCCGGCTGTCCGCGTTGACGTACTGCCAAACGTTGGGCAAGCCGGACACGAAGATCTCCGAGGCTCCGCACGGCTGACCGGGCTGACCGCAGCCGGGTTGAAATCACGACCGATCCAAACCTGGTGACCGCCGGCGCCGATTCCTAGGCTGCGCGGGTGACGTCGAGCAACCCCGCGCCGGCGCATGTGTCCTTGCGCGGTGTCAACCGAACGTTCGGCAAGCACGCCGTGTTGGACGACGTCGACCTCGAGATCGAGCCGGGCGAGGTGGTCGCATTGCTCGGATCGTCCGGAAGCGGCAAGTCGACGCTGTTGCGGCTCATCGCCGGGCTGGACCGTCCGACGGACGGGCGGATCGAGATCGACGGCATTCCGGTTCGCGGGATCGATCCGCGCTGCGCCATGGTCTTTCAGGAACCTCGACTGCTGCCATGGCGAAACCTGGCGGACAATGTGGCCTTCGGCCTGCCTCGCGGCACCACGCGGTCGAAAGGGTCACCCGTGGTGCAGCATTGGCTCGATGTGGTCGGGCTGCGTGAATTCGGCAACCACTATCCGCGGCAGGTGTCCGGCGGTATGGCCCAACGCGCAGGGCTCGCGCGCGCCCTGGCCCGGCGGCCCAGCGTGCTGCTCCTCGACGAGCCGTTGGCGGCTCTCGACGCATTGACTCGGCTGCGGATGCAGGACCTGCTCGACACGGTGCAGCAGGACGCGGGCACCACCACGCTTCTGGTGACACACGACGTCGACGAGGCAGTGATCCTGGCCGATCGCGTCCTGATCCTGCGCGCCGACGACCGCGCCGAAACCGGGGCCGTCGCGACTATTGCCGCGACGTTCGACATCACCATTCCCAAACCGCGCGACCGTGGCGACCCGCGCATCGTCGGGATGCGCGATCGGTTGTTGGACGAACTCGGCGTGCGCCGGCACGGCGCTGCCGGCGATGAGGAGGCAAAAGCACGATGAAAGCCCGTTATTTAGCGGCAATTTCGGTTTTCGCGGTGGCCGCCGCCGTGTCCGCCTGCGGTTCGAACGCGGGTCCGACGGCTTCGAAGGACATCCGACTCGATTACGCCTATTACAACCCCCTGAGTCTGGTGGTGCGGGACCAGCACCTGCTTGAGGGCCGGGGTTACAACGTCACCTGGGTTCTTTCGGCCGGCAGCAACAAGGCCAACGAGGGGCTCCGTTCGCAAGCGCTGGACTTCGGGTCGACCGCAGGTTCGGCCGCATTGGTCGCGCGGGCCAACGGCACACCGATCAAGATCATCGACGTGTACAGCAAGCCGGAATGGACGGCCCTGGTTGTCCCGAAGAACTCCCCGATCAACTCGGTGGCCGACCTGAAGGGCAAGAAGATCGCGGTTACCAAGGGGACCGATCCGTACTTCTTCCTGTTGCAATCGCTTGCGACGGCCGGGCTTTCGCCTGCCGACGTGGAGATCATCAACCTGCAGCATGCCGACGGTAAGACCGCCCTGGAGCGCGGCGACGTGGATGCCTGGTCAGGACTGGACCCGTTCATGGCCCAGACCGTCCAGCAACAAGGCTCGCGGTTGCTGTACCGCAACCCGGATTTCAATTCCTACGGCGTGCTGAACGCCCGCGAGGACTTCATCACCGCGCATCCGGATCTCGTCCAATCCGTGGTCAATAGCTATGAGGAGGCCCGGAAATGGGCGAAGGCACATCCCGACGAGTTGGCGGCGTTGCTGGCCTCGCAGGCGAAGGTGACACAGAGCGTGGCCCAGGAGGAGTTGCAGCGAACGGCATTGGACATCCAGCCCGCGCCGGGCGATCCCCAGCGCGCAGTCCTGACCAACATCTTGCCGATCGCCGTGGCGGACTCGGACATCAAATCCGACGAAGCCGGGCGCGGCGCCTTGAACACGATCATCGACCCGAAGTACGCCCAGCACGCATCCTGAGGTTGCGCGCCGCACCGGCAGCGGCACTCGTCGTTCCGCTGCTGCTGCTGGCGACATGGCAACTGGTCACTGCCGCGGGACTTTTCTCGGCCAGTCAGTTGCCGCCCCCCGGCGATGTGGTGGCCGCCCTCGACGGGCTGCTCCGCCACGGCGAATTGTGGACGCACCTGCAAGCCAGCCTGGTGCGGGTGGTGCTCGGCTACCTGGCCGGTGCCGCGGCCGCGCTCGCGCTGGGTTCTCTCATCGGTCTGTCGGGTGCCGCGCGCAGCCTGCTGGCGCCCACGGTGGCGGCGCTTCGCACGGTGCCCTCGTTGGCGTGGGTGCCGTTGCTGCTCTTGTGGTTTGGGATCGACGAGACGCCGAAGGTGCTGCTCGTCGCCATCGGTGCGTTCTTCCCCGTCTACACGACGACGGCGTCGGCACTCGCGCATGTCGACCCGCAGCTTCTGGAGGTGGGCCGCGCCTACGGTCGGCACGGCGCCTCGTTGCTGGCGACCGTCATGCTGCCGGCGGCGGCCCCCGGGCTGGTCAACGGCCTTCGGTTGGGCCTGGCGAATGCGTGGCTGTTTCTGGTGGCGGCGGAGCTGATCGCCTCGTCGAAGGGGCTCGGTTTCCTGCTCATCGACAGCCAGAACACCGGGCGCACGGATGTGATGCTGCTGGCGATCGTCCTGCTCGCCGGATTGGGCAAACTCAGTGACGCCGCACTGGGCACGCTCGAGCGCCGAATGGTCAGGCGGCGCAACTAGCCCAGGATGAGCTCGCTCGGCGGCTCGTCGTTCAGCACGGCGTGGGCCAGCAATTCGCCGAGCAGCGGGCCGAACTTCATCAGGTTGCTGCCGACGAACGTGACGATGCGGCCTCGGCGGGCCACCGTCCAGCCGTCGCCACCCGAGTCCAGCCACGGGGCGCGAAGCGTGACGCAGTCCACTTGGTCCACCGGCGACAGGGACGGAAACAGCGCGCGCACCGTCGCGGGGTCGGGCACCTCCTGCCCGAACGCCCAGCGTCCCGTGCTGCCCAATGGCAACCCGTATCCCTCGGGCGCGGAAAGGCATGCGGCGCCGGCCGCTTCGGCGCCCTCGTAGGTGAATCGGGTGTGCGGGGCGAATTCGACGCCCAGCGGACCGAACAGGGTCGGCGTCTCGACACCCGCGCAGATCAGCACGCGGTCCGCGCGGACGAAGGTGCCGTCCGAAAGCGTGGTCGCGCCGTCGTCATCGACCGAGACGACCTGGCCGCGCTCAATGGTGGCGCGCCGCGCCAGGGCGCCGAGCGCGCGGCGGATCCGAAGGCTCCCGCCCTGCGGATCGAACACCCCGTTTTCCCACGGCGCGGCCAGAAACGGGATTCGCGCGGTGATTTCGGACCGGTCAAGCCGGAAGTAAGCGGCGCCCGCATCGTCCATTGCGGCCGCAATGTCCGGGTCGGCGTCGGCGGCGATAAAGCCCTCCGTGCCCAGCAGGCGTCCGGTGCCGAGCTCAGCCTCCCAGCGCTGCCAGCCGTCGCGGGCCCGCAGGGCGAGCCTGCACAACTCGTGGCGCCGATGCGCGATGCGGAAGATCCGCGCCAGTCCCGCGGATTGTTCGGCGAACGGCGCACCGCGCTCGAACACGACCGCGTTTTCCCCGCGCCGGGACAGCTCGTAGGCGGCCGCCAGCCCGCATATTCCCGCTCCGACGATGACGATCATCGCTAGAAGTAAAACCCGGCGTGCGGGGCGTCGGGCACCGCAAACAGCCGATCGGCAATGGCGAGCACTTGCGGGTCATCGGCGCGGGCCAGCCCGGCGGCCGCCAGGCCGCGCCAAGTCGCGCCACCGAGCAGCGTGGCGCCGAGCGCTTCGACTCCAGTGTGCAACTGGGCCGGTCGGTCCGTCGGTTCCGCGCCGGCGGCGGTGACCGTGAAGCTGGCCGAATTGCCCGGCAACAGGGGGTCGTCGACCGCGATAGTGATTTCCCCATTCCCGACGTATCTGCGCTCCGCCAACGTCTTTCGCGCGTCGACGACGCGCAGCCACGTCTCGTCGTGCACCGCGGTGACCCTCGCGGCTCGCCGATCGACGAGCAGCCACGGCAGCGGGTCGTCGGCGGGCAGCATCCAGAACACCACGCGGTCGATGAGGTCGAGCCCGAGCAGGAAACGCAGCAGCCCGGTGTAAGCCTCTTCGGTGGGCGCGAAGAAGTCCTCGACCGCGATGGTCCGCTGGTCGCTGATGAACCACACCTCGGTGTCGACGGGTCGGTAGCGCGCGAACCCGGACTCCGAGCCAGGCTCGCCGTGCACCGCGACATACGAAGGGCCCGGCGAGGATTCGGTGCGCATCCGCACGCCCTGCCACCACACCTCGGGGCGGTCAATGGTCCCCGGACGCGACGGACGATTGTCGTCATAGATCCGGGGCAGGACGTCCCACGCCTCGCCCACCTCCACCAGCCGCACCGGACCGCCGGCGGCCACCCCGGGGCGCAGCGCCGCCCGAGCGGTCTGGACCTCGACCGTCTGCGACGAACTCGCCACACCGTAGCCATACCGCTCGTAGATGGTCGCCTCCGAGGCGCGCAGTGTCGCGACCGCCTCACCCCGCGCGGCGACGTCGCGCAGCTGATGATGTATCAGCTCGGTGGCGATGCCTTTTCGGGTGAACGACGGCAGCACCCCGATGTGGGTCACGGCGGCATGGCCCACGATCGCGCCGCCGGGAAGCGTGAGACGGCTCGTCACCGCGTCGGCGGTGCCGACGAGTTGCCCTCCGATAAACGCCCCGATCGTGCGGCCCGGTTCGAGCAGGCGGGCGATTTGACCGGCTCCCAGGTTGAGCGGTGGAAACCCCACCATGGCGGCGCGAAACACGTTCGCCGCGGCGATGAGGTCGTCCTCGCTGTCGAGAACGCGAATGTCCGTGGTCATCCCGTCATCATGTCGGGCGCCTGCCGCGGCACCGCGGGCGCCTCGCAACTTGCACGCTCGCCCGTGCCGCCCCTAGCGTCGGTGGCGTATGACTCCGCGCTTCTTCTGGTTTCTGCCCACCACCGGTGACAGCCGTTCGATCGTCGGCGGGTCGCACGCGTCGTCCAACCGAGCCATTCCAAACGGGTTCCGTCCCCCCAGCCGCCGCTACCTGGCGGAAGTGGCTCGCGCCGCCGACCGGCTGGGTTTTGAGGGCGTGCTGACACCCACCGGGACTTGGTGCGAAGACGCGTGGCTGACCTCTGCCGCGTTGCTGGCGGAGACCGAGAAGCTCAAGTTTCTGGTCGCATTCCGGCCTGGGCTGGTGCCCCCCACCCTGGCCGCGCAGCAGACCGCGACGCTGCAACGATTTTCCGAGGGCCGGGTGCTGCTCAACGTCGTCAGCGGCGGCGACGACGCCGAACAACGCCGCTTCGGCGACTGGCTCGGCCACGACGAGCGCTACGCGCGCACCGCCGAATTCCTGCAGATCGTCACCTCGGTGTGGACACAGGAGTCGGTGGATTTCACCGGCCAGTACTACACCGTCGCCGACGCCAGGGTGTCTGCGCCGCCGAATCCCGTGCCGGAGATCTACTTTGGTGGATCCTCGGCGGCGGCGCTGCCAATTGCTGCCGAGTATGCCGACGTATACCTCACCTGGGGTGAGCCTCCGGGCGCCGCCGCAGCCAAGATCGAGCGCGTGCGCGAGCAGGCCGTCGCCGTTGGCCGCAAAGTTCGATTCGGCATTCGATTGCACACCATCAGCCGCGACACCTCGGCGGCGGCCTGGGCCGTCGCGAACGAGATGCTTGCCGACCTGACAGACGAGGAGATCGCCAAAGCCACAGCGCTGCATGCCAAATCGGAATCCGAGGGACAGCGCAGGATGACGGCCCTGCACGGCGGCCGGGTCGACAAGCTCGAGATCTACCCGAATCTGTGGGCCGGAGTCGGCCTGGTCCGTGGCGGCGCGGGCACGGCGCTGGTCGGCAGCCACCGGGAGGTCGCGAACCTGATCTCCGAGTACCACTCGCTGGGCTTCGACGAGTTCATCCTCTCCGGCTACCCCCACCTCGAAGAGGCGTACTGGTTCGCCGAGGGCGTGCTGCCGCTGCTGGCCCGGTAGGCGCGGGTTGCAATCGCGATGATTTCAGCGGCTCCGCCATCCGTCGGAAAGCAGCCCGCACGGCTCGGAGCTGGGCGTTGAGCGCGGCCGGAAACCCACGAGTTCCGCAGCCGTAACGCCCGAACCGGGTCGTCAGCCGCCTAGACGCCACGCTCGAGCGGAATCCACTGCACCGCCGAACGGTTATTCCAGCAGTCGTTGCGCTCCGGCCGTAGCGGCCACCGCGGAGTCGGCTTCGTCGAAGCCAGTCGGCAAAGTGGTGATATCCGTGAGGAAGGCAGGTCGTGTGATGCCTGGTTTGTCCAGCCCCATCCACCTAGCCGTGGCGCTGGACGGCGCCGGGTGGCACCCGGGCGCATGGCGCGAACCCGACGCCCGACCGGACGAGCTGTTCGACGCCGCCTATTGGGCCGATCTGGTCGCCGAGGCCGAGCGCGGATCCCTGGACTTCGTGACCATCGAGGATTCCCTGGCGATCCAATCCGACGACCCCTTCGAGCCCGACGACCGAATCGACCGCGTTCGTGGCCGGCTGGACGCGGTGCTCATCGCAGCGCGGATTGCACCCCGCACCCAGCACATCGGGCTGGTGCCGACGGCGGTCGTCACCCACACAGAGCCATTCCACCTGTCGAAGTCGATTGCCACCCTTGACTACGTCAGCACCGGCCGGGCCGGCGTCCGGGTCCAGGTCTCGCCGCGGGCCGACGCGGCAGCCCACTTCGGGCGCCGCGAGCTGCCCGCCGAGATCGCCGACCACTTCGCCGAGGCGGCGGATTACGTTGAGGTACTGCGTCGTTTGTGGGACAGCTGGGAGGACGACGCCGAGATCCGCGATGTAGGCACCGGACGCTTCATCGACAGGCAGAAGCTGCACTACATCGACTTCGAGGGGCGATGGTTTTCGGTCAAAGGGCCTTCGATCACGCCCCGCCCGCCCCAGGGCCAACCAATCGTCGCGGCCCTGGGCCACGGCGGAGCGTCCTACGACCTGATCGCCGGCAGCGCCGACGTCGGATTCGTCACACCACACGACGCCACGCAGGCGGCCGAGATCGCCGCTGACGTCTCCACGCGGCAAGGGGCCATCGGTCGACGTGGTGACGGGGTGCACGTATTCGCCGATCTGGTCGTCTTCTCCGATCACAGCGCGGAGGCGGCACGGGCGCGGCGGCGTCGGCTCGATGAGGTTATCGGCGCCGAATACCGCAGCGATGCAAAGGTATTCGCTGGGACGCCACCGGAGCTCGCCGACGTGCTGGGGGAGTGGCACGCCGCCGGACTCTCTGGATTTCGTCTGCGCCCCGCCGCGCTGCCGCACGACCTTGTTCAGATCACCGACGGCCTGGTGCCCGAGTTGCGCCGACGGGGCCTGTTTCGCACGGCCTACGAGGCCGACACGCTGCGGGGCTTACTCGGGCTGGGCCGCCCCGCCAACCGCTACGCCGTCGCCTGACGCACTCGAGGATCACCGATGACCAAGCCGATCAAGCAAATTCACCTGGCCGCGCACTTTCCGGGGGTGAACAACACCACCGTGTGGAGCGACCCGGCGGCCGGCAGCCATATCGAATTCAGCTCGTTCGCGCGGTTTGCTCAGGCGGCGGAGCGCGGCAAGTTCGATTTCTTGTTCCTGGCCGAAGGCCTGCGGTTGCGCGAGCAGAACGGCCAGATCTACGACCTGGACGTCGTCGGGCGACCCGACACCTTCACCGTGTTGGCCGCGCTCGCGGCGGTGACTGACCGGATCGGACTGACCGGCACGATCAACTCCACCTTCAACGAGCCCTACGAGGTGGCCCGGCAGTTCGCGTCCTTGGACCACCTCTCCGGTGGCCGTGCCGCGTGGAACGTCGTGACTTCGTGGGATGCGTTCACCGGCGAGAACTTTCGGCGCGGCGGATTCCTGGCAGAAGAACAGCGCTACGAGCGGGCGAAGACTTTCCTGCAGACGACGCTGGAGCTCTTCGATTCCTGGCGCGGCGACGAAATCGTGGCGGACAAGAAAACCGGCGTCTTTCTGTCCGATCCACACGCGGGCGCATTCGCCCACCGAGACGCGCATTTCGACATCCACGGTCGATTTAACGTCCCGAGGAGCCCGCAAGGTCGTCCGGTGATATTCCAGGCCGGCGATTCCGACGAGGGTCGCGAGTTCGCCGCTTCGGCCGCCGACGCGATCTTCTCCCGTCACAGCACATTGGGAGCAGGGCAAGCGTTCTATGCCGACGTCAAGGCCCGCCTCGCCCGATACGGGCGACGTCGCGACGAGCTGCTCATCCTGCCGGCCGCGACTTTCGTGATCGGTGACACCGACGCGGAGGCCGAGGAGATCGCACACCAGGTACGGCTCGCCCAGGTGTCGCCGCAGACCGCGATCAAGTTCCTCGAGCAGTTGTGGAACCGAGACCTGTCGGACCACGACCCGGACGGACCGCTGCCGAGGGTGGACCCCGTCGTGGGGGAGAACACCATCTCGCGCGGCCGGGCCAGCGTGCGTATGTTCCGGGACCCCGTCGCGATCGCGAACGAGTGGCGGGCCAAGGCGGAGGCGGAGCACCTGACCACTCGCGAACTCATCATCGAGGTGACCGGACGGCAATCTTTCGTCGGATCCCCGCGGACCGTCGCCGCTGCCATCAACGACCTGGTTCAGGCCGACGCCAGTGACGGGTTCATCCTGGTCCCGCACATCACGCCCGGGGGACTCGACCCCTTCGTCGACCAGGTGGTGCCGCTGCTGCAGGAACGCGGCGTGTTCCGAACCGAGTACCAGGGCACGACGCTGCGCGACCATCTCGGGCTCGCGCCGCTGCCCGTACCGCGGCGCGCCGCGTCCAGCGGCGTGGCCTCGTAGGTCATCATGACGACTCCACTGGCGGTGCTCGACCTGGTCCCGATCTCGTCGGGATCGACTGCGACGCAAGCTTTGCGCAACAGCATCGAACTCGTGCAGCACGCGGAGGCCCTGGGCTACGCCCGCTATTGGTTCGCCGAACATCATCTCAACCCGGGCGTTGCCGGTACCTCACCCGCGGTGCTGTTGGCGCTCACCGCCGCCGAGACCTCGACGATCCGGCTCGGTTCGGGTGCGGTGCAAATGGGGCACCGCACGGCGCTGGCGGCCGTGGAGGAGTTCGGTCTGCTGGACGCGTTGTATCCCGGCCGATTCGATCTCGGCTTGGGTCGCTCCGGCGGCAAACCGCGCGAGCCGGCACCCGCGGCGCCGGCCGCTCCAGCACCGCGCGAGTTGATCAATCGACGCACACCGAACGGACTGCTGATACCGGCGCCGTTCGATCCCACCCCACTGTTCAAATCGCCCCGCCTGGCGTTGCACAAAGCCTTGCTGCAACTGCCCGGGGCCCAGTCACAGAACTACACCGAGCAGGTCGACGATGTCCTCGCGCTGATCGCCGACACCTACCGCTCGGACGACGGGGAAGAGGCCCACGTCGTGCCCGGCGGCGGCGCCGCCCTGAAGGTCTGGATCCTCGGCAGCAGCGGCGGGGAAAGCGCCGCCGTCGCCGGCCACCGCGGGCTGCGATTCGCCGCCAACTATCACGTCGCGCCCGCGGCGGTTCTCGAGGCGACCGACGCGTACCGGGCCGCGTTCAGATCATCGACCGAGCTCGACCGGCCGTATGTCGCGGTGTCGGCGGACGTCGTCGTCGCCGAAGACGAGGCCACCGCAAGGGAGCTCGCCACGGGTTACGGCCTGTGGGTCCGTAGCATCCGCACCGCCGAAGGCGCGATCCCGTTCCCCACCCCGGACGAGGCGCGCGCCCATACCTGGACCGCTGCCGACCGCGAACTGGTAGCGGATCGGGTGGAAACCCAGTTCGTTGGATCCGCGGTTCAGGTCGCCGACCAATTGGAGCGGTTGCGCGACGCCACCGAGGCCGACGAGCTGATCGTCACGACCATCACGCACGACCACAAAGACCGGCTCCGCTCCTACCAGCTGCTCGCCGACGAGTGGGCCGCCCGAGGCGCCTAGCGAATCTGCAGCCCAGTCAGCGCCCGCGAAATGACCAGGCGCTGAATCTCGCTCGTGCCTTCGAAGATGGTGAAGATCTTCGCGTCGCGGTGCATTCGCTCCACCGGGTAGTCGCGGGTGTACCCGTTGCCGCCCAGAATCTGGATGGCCTCGTCGGTGACATAGACCGCGGTCTCGCTGGCCACCAGCTTGGCCATCGAGCCCTCCGCCGAGTCGAAGCTCTGGTTGTTGCGGGCCATCCAGCCGGCCCGCCACACCAGCATCCGCGCCGCGTCGATGCGGCTCTTCATGTCTGCCAGCTTGAACGCGATCGCCTGGAATTCGCCGATTTTGTGCCCGAATTGCTCGCGCTGGCAAGCGTATTCGAGGGCGTACTCGTAGGCGGCCCGGGCCACCCCGACGGCCATCGCACCGACTGTGGGCCTGGTGCGCTCGAAGGTCTTCATCGCGGCCTGGCCGCGCGACGAGGCGCCGGATTTGACCCGGGCGATGCGCTCCTCGAACTTCTCCCGTCCGCCCAGAATCGCGTCCTCGGGCAGCCGGACGTTGTCCAGCACCACTTCGGCGGTATGCGAGGCGCGGATCCCGTGCTTTTTGAATTTCTGCCCCTGCGACAGGCCGTGGGTGTCCGGCGGGATGACGAACGTGGCCTGGCCGCGGGTGCCGAGCTCGGGATAGACCGAGGCCACCACGATGTGAACATTGGCGATGCCGCCGTTGGTCGCCCACGTCTTGGTGCCGTTGAGCACCCATTCGCCGGCCGCCTCGTCGTAGCGGGCGCGGGTGCGGATGGCGCCGACGTCCGAGCCCGCGTCGGGCTCCGAGGAGCAGAACGCGCCGAGTTTGGGTTCGCCGGGCGTACCGAACATCTCGGGAAGCCAGCGGCCCAGCTGTTCTGGAGTTCCGTTGCCCGCCAACGCCGCCGCCGCCAGGCCGGTGCCCAGGATGGACAGCGCGATGCCGGCGTCACCCCAGAACATCTCCTCGAACGTGGTGAGAAAGCCCAGCCCCGTCGGCTCGGCCGCCTGCTGCGCGAAGAAGTCGGGGGAATAGAGCCCGACCTTCGCGGCCTCCTGGATCACGGGCCACGGGGTTTCCTCCCGCTCATCCCATTCCGACGCGGCGGGGCGGATCACTTCGGCCGCAAACTTGTGCACCCAATCGCGCACCTCGATCACGTCGTCGCTCAATTGCAGTGAGAATGTCACGGGTTTGCTCCTGAAATAGGTTGGTGGTCAGTCGTTCTTGGGCGTGCGATATTGCTTTAGGACGCTGAGCGTCTGGTCCACCCACGCCTCGATGTAGCGGTCTTCGGCGATGTTGCCGGGCAGGCGCCCGGTCAGCGCCTGCAGCGTCGCGGCGTAGGACAACGCCCCGATCGCCACGGCCGCGGTCGCAGCGGGATCGGGTATCTCGTTGCGGCCGGAGCGATTCAACGCGGCAAGTTCGTCGGCGAACCGCTGATAGGCGTTGTCGGTGATGACCTGCCAGGTCTTCTCGTCGAGATCACCGAGCGCGTCTGGCTCGCGCAGCATGACCTTGAGTAGATCCTCGCTCTGCTTGAGGTTGCTCCAGATCAGCTGGCCCGCCGTGCGCACCGCCTGTTCCACACTGGCCGGCTCCCCGGCGTCGTACTGCTCCCGGGCGGCCACGATGCTGTCGATCCGGTGCGCAACCGCGGCCTCCAGCAGCTCGCGCTTGGAGCCGAAGTGCTTGTACAGCGCGCCCGACCCCGGCGCCAGACCCGACGCCCGCTGGATGTCGGCCACCGACGTCGCGGCGTAGCCCTTGTCGGCGAAAAGCCGCAGCGCTTCGCCCAGCAGCCGGTCGCGTCCGGAAGGTTGCATAGGTGAGAGAGTACTCACTCACCTATGCGGTGGCCATATCAGTGTTACGAAGTTCACATCTCTTCCGGCGGCATTCGGCGGCGGCCCAATTTAATGGATGGAAAACATTTGCATTCGATAAGCGCCGGGCCCTCCAGGTTGCCCGCCTCCCAACATCCCAATTACCTTTCACGACAGGGGCCAGGGAATTCGCCTCCGATTCACGACACCGCGAGCCTTGTAAACCGTTAAGCCCCAACGTTTTACATCGGCATCGATGTCGAAGCATGCGAAGCGCACGGCAACAGCCAATGAGAAGGTGAGCAAATGCGGCAAGTCGGAGAATCCCCGGAGCGAGGCGTCGACCGCCCTCAAGTTCTGCGCTGCGAACGAAACGACAAGCTGCGCTCCATGATTCGCAGCGACCTGCCTGCATCGCTGGTCGTGTTCCTGGTCGCTCTGCCCTTGTCACTCGGGATCGCCATCGCATCCAACGCTCCAGTGCTCGCCGGCCTGATCGCCGCGATCGTCGGTGGGATCGTCGCCGGGTTGATCGGAGGATCGCCACTACAGGTGAGCGGTCCCGCGGCCGGGCTCACTGTCATCGTCGCCGACCTGGTGTCCCACTTCGGTTGGGGGGTGACATGTTTGATCACCGTCGCCGCCGGCGTCCTGCAGGTCTTGCTGGGCATGAGCCGCGTCGCGCGGTCAGCGCTGGCGATTTCACCGGTCGTCGTGCACGCGATGCTGGCGGGAATCGGAATCACCATCGCGCTTCAACAGGTTCATGTGTTGTTGGGCGGAAAATCGAAAAGCACTGCCTGGCAAAACGTTATTGGCCTACCGGACCAGGTGCTCGGCGCGCACCGGCCCGGCGTGATCCTGGGCGTGCTGGTGGTTTTGATTCTGATCGGATGGCGGTGGGCGCCCGCCAAAGTCGCCCGCATACCCGGCGCGCTCGTCGCCATCGTTACCGTGACGGTTATTTCGCTGGTTTTTTCGTTCGACGTCCCGCGGATCGAGCTCGAGGGATCCGTGTTGGACGCGCTGCAGCTGCCGGAACTGCCCGACGGCGGTTGGGGCGCCGTCGCGGTGGGTGTACTGACGGTCGCGCTTGTCACCAGCGTTCAGAGCCTGCTGACCGCAGTGTCGATCGACAGAATGCACAACGGAACGCGGACCGACTTCGATCGCGAGCTGATCGGACAGGGCGCCGCGAACATCGTGTCGGGCGCGATCGGTGGCCTGCCGATCAGCGGTGTCATTGTGCGCAGCGCGGCTAATGTCAACGCGGGCGCAAAATCCCGTGCCTCGACGGTCATGCACGGCGTCTGGATCCTGCTGTTCACACTCCCGTTCGCGGAACTGGTCGAGCAGATTCCGAGCGCGGCGCTCGCCGGCCTGCTGATTGTCATTGGAATTCAGCTACTCAAGCCGGCCCATATCGAGACCGCGCGCCGCACCGGAGATCTCGCCGTCTATATCGTCACCGCGCTCGCGGTGGTCTTCCTCAATCTGCTGCACGGCGTCATGATCGGCCTTGCGGTCGCGGTGGCGCTGACCGGCTGGCGGGTGATACGGGCCAGGGTCGAGGCCGCGGGCGTGGGCGACGAATGGACGATCGACGTCGGGGGTGCATGCACCTTTCTCGCGCTGCCCCGGCTGACGCGCGTGCTGGCGTCCGTCCCGGCGGGCGCCAAGGTGACCGTCAACGTCGCTGCCAACTACCTCGATCACGCCGCGCACCAGGCGATTAGCGACTGGCTGCGCCACCATCGGCATACCGGCGGCATGGTGCGCATCCACGGCATGAGTGAGCCGGACGGGACCGGTCGGTCCGACGCTGAGGCCGCTAACGTCGAGCGCGGCGGCGCCCAGCTGACCCTGGTCCATCCCAAGACGGGATCGGCCGAAGGGAGCTGACCGCTGCGCCGGCGCTCGTAGCGCTGCGCGTGTGAACCGCTAACCTCAAACATCGCGCCTATATCCTGAGCTCGTTGGTCAAGCCAGGGCCAAGACGGAAGGCAAGATGTCACGAGAAGTTCGGCCGCTGCCGCGGACGTGTGAGTGATGGCGACCGATAGGCCTCCGCCTCATCGTCTGCGGTTGCCGATGAAGGTGCTCTCGCTGCGCACCATCCTCATCGTCGCAGCGTTGTCGGTGATCACGCTGGTCGTCCTTCTGGGCGCGTGGGTGTGGATCGGCGTCACCAACGATCAATACAGCCAGCTCGACCGCCGGCTGGATTCGGTGAGCAGTTTGGGAGACATCAACACGCTGATCAACAGCGGCCAGCTGGCCAATCCCGATCGGCCGACGCCGGACGGCAACCTGGTGCGCACCGCGCGCATCGGGGATGTCACGGTGTCCGTTCCGGGCAATATCGTTTTGCCGAAGCTCCCGAACGGATACGCCAACACCACCATCAACGGCGTGCAGTACCGCGTCCGCACCTTCAGCGCGGGCCCCGCCTCGATCGCGCTCGCCGCCCCGCTGGCGGAAGCGCAACACCGGATCAACGAACTGCATATGCGGGTGTTGCTGATCTGCGGCAGCGTCATCGGCGGCACGATCCTCGTCGGCTGGGTGATCTCGTTGATCATGGTCAATCCGTTCCTACTGCTGGCGCAGCAGGCCCGCGCCATCAACGCCCAATCCAGCCCTGACGAAGTCCAGGTTCGGGGCGTGCGCGAGGCCGTGGAGATCGCCGAAGCCGTCGAAGGCATGCTGGCCCGCATCGGCAACGAGCAACAGCGCACCAAGGCGGCGCTGGAGTCGGCGCGCGACTTCGCCGCCGTCGCGTCGCACGAGCTGCGCACCCCGCTGACCGCCATGCGCACCAACCTGGAAGTGTTGTCCACCTTGGAAATACCGCGGGAACAACGCCAAGAGGTGATCGGTGACGTCATCCGCACCCAGAGCCGGATCGAAGCGACGCTGACGGCGCTGGAACGGCTCGCGCAGGGAGACTTGACCACGGTCGACGACTTTGTTCCGTTCGACGTCACGGAGCTTCTGGATCGTGCCGCGCACGACGCGCTTCGCGTGTACCCGGATGTGCAGGTGTCGCTGGTGCCGTCGCCCACGGTGTTGATGGTGGGGTTGCCAACGGGGCTACGGCTGGTGATCGACAACGCGATCGCCAACGCCGTCAAACACGGTAGCGCCACCGAAATCCGGCTCTACGTAACCAGTTCCGGGGAGGGCGTGGAAATCGCCATCGACGACAACGGCACCGGGGTGCCCGAGTCCGAGCGCACCGCGGTCTTCGAACGCTTCTCGCGCGGGTCTACCGCTTCCCGTTCCGGGTCGGGTCTCGGACTGGCCCTCGTCGCCCAGCAGGCCGAACTACACGGCGGGACAGCGTCCCTGCACTCCAGTCCATTGGGCGGCACGCGTCTGCTGCTCCGGCTGGCCGGTGACGGGCGCGGGCCGGCCAGCTGACGCGATGCTCTGCCACCTCGGTGTCAACGTGCCGGACCTCCGGGCTGCGAAGCGCTACTACGACGCGTTGATGCCCTTGGTCGGATTCGAGCCCTTCCTTGATGCCGTCGACGAATTCGCCTACAAACCCGCGGCCAACAAGCCCGGCACGTACCTGTTCTTCTACCCGTCGGGCCAACCGGGCGAGTACTCGGCAGAGCGGACCGGTCTGCAGCACCTGGCGTTCATGGTGTGGCGCAGATCCTCGGTGCACGCCGTACACGACCATGTCCTTCGGATCGGCGGCACGGTCATCCATCCCCCGCAGCATTTCCCGCAGTACGCCGGCCACTATTACGCCACCTTCTGGTACGACCCCTTCGGTCTGCGTCTCGAGGCCGTGTGCCACCACGACCGCGACTAATGGGTATCAGGGCCCTTGACATGAATCAGGCAGGTTGATATCACTGGGGGAAGCGCCGCCACACCGATTCGCCGACGAGTGACCGGGGGACGAGATGACTGATCCCAAACCACCAGCCTGGCTCAAAGCGATGAACAAGGTGATGATGGAGATGCAGAAACTCGGCATCGTCGCCGGACCAGTCCGGGTTCTTACCGTGCCGGGCCGCAAATCTGGGCAGCTGCGCAGCACGCCTGTCACGCCGTTCACGCTTCGTGACAGCCGCTACCTCGTCGGACATTCGCAGGCCGATTGGGTGCGCAACGCGCGCGCCGCCAGTACCGGAACCATCATGCGCGGCCGCAAAGCTGAGCGTGTGGCGTTTGCCGAGCTCTCCGAGGAGCAGGCCCGCCCCGTGCTGCGCGCTTTTCCCGAAAAGGTGCCGCGGGGCGTGGGGTTCTATAAGCGCTCCGGGCTGGTGGAGCATGGCACCGCCGACGAGTTCGAGGCCCTCGCCGGCCGATGTGCGGTGTTCCGGCTCGACGCCGCGCCGGCATCCTGAAGGCTAGGTGCTTGCTGCCGAAACCAGTTGGCGCTCGGGCGCTTTCATCACCGCCTGACCGCGCGGCGGGACGGCCCGCGGCCAGAAGAACCACCTACCCAGCAGCGCGACGATGGACGGGACAACGAGCGCCCGCACGACCAGCGTGTCCATCATCAACCCGATCGCGATGGTCGTGCCGATCTGCGCAATGCTGAGCACGCTGCTGCCCAGCAACGCGAGCACGGTGAGCCCGAAGACGATGCCCGCGGTCGTGACTACCCCGCCGGTGCCACCGAACGCGCGGATGATGCCCGTTCTGATTCCCGCGGTTGCCTCCTGCTTGATCCGCAACGCCAGCAGCAGGTTGTAGTCCGCGCCGACGGCGATCAATGCGATGAAGGCGATGGGCGCGACCGCCCAGTGCAACTCGTGATGAAGCAGGCGCTGCCAAATGAGCGCGCTGATGCCCAGCGCCGACGCGTAGGAGGCGACGACGGTGCCGACGACGACCAGCCCGGCCACCGGACTGCGCAGCATCGCCGTGACGATCAGGAAGATGAGGACCAGCGCCGCACCCACGAGCAATGCGCTGTCACGCGCGACAAAGTGCTGCAGATCGGCGGTCACGGGGCCGACGCCGGCCAGGTCGACGCCCGTCGGCGCCAGCGTTCCCTCCTTGGTGGCCTCCTTGATCGCCGTGCGCACCCGATCCGCCCGCGCCGCGCCCTCGGCGCCCCATTCATTCCCCTCGCCGTAGACCAGCAGGTAGCTGGAGCGGCCATCGGCCGAGATCAGTTGGTGCAGGACCTCGATGTACCGCGGGTCGGTCAGCGCGCGTTGCGGCAGGTAGAAACCGGACGCGGCGCTGCCCTGAAATTGGGTGGCGATCTCGGTCAGGTAGTCGGTCAACTGGTGCAGCTGCGGCCCGATCGTCTCGCTCAGGCTCAGCAACTCGTGAGCGGCCGAGCGCGCTTGTCCGAGGGCGTCTTTCATCGAACTCACGGTCTGCGGCAAGCCCGAGATGGCCATCGCGGCGGCGCTTGACCCGCTGGTCAGCTTGGCCGCGCCCTCGCCGAGCCGCGTCGAGGTCTGCACCAGGTTGTCGACGGGCTGGAGCACACGGTCCACCGTCGAGCAGATCGGGTTGGCATCGCAGCCCGGGGTGCGAGCGACGAAATCCCGCAGCGGGTCGAGGTAACCCGATACTGTGGTGACGGAACGCTGGACGCCGTCCATGCCGCTGCGCATGTCGTCCGCGGCCGCGGACATGTCGGCCAAACCCGCGCTGCCGCCGCGCAATCCACCCCCCAGCCTGTCCACCGCGATTTGCGTCTGGGCCAGAGCGCTGTCGAGTTCAGAGACCCGGTTCAGCCGTTGGGTCAGTGAGTCGATCGTGTCCCCGAGCTGACGGCCGAGCACTCCGGTCTGATACGTCAACGTCGCCTCGTCGGGCACCCTGCCGTCGGGGCGGCTCGCGGACTGCACCATGCGCACACCCGGGATCGCCATGATCTGGCGCGCGATCCGTTCGACCGCGATCAGCCCCGCCGGGGTGCGCAGGTCGTGGTCGGCCTGAATGGTGACGACTTCGGGCAGTAGCGAATTCGACGCAAAGTGCCGGTCGCTGGCCGCGTAGCCGCGGCTGGATTCGGCGCCGGCGGGGGTGGCGGCCGGTTCGTTCCACCCGATCCGCGTGCCCGTCAGCGGCAGCGCCGCCAGCAGGGTCAAGCCGCCCGCGGTGATCAGGATGGGGCCGGGCCAGCGGGTCACCGCTGCTCCCACGCGCCGCCAGCGCCGCGACGTCGTCGAGGGCCGCGGCTCGAGAAACCCCCCGCGCAGGGCCAGGCCCATGAGCGCCGGCGTCAGCGTCAGCGCGGCGGCCATGGTGACCAAAACCCCGATCGCGCAAGGTATCCCGGCGCTGCGGAACATTCCGACCCTGGCGAAGCCGAGGCATCCGAGTGCAACCGACACCGTCAGCGCCGACCCGATGACCACCGGCGCGACGGCCCGGTAGGCCTCGGCCAGCGCCTCCGGCGGCGCGATACCGCGGCGCCGGCCCTCGTGGTAGCGGCCGATGAGGAAGATCGCGTAGTCGGTGCCCGCGCCCAACGTCATCGCCGCCATGAGCGCCGCCGAGAACAGCGACACCTCAACGACATTGGCCTGGCCAAACGCCGCGGCGAGGGAACGGGCCAAGGCCAGCGCGATGCCGACCGAGGTCAGGGGAATCGCCGCGGCGATCGGCGATCGGTATACCAACAGCAGCAACAGCAGGATGACCCCGACCGTGGCGGCGGTGATCATGAGCATCTGCCGGTCGATCGCGGAGAATTCGTCGACGATGGTGGCGCCCGGACCCGTGACGAGGACGCGCAGGCCCGGCGGCGGTGACAGCTTGGCCACGTCGCCGCGCACGGCATTCACCGAATCGCGGGCCGCGGACGTGCCGAGCATTCCGGCGAGCCGCACCATCAGGCTGACCGCCCGCCCGTCGGAACTCTCGGCGCCCGCAGCCGTGGCGGGCTGCGACCACAAGTCGGTCAACGCGTTCACGTGGCCACGATCGGCGGACAGGGCCGCAGTCAGCGCATCATAGAACTGGCGGTCGCGCGGCGTGAGGCGCTGATCACGTTCCAGCACAACATAAACGAAGTTGTTGCTTGGCTTTTGGCCGAACAGCCCGGCGGCGCGGGACGCGGCGACGGAGCTCGGCGCCTCGGCGGGCATGAACGCGCGGGCGTGCGTGTCCACCACCCGCTCCAGTTGTGGGATGGCCAGATTCGCGCCGGCCGCTGCCAGGACCCACAGGCCGACGATCAGGATCGCGTATCGGCCGCTAAGGCGCGAGAGCATTCCCGTGCCGTCAAGCAACGGTCTGCCGATCGCTGGGTCCGCCCAGCAACTCCATGACTCGTCGCTCGTCCCCGGACAGGGAACGCACCCGCAGCGAGCGCCGGGAACCGATCTCCAGCAGGGCGTGCAGCCCGGGCTCGGCGGCCGCGAGGTCGGCCCGCACCCGTTCGGCCGCAACGCCGTCGTGCGCCGCCTGATCCAGCTTGGCGACGAGCATCGTCATCCAGCGCTGCCGCAGCGAAAGCAGTAGCCCCTCCTCGTCGCCGAACAGCCGAGACACCTCGGACGAACCGTCGGCCAGCGCCAGGGCCGCCTCGGGATCGGTCTCGGCGGCCTTGATCACGTTGGCCATGAAGGCCATCCGGTCGTGCAGCAGTGTCCATGTCATGCCTCGACGTTAGGAAGGCGGACCTCCGCCGCGCGTCGTGCCGAGGTTCGGTCTTTGCCTCCTACCAGGGGCGGAGACGGGTGCCGACCTCGGCATGATGTGACGAGGAGCGGAGCTCTCTTAGGATTGGACGATGTTGCGTGTCGCCGCGGATTACTTGCGGGAGCAGCTTCGCCGGCGCAGCGAGCTGATCCCCTTGGGTATCACCTGGACGTCGTTTGTCGCTGTCGACGTCACCGAGGTGGGCGCCTGGGTGATCGCGATCCTGCAACGCCCAACCGCCGGCCTGCCCGTGGTGCTGGCGGCGCTCGCGGTGTCGGTCTCACCGACGCTGCTGTTCTTTTTCTTCAACATGAAGCTCAGCCCGCTGCTGATGTGGGCAACCTGGTCGACGGCCACCGCCATCATGCTGTTCGGCACGCCGACACCCGTTCATGCCGATTTCGCCCCGGCGCTGCTGGTGCTCATGGTCCTATCCGTCGCGACCTTGAGCTCCATCGCAGGCGGCTTGCTGGCAGCCGCGTCGGCGGCCGGGCTGCTGCTCGCGGCGGCCGCGCTTCACCGCCTGGACGCGGTCGCCCTATACCTCGGTTTCGTTGCGGCGGGCTGGCTGCTCGGCTACATCATGCGCAGCCAACGGCTGCTGCTGGCCGAGCAGATACGCGCGCAGGAGGCGCTGGCCGAGCACGCCGCGGCCGACGAGCGTCGACGCATCGCCCGAGAAGTGCACGACGTCATCGCCCACTCGCTGTCCATCACGCTGTTGCACGTGACCGGTGCGCGGCGGGCGCTGCAGCAGGATCGCGACGTCGATGACGCGGTGGAGGCGCTCGAACAGGCCGAGCGGCTGGGCCGGCAGGCGATGGCAGACATCCGCCGCACTGTCGGGCTGCTCAACGATTCGCCAATGAAGATCGCGCCCGAGCCCGGCGTCGACGACATCCGGCTACTCGTCGGGGATTACGAGCGAGCCGGTCTGGCCGTTACACTTTGCGTCGAGGGTCCCACCCCGCGCGTCTCGGCGGCCGTCGGCCACGCGCTGTATCGCATCGCCCAGGAATCGCTGACCAACATCGCCAAACATGCCCCCGACTCGAAATCAACGGTGGCGCTGAGCGTTTCAGCGGTCTCAGCAAGCCTCGTCATCGACAATCGGCTGCCGGCCGCAGTGGCCGCGGCCCCGTGCGCGGAAGGGCGCGGGGTGAGCGGCATGCGCCAGCGCGTCGAACTGCTGGGCGGCGCGATCGACGTCGGCCCGACGAGCGACGGGTGGTCGGTGCGTGCCGAGATCCCGCTCGAAGCGGGCGACACGGGCTGGCGGCCGCCGTGGTGCAAGTTGTGATCGACGAGGTCGAGATCGCGGTGCTGCTGGTCGATGACCAGGACTTGGTGCGGTCCGGGTTGCGCCGGATCCTGCGCCGCAAGGACGGATTCAACGTGGTCGCCGAATGCGCCGACGGGGACGAGGTGCCCGCCGCCGTGGCCGCGCACCGGCCCGACGTCGTCGTGATGGACCTGCGGATGCGGCGCGTGGACGGGATCGAGGCGACGCGAAGGCTGGCCGGCGGCCCGCCGGTGCTCGCGTTGACGACATTCAACGAGGACGACCTGCTGTCCGGGGCGCTGCGGGCCGGGGCCGCCGGATTCGTGCTCAAGGACTCGTCGGCCGAGGAGTTGATCCGCGCCGTGCGGACGGTGGCCCGGGGAGACAGCTACCTGGATCCCGCGGTCACCTCGCGCGTGCTAACCACCTACCGCAGGGCCGCCGCCCCCGACGCCTGCGAACGGCGGGGCAACGAGATCGCCCAGCTCACCACGCGCGAGTTGGACGTGCTGACGCTGATCGGGAAGGGACTGTCCAACAGCGAAATCGCCGACGAACTGTGCATCTCGGGTGTCACCGTCAAAAGTCACATCGGCCGGATCTTCGGGAAACTCGACCTGCGGGATCGCGCCGCGGCCATCGTCTACGCCTACGACAACGGGATCGTCGCCCCGCGCTGAAACGTCAAGAGGTGCGGCGACCGCGCCCGCGAACGTGCGCCCAGCCGCACATTCGGCTTCGACCGTGCGCCCAGGCGCACGGTCGAGCAGTGACGGCGACCTACTAGCCCGAATTCACAGCGGGGTGGCCTGCTGGGCCAGGTTCAGCAAGACGTAGGCGATACAGAAGAGGAAGTTGAGTACGACCAGGACCAGGCCCATGAACAGCAGCGAGCGGGTGCCCTGGCGCTTGAGGCGCTTGACCCTCGCGCCCCGGGCCTCACGATTGAGCTGCATCGCGATCAACGCGAAATTCACATCTGTCACTTCGTCGTCGGCGACGGGCACCCCGGCCACCATCTGGCGCAGCCGTTCGGGGGCGGTGTGGACCCCGACGCGCTCGAAGTGGTGACACAGCCGCCGCGCCCGCCTGCGGCCGAGTGCCTGACATCGCATCTGTACCTGATGCAAGAGTTGCCGCCGTTCGTAGCCCCAGGCATCGGACGGACTCGTCACAAGCCGGGAGTCTAATGCGCGCCTACCCGATTTCGGGAGGTCTAATCGAATTCCGACGGCACCTTTTCACCGCCGCTTATCCGCTCGCACTCGGGCAGGTCCAGGTAGCGCTCGAGGTTGCGATGCATGTTGATGACGCGCCGTTCCTCGCTGGAGAGCGCCAGGTGGGTGAACCCGGGTTGGTGCAGGCCGCGCTGTAATCCCGCGAGCAGCCGGATGTCCTGGGTCAGCACCAAGCCCGGTTCGGCCTCCCCGGCGGTGCTTCGGACGTCCGCCGGCTTGCACCGCGGTGCCCCCGGTGCCAGCCGGGTCATCAAGAAGATGACCATTTCGCCGTGATCGGGATCGGCGCCGGGCCTCGAGCACATCAGCGTCAGGTGATCGGCGTTGGCGAGAAACGTCATGTTGGGAAACACGTTGTACTGGTGCAGCCGGGTGACCCGGTCGGTGTCGGCCCACGAGAGGTCCACCCCGCGGCTGGCCGCGAAGGCGCGGGTGCGCTCGGCGATCAAGTCCTGGACGGTCTGCCCTGGCTGGCGTTCGTCGGCGGGGAACGGCGTGCCCTCGGCTGCGCCCATCAGGGCGCCCTGCGTGTAGACGTACGCGTCCCAGACCTCTTCGTCACTCAGCGCGCCCTCGAAGCGCGGGCTCTGCACGCCGTAGGGCTGGTCCGACTTGCCGGTGTGGCCCCAGATCTGTTGGGGCGCATGGACGTCGTCGACGCAGCGCAGCAGCTCGGGATGCAGCGTCTGGATGTGGTAGGTCTCGCTGTAGCCGTCGGCGATCGTCTTCCAATTGGCGTCGACGTCGATGGTCAGCGTCGCGTAGCAGCGGAAGTCGCTCAGGTGGCACCACGCGATGTCGTCGGGCACCGCCTCCAGGTACTCGAGCAGCCGCATCGCGCCGACATCGAGGTTGACGAAGACCAGCCCCTCCCAGGTGTCGACCCGGGCGGGTATCAGCGGGAAGTCCGACATCCGCAGGGAGCCGAAGCCCTTGCGATTGGGCACCCGCTTCAGCGTGCCGGCGAGGTCCCAGGTCCAGCCGTGATAGCCGCACTTGAGCTCGCGCAGCCCGGAACCCGAACCGGCGCACAGCGAGTTGCCGCGATGGCGGCACGCGTTCTGGAAGGCGCGCAGGACGCCGTCGTCACCGCGCACGATCAGCACTCCGTAGGGCCCGCAGCGGTATTCGAAGTAGTCGCCGGGCTCGGAGACGTGGTCGACCATGCAGGCCAGCTGCCACACCTTCGGCCACATCCGTTCGACCTCGAGTTGGGCGAACGCCGCAGAGTAGTAGCGCTCGGCCGGCACCAGGGTCGGGCACGCGGGCGGGGTGCCGATCGCGTCCTCTTGGGCATTGGGGCGAGTTCGAGCGGGGTTGCCCACTGACGCGTTCATGCGCGGAGCCCTAGCGCGCTCCGCGCACCAGGCGGCCGGGGCGCGCCCCGGTGTCGACGTCGTTGCGGCGGGTCACCGTCCCGCTGACGATCGTGGCGGCGTAGCCGCTCGCGCCCTGCAGGATCCGATGGCCGCCGGCCGGCAGGTCGAAGGCCATCGCCGCCGGGTGCAGTCGCAGGGCGTCCATGTCGATCACGTTGATGTCGGCCTTCTTGCCGGCCTCGATGGTGCCGCGGTCGGTGAGGCCGAACAGGTGCGCGGTGTCGCGCGACTGCTTGCGGATCACGTACTCGAGCGGCAGCTTCTCGCCCCGCCGGCGGTCCCGGGCCCAGTGCGTCAGCAGGAAGGTGGGATAGGAAGCGTCACAGATCATTCCGCAGTGCGCGCCGCCGTCGGAGAGTCCCAACACGCCGGCCGGGTGCAGCATCATCTCCCGGATCGCGTCGCAGTTGCCGTCGGCGTAGTTGAACAGCGGCAGCATCAACATGTTGGTCGCGTTCGCCTCGAGCATGAGGTCGTAGAGGGTAGCCAGCGGATCCTCGCCGCGTTCCTTGGCGATCGCGGCGACGGTGCGGTCGGGCGTCGGCTCGTAGTCGGGTGGGTTGCCCAGCGCGTAGAGGCGGTGCAGCGAGTGCTGCACCAGGGCGAACATCCCGTCGAACAGCAGGGTCGGGTCCACCGGCAGGTCGTCCTCGGAAAGGATCGCCGCCTTCACCGCGGGATCGGCGAGGCGCTGCGCGAGCTCGGCGCGGCTGCATTCGGCCGCGAGCCGGCGATACGTCGGGCGATGGCTGAAGCCGTGATGCCCTTGGAAGCCGATCATGATGCCGAACGGGCGCGCCGCGATCTGCGGGTGCAGCCGTGCGCCCGCCGCGTGCGCATCCGCGGAGAGGTCGAGCATCTCGCGCCACAGCTTCGGGTCGGCGTCCACCTGAATGAGGGCGAACGACACCGGGCGGTCGATTTCGGCGCTCAGCCGGCGCATCCAGTCCAATTCCTTCTTCGGGCCGATGATGTCCTCGCCGGCGGCCCCCTGCGGGGCCAGCTCGAACACGGCCTGACCGCCGGCGGCCATGGCGCGGCCCAGGCCGAACAGTTCCTCCTCGGCGGCGAAGGTGCCGGGTACCGGCTCGCCGTCCATCGCGCGGTGGCCCATCGTGCGCGACGTCGAAAATCCGAGCGCGCCGGCCTCGATGGCCTCGGTGACCAGCCGCGACATGGCCGCGATGTCGTCGGGCGTGGCCGGCTCGTTGCGGGCGCCCCGCTCGCCCATCGCGTAGGCGCGGATGGCGCCGTGGGCGACCTGGCTGCCCACGTCGATCGCGAACTTCTGCTTGCCGATCGCGTCGAGGTACTCGGGGTAGGTTTCCCAGCCCCAGGTGATGCCCTCGGTGAGCGCGGTGCCGGGGATGTCCTCGACGCCCTCCATCAACTCGATCAGCCATTGCTCGCTGCCGGGCCGCACGGGGGCGAAGCCGACCCCACAGTTGCCGGTCACGATCGTCGTGACGCCGTGGCCGCTGGACGGCTCGAGCAGGCCGTCCCAGCTCACCTGGCCGTCGTAGTGGGTGTGGATGTCGACGAACCCGGGGGCCACCAGATGCCCTGTCGCGTCGATGGTTTCGGCGGCCTCACCGGCCATCGGGGGGTCGTCGGCACCGCGGCGGACGACGTCGACGATCACGCCGTCCTTGATGCCGACGTCGGCGCGATAGCGGTCGGCGCCGGTGCCGTCGACGACAGTGCCACCGGTGATCTTGAGATCGAACATGAGGGGCCTCTCCGCCGCATTACGCTACGCCGCGTAGCGTAAGTACTGACGATATTCCTCCCGGCACCTTCAGTCAATGAATCCTGCGAACTTGGGGTTAGAGACAACTCTTCAGTGCCGCAATGGTTTCCAGGTCGTCCAGCGCTGCCACGCCGCGCCGCAGGCCCTCCATCGCGATGCCTTCGACCTGCATTCCGCCCATCCCCGCGGTGATCAGCGGGGCCACATACGCGTACAGCGCACCCTGCCGGTAGCGCCGCCACAGCTCCTCGCGGTCGAGGTCCGGTCCGCCCGCCGCCGCCAGGGCGCGTCGGTAGTCGTCGAGCAGCTCCCGTTGGTTTGCCACGCGGTCCTCCGGGGTCAAGCTGGTGATCAGCGTGTACGCCAGCTCGCGGGAGGGGTGTCCGCGCCGCACCGCCTGCCAGTCCAGCAGCCCCGCCTTGCCGCCGTCGAAATACATGTTGCCGGGGTGGGCGTCGCCGTGCATGACGGTGTGCGGGGGCGTGTCGATCAGCGCGGCGACGGCGCGGTAGTTGTCGGCGATGAAAGCGCCGTTCTCGACGGGGATCTCGGTGCGTCCCGCGAGCCGTTTGATCGAGGCGTGCATCAGCGAACCGGTCAACAACGACGTGACGTCGCCCGACGGGGTGTACAGCCAGCCCAGCGGGCCGCGGCGGTCGCGGGGGAGGCGGTCCCAGAAGCTGGCGTGCAGATCGGCCAGCAATTCGACGATGAGGCTGGCCCGGTCGGGGGACAGCGGGTGCAGGGTGTCGGGGAATTCGCACGATCCGGCGGGCAGGTCTTCCAGAACCAGCAGGTAACGGCCCGTCCAGGTGTCGAACGCGGCGCCGTAGGCATACGGCACGCCGTGCAGCTGCGGCGCCAGTTCGTTGTAAAAGCGCACCTCGGTGTGTCCGAGGCGGCCGAGCTCGCCCATCAGACGGGTGGCGGTGGTTTCTGCGGCGACCTTGACGAACACCGACTCGGGGACGTTCTTGCCGGTCAGCACGAGCCGGGCTCGCGACGAGGTCCCGGCATCCCGGTCGAGCACGCGGACCGACCGAACGCTGGTTCCCATCAGCTTGGACAGGACCCGGGCGTCGATGTCAGCGACCGTCCGGGGCAACCCCAGCCGGGCCCCCACCACGGCGTCGGCGGCCACCCGGCGGACCCCCTGGCCCAGGTGAGCGGCCAAGCCCGCGAGGGAAAAAGCTTGTTCCGCAAGGCTTTTCATATGCATCCGTTCTGGTTCGGGAGCCCCGTGCCGGCGGGAGGGGTCACTCAACCGACCCGGGGTCCCGTCAGACAAAAATACCCGAACGTCTGGACATCAGACAATACGTGATTATTGTCTGATTTGTGGCACCAGGGCCCGCACCACGAACTGCTCGACGAACTGGCGCTTGTCGGCGGCCGGGCGATACCGCCACGACGGCCCCAGCAGAAACAACGTGGCGGTGTGCAACCACTGGACGATCGAGCGAAAGTCGAGGTCGTCGTAGAGGCGCCCCGACCGCTTCCACCGATTCAGCAGGGGTTCGTAGTGCCGCAGCAGCAGCTCCACGAAGGGTTCCGAGCCCTTCTCCAGGGCCGCGGCCACCGCGGTGCTCTCCGCGGCGAACATCGCCTCGTTCAGTGGATTGCCGGCCACCGACTCGACCCGCGCCAATACCATTTCGGGCACCGACCGAACCGGGTCGTCCGGCGCGGGCAGCGAGCGCACCAGATCACCAAGCGCTTTGTCGACCCGCATCAGCATCAGGCCGAGCAACACATCGTCGCGGCCGGGGAAGTACCGGTACACCGTCGACCGCGACACCCCGGCCTCGTCGGCCACCTCACCCATCCGGAACTGAGAGTTCCCCCGGCGGACGATGCAGCGCCCCGCGGCGTCGAGGATCCGCCTGCGCGCCTCCTCGTCGTCGAGGATCGCGCGGTCGGCGCCCCACCACCGGCTCGGTTCCATCTCGACGATGGTACGGGATGCGTTGTGCTACTTCGGTATCTGATGCCACGGGCAACCGCGGCGCGGTCGCGATGCGCCGAATCTTGTTGTGGCCCAGGTCATTAACCGGACTAAGAGGGCGATGATGGGCTACTCCGCCGCCGACGAGTCGTTCACGCACCAGCTCCCGACGACCTTCGACCGAGTGCACGATCCCGATCCGACGTGGTCGGACCGGTGCTACTTCTTCGCCGCGTCGCCCGACGGCACCATGCTGTTGGCCAGCGGCTACGGCAACAACCCCAACACCAGAACCGCGCTGGGATATGTCAAGGTCAGCCTCGCCGACGGCCGGCACTGGGACCTTCTGGCGGGCCGGCCCGTGACCGGCGCCGACCGCGCCGACCTGCGCGCCGGGCCGATGAGCTGGACCTGCGTCGAGCCGTTGAAGAAGTGGAGACTCGACGTCGCTCCCAACAAGTCCGGCATCGAGTGGGAGCTCTACTACGAGCCCACCGCCCCGATGTGGGAGCTGCTGCCGATGAAGGTGCACGGTGAGGACGGCCAGCTGCTGGCCGACATGTATCACATGAAGGAACCCGGACGGTGGAGCGGCTGGGTCACGATCGACGGCGAGCGCATCAGCGTGGACGGGTTCCACGGCGGGCGCGACCGCACGTTCGGCGTGCGCGTCTCGGACAAGATCGACTTCTGGCTTTGGCTCGACGCCGGATTCGACGGCCGGGCCATCGAGGCGTGGGTCATTGAATCCTCAGACGGCACAGTCAATTACGTCGACGGCGGGATCACTCACGCCGATGGCACCTTGTCGAAGCGATTCGTCGAGATCGAGCACGAGGTGGAATTCGACGGCGACAGCAAGCGGCCCGCCCGCGCGACACTGGTCTTCACCGACGAAGACGGCAAGGCCTACCGCGTCTTCGCCGACGCCGCCCGCCAGGAAGTCAACGCCTACTATGGCCTGCCGATGGCGCATTGCCAATACGAGGACCTGGGCAACGGAGCGTACTTCATCCATTTCCACTGGGACAGCACCGATCCCGAGCAGCTCGCGGAAACCGAAGGCAAATCGATGGCGCTCGACCAGTTGATGCGGTTCGAGATCGATGGCGACATCGGTTGGGGTGTCTTCGAATTGCTGCTCGGCGGGCAGGGCTACCAACGCTATCCGAACTGGACGGCAATGGACATGTCGGCGTTCACCCAGGACAAGACACCCGTCGACCGGCTGCCCGGAGAGGACGATCCGGTCCGCCAATGACGCTGGACGCCAACTCCGAAGAGCGCCTGACGGCCTGGCTGCGCACGCAGGTACCCGACGCCGACGACGTCCGTGCCGAGGGGCTGGACCGGGTGGACTTCGGACATTCCGCCGAGATGATGATGCTGAGCGTCATCACCCGGCACGGCGACCGGGACACCCGCCAAGACGCGGTGCTGCGGTTGCGGCCCAAACCACCCGCGCTGCTGGAGCCCTACGATCTCGCGCGCCAGTTCGCGATCCTGCGCGCCCTGGCGGACACGGCGGTCCGTGTTCCGCGTGCGCTGTGGCTCGAAGAAACCGGCGACGTGCTCGGCCGCCCCTTCTTCGTGATGGAACGGGCCGCCGGTCAGGTCTACGAGATGGAGGCGCCGGCCGGCGTCGCGGACTCGACCGTGGTGCGGATGTGTCAGAGCTTGGTCGAACAACTCGCGGCGATCCACACCGTCGACCTGGCGCGGACCGGGCTCGACGCGCTGGACGACGGTCGCAGTCATCTCGACCGCGAACTCGACCACTGGGTTGCCGAGATGAACCGGGTCAAGCGCGACCGGCTGCCCGCCCTGGAACGGCTCCACGAGGCGCTGCGCGCCGGCAAACCGCCGCCATGCCCGAAGGTCACGTTGGTGCACGGCGATGCCAAACCGGGCAACTTCGCCTTTCGCGACGGCGAGGTCAGCGCGGTGTTCGACTGGGAGATGACGACCGTGGGCGATCCACTGACCGACATCGGTTGGCTCGAGATGTTGTGGATGCAGCCCGTCGGTATCAACACCCACCCGGCGGCGCTGGGCATCGACGCCCTGCTGGCGCACTACGAGTCGGTCAGCGGGATCACGGTCTGCAACCGCGCGTGGTATCGCGCGTTCAACGCTTACAAGATGGCCGTCATCTGCCTGATCGGCGCGATGCTCATCGAGGATGGCCACAGCGACGACCAAAAGCTCGCGCTCGCCGCCTACGGCACCTCGCTCATGACCAGAGCCGGCCTGACCGAGCTAGGCGTCGACGAAGCTCTCGACGACGGTCCCGTGCTGCCGCGCGACGAACGCATTCAGCAGGTCCTGGCGCCGGCCACTTAGCGCGTCAGGCGAGCTCTTCCGAGGTCGAACCCTCGGAGACACGGCACAGCGCGCTGTCGAGCGTGCTGTACAGCGACAACACGTTGTCCAAACCCATGAGCTTGATCGGCCGGCTGGTGGCCGGGCCATTCGCGACGACCGCGAACCGAGTGGGCGGCGCGACGTCCGCCTGCGCGGACACCAGGACGGTCATCCCGGCCGAGGCCAGGAAATCCACTTTGGACAGGTCTACGACGAGTCCGGCCGGTCCGGTGGCCAGCTCGGTGTGTATCGCCTCGGCGAGTTGCGGCGCACTGAGCATGTCCACTTCGCCCGAGACGGTGAGCACGACCGTCTGGTCTACCTGCCGTTTTCCTACCTCGAAGGCGATCGGATCGGCCGAGTCGCCGGTTTGTTCGATCATGGTTCATCACTCACATTCGTCCGGTGCGGGGACAGAGAAATCAACAGCTACCGCCAAGCCGGGGCTGTCGACTCAACCCGCGTAACACGCCCATGTAGAGGACAAATACTCCATCGATCCTGCGCCGCTAGGCGGAGCGCAGCCGCACGTGATCATTCGATCCTAAGCCACGGGAGATCCCCACGGCGGCTCCGGCCCCGGGCGGGTGCTTACAACGTCGGTTGTCATTAGGCGACCGCTGAACGAATTCCGGCGCCGCGACGTGGTCGCAGTGTGCGTGAGGGTCGCCGCAGGTGTTGCGCACGGCAGCCTCAGGTGGATGAATTGCTTGCACCGAGTGTCGTTCCCAGGCTGCGCGGCTTGGCCCGGAATAGCGGGAAAGGACGGTGGGCATGGGGGCCGGTGATGAGGATGGCGTCCCGGAAGACGACGTTGACACGACCAAACCCGAACACTCCCGTCGCGTCGCACTGAATCGGCGGGCCGCGCTGCTCGGCATGGGCGCCGTCGCGGGCCTCGCGGCGGTGGACGTCGGCGGCTTTGCCTATGCCGGCGGCTGGCTGCGGCCGGACACTCTCACCCCACCCCGGTTCGCCGATCGCTTCGAGCACGTCTTCGGCCGCCATGACGGGTTTCGGCGAAACCATGCCAAAGGACTCAGCGCAACGGGGTCTTTTGCGAGCAACGGGGCGGGCGCGGCCATCTGCCGGGCCGCGGTCTTCCGGCCCGGGACCGTGCCGGTCGTCGGCCGGTTCTCGCTGGGCGGCGGCCTGCCGGACCAGGCGGACAAGCCCGACACCGTGCGCGGCCTCGGGCTGCTGTTCGAGGCCGGCGGCCAGCAATGGCGCACCGCGATGATCAACTTCCCCGTCTTCACGGACAGCACCCCGGAGGGGTTTTACGAGCGGTTGCTCGCATCCAAGCCGCTGCCGGAGACGGGTAAGCCCGACCCGCAAAAGCTGGCCGCGTTCCTCGATCGGCATCCCGAAACCGTCGCGGCGATGAAGATCATCAAGCAGTCCCCGCCCACCGCGGGGTTCGCGGACAGCACGTTTTACGGGCTGAACGCCTTCTGGTTCACCAACACCGCCGGCGCCACCGTTCCGGTGCGCTGGTCGGTGGTGCCAGTGGACGCCGGCCACGGCGGGGGCCCGCAGCCGCCGCACGGCAAGGACTACCTTTTCGACGACCTCATCCGCGCGGCGTCGCAACGGCCGCTGAGCTGGCGGCTGGTGCTCACGGTCGGCGAGCCGGGCGATCCGACCCACGACGCGACCAAGCCGTGGCCGCAGTCGCGGCGGACTATCGATGCCGGCACCATCACCATCACGGCGGTGCAGACGGAGGAAGCCGGCAACGCGCGCGATATCAACTTCGACCCGCTGGTCCTGCCGGACGGCATCACCGCATCGGACGACCCGCTGCCGCCGGCGAGGTCGGCCGTCTACGCCCGCTCATTCACCCGTCGCGCCGAGGAGCCCAAATCGCCCAGCGAGGTCAACGTGACCAAGGTGCTGTCATGACCGAAACCGCAAGCGAAACTACCAGCGCCCCAGCACGTTTCGCCGTCCCCTCCCGAATATTGCACTGGCTGATGGCGCCGATGGTCATCGTCCAGTTGCTGATCGGCGTGACCATGATCGCCTCGCTGAGCTACTACCCGCTGCTGCTGGCGATCCATCGCCCGCTGGGGGTGTTGATCCTGGTCTTCGCCGTGGTGCGCCTGGTGAACCGGCTCACCCACCGGCTCCCCCCATTCCTGGCGACGATGGGCCCGGCCGAACGCCGCATCGCGTCGTGGTCGGAATACCTGCTTTACGCGCTGCTGCTCGTCCAGCCGCTGATCGGGTGGGCGATGCTCTCGGCCGCACGATTCCCGATCACTATGGCGGGGCCGCTGCGGCTACCGGGCATCGCGCCGCACGACCTCGATCTGTACGCGGTGCTCCGGCAGGCCCACAACGTGTTCGCCTTCCTGCTCTTCCTGACGTTCACCGCCCACGTCTGCGCGGTGTTGTTCCACACGCTGGTGCTGCGCGACGGGCTCCTCGATCGCATGGCGCTGTGGCCCACCAAACGCTCCGACCCTCGGCAGGACGACAGCACGCAGTGACGGCCATGCCGTGCGAACATGACCGACGTGACGTACGAGAGCGACCTCACCGGCCTCGTTGTGATCGACCCGTACAACGACTTCATCTCCGAGGGCGGGAAGGTGTGGGATCGCCTGAAGGGCGTCGCCGAGGCGAACCAGTGCGTCCCCCACATGCGGCAAGTCCTCGACGCCGCGCGGGCCGCCGGTGTCCGCGTCTTCTATGCGCTGCACCATCGGTATCGGCCGGGCGACTACGAGACGTGGCGGTACATCGCGCCGATCCAGCGCGCGGCGTGGTCGCGCCGGACCTTCGAATACGGCACCTGGGGCGGTGAACTGCACCCCGGGTTCGAGCCCCAGGCGGGCGACATCGTCGCCCAAGAGCATTGGTGTTCGAGTGGTTTCGCCAACACCGACCTGGACCTATTGCTCAAGAGGCACGGCATCCGGCGGCTCATCATGATGGGACTCATCGCGCATACCTGCCTCGAGGCCACCGTCCGATTCGGCGCCGAACTCGGCTATGAGGTCACCGTGGTCAAGGACGCGACCGCGAGCTATTCGGAGCGGGAAATGGACGCCGCGCTCGAGGTCAATATCCCCAACTACGCGAGCGCCATTCTCACCGCGGACGAAGTCGTGGGCGCGCTGAAGACGCGCCCAAGTAACGGCGGTAGCGTCTGATCATGCTGATCGCGGCACTTCGCGACGTGCGCCGGCGACTGACGACCTGCCCGCTCGCGCCCCGATCGGACGAATATGATCGGCACCCGACAGTGCCACGAGGGAGTGGGGAAGTTCCATGCCGAACCAGCAGCAGGCCGACCGGATGACGTCGGGCAAGGGGTTCATTGCAGCGCTCGACCAGAGCGGCGGCTCGACACCCAAGGCGCTGCGTCTATACGGGATTCAAGAGGACGCGTATTCCTCCGACGCGGAGATGTTCGACCTCATCCACCAGATGCGTTCGCGGATCATCACCTCCCCGGCGTTCAACGGCGACCGGGTGCTGGCGGCGATCCTGTTCGAACAGACCATGGACCGCGACATCGAGGGGGTGCCGTCGACCACGTACCTGTGGGAGACCAAGGGCGTGGTGCCCATTCTGAAAATCGACAAGGGGCTGGCGGAGGCGTCCGACGACGTCCAGCTGATGAAGCCGATGCCGGGACTGGACGAGCTGCTCGAGCGCGCCGTGAGCAAAGGCGTCTTCGGCACCAAGGAACGGTCGGTGATCGGCGGGGCCAACGCGGCGGGCATCGCGGCGATCGTCGCCCAGCAGTTCGAGGTCGGCCATCAGGTGCTGTCGCACGGCCTGGTTCCCATCCTCGAGCCCGAGGTCACCATCTCGATCCCGGACAAGGCCGAGGCCGAGGCCATCCTGCGGGACGAGATCACCAAGCAACTCGAAACCGTGCCGGCCGGTCAGCGCGTGATGATCAAGCTGAGCCTGCCCACCGAGGTCAACTTCTACCGTCCGCTGATCGAGCACCCCAAGGTGATGCGCGTGGTCGCGTTGTCCGGTGGCTACTCGCGCGAGGAGGCCAACGAGCTGCTGGCGAAGAACACCGGGCTGATCGCCAGCTTCAGCCGCGCGCTGACCGAGGGGCTTGCGGTCGACCAGTCCGACGAGCAGTTCAACGCCACCCTGGACAAGTCGATCCAGTCGATCTACGACGCGTCCGTCGCGGGCTGACGCCCGGCGCTAGTAGCGGTGGTTGGCCATGGGCGGACCGCCCCGGCCGGGTTCGCCGTCGTCCGACACCAGCGCGGGCACCATCTCGCTGGTCACCAGCCCCTCGTGCTGCGTGAGTTCGTCGACGACGTCGAAGCATTCGGCGATGTTGGCCGGGGTGTCGATGACGATCGTGACCGCCGGGACGCGACGCCTCAGCGAGAGCAGCTTGTCCCCGTGGGGCCGATGCTCTCCGTGGTAACCCCAGATGCCCCGGACCACCGTCGCGCCGTCCGGCGATTCGCGCTGACGAAGCCGCTGGACGATGGCGCGGTGGATCGGCACCCCATCGTGCAGCGCCGATTCGGAGGTATAGACCATCAGCTTCTGCCACAGGGGCAGGCCGTGTTCGTCAACCCCCGGCAGGGCATGCGGCCGTTCCAGCAATTCGCCGTCGCGCTTGCACACGCGGACCCGTTCCAGCGTGAACATGGGCCGGCGGAGCAGGTCGCCGAGCTCCGGCAGCACCCGAGCGATCCGATCGCCGGACCCGACCGCGACGACCATCATCGGTACGTCGGCGTTGCGACCGAAAAAGTGGGCGCGGTGCCGTTGCCCGTGGATGAGGCCGTCGACGCCCAGGAAGACCGAGGCGCCGGCGATGTGGCGCCGGTGCATCAGATCGCAGACCGCGACGTAGGCCGGCACCCCCTGGGCGCGCTCCTTGCGGCCCAGGTAGATCGTCAGCTTGACGGCCTCGCGCAAGTCGTCGGGTAGCTCCGGCAACCGGACGTCCTGGCGCAGCAGCCGCGCGCGCTCCAGCGTGACCAGGCCGCGCTGTTTGATCGCGAGCACCGGATCGATCAGGGCCTCGATCGATTTGCGGGTGTCCACGGCGACGATCACCACGGGCGGGTCCTCGGATAGCGTCAGCGACTCGTCGGTTCGCAGGTGCCGACCCGTCCCGAATCCGCCGATGCCGCGCAGCACGACGCTGCTGGCGATCCGATGTTGTTGGTAGAGGTTGAGCAGCACGTCGGAGACGAAGCCCTCGCCGGTCCGCCGGCGCTCCGCCAGATAGGCACTGAGCTTCAGACAGTCCTCGTCCATGCCCGCTCCCGTCGCCGTGCGGGATCTTACCCATTGGATCCGCGCCGCTCGGATTTGGGACCAATTCCTCTGCTGTGGCGCCGCAGCGGCCGCTAATTTGGTGTGTGCCTTGATGTTTCGGGGCGTTACCGTTACGCGGACGTTAACACCATGTGGCCGCAAAACCACGAAGGAGTCGTCGTGCTTCCTGAGCGCATGGCCGGGGGAGGTGACCTGCGGCGACTGGCAGGTTTGCTCGACCGGATCGACGGCTTGTTGACCAGGTTGTCCGAGGCCGAGCGCGTGTGGGCGGACTGGCTGACCACCGTGGCGCCCGAGCATCGCATCAGCGCGCGAAACCTGGTCCACTACTGGGCCATTCGGCAATACGACTTGCGGGAGCTGCAGACGGACCTGGCGGAATTCGGGCTTTCGTCGCTGGGCCGCAGCGAATCACACGTTCACGCCACGCTTGCGGCGGTTCGCGCGGCCATCGCCGCCATCGTGGGAGGCACGTGGGAGCCGCCGCCGCCCGCGGTGGTACCCATCGAGCGGGGACCCGAGATACTGCGCCAACATACGGTGGACCTGCTGGGCCCGCGCCCGCCGCATCGCGCGACCCGGATCATGGTCACGCTGCCGTCGGAGGCCGCCACCGACGCCGACCTGGTTCGCGGGCTGGTGCGACGTGGCATGAACATCGCCCGGATCAACTGCGCGCACGACGACGCGCCGGCGTGGCGCGCGATGGCGCACCACGTCCGGGACGCGGCCGCCCGCGCCGGCGAAACCTGCCTGGTGGCAATGGATCTCGCGGGGCCGAAGCTGCGGACCGGGCCGCTGGAGCCGGGCCCCCGCGTCATCAAACTGCGCCCACACCGAAACGCCCTCGGTCAGGTCGTCGCGCCGGCACGCGCCTGGCTGACGTCGGCCGAGGAGCCGACGGACCCGCCCCAGCCCGGCATGGCGGTCATCACCGTCCCGCGACGGTGGCTGACCAACCGCAACGGCGGCGACGTACTGGTATTGCGGGATGCGCGGGGGTCCAGGCGGCGGCTGGGACTCGAGACCGTCGACGCTTCAGGCGGATTCGTGCTGACCGCCCAGCAGACCACCTACCTGGTGACCGGCACGGCCCTGCACGCCGGAGACGGCAGAAAGCCGGCCGAAGTGGGTCCGCTCCCGGCGAAGGAGCAGAGCCTGGTGCTGCGCGCCGGAGACCTGCTGCGGCTGACCCGCGACTGTTCGCCGGCCCCGGTCGACGGTGATCAACCCGTCGCGCGCATCGGTTGTACGCTGCCCGAGGCGTTCGACCATGCCCGCCCCGGGGATGCGATCCATTTCGACGACGGCAGGGTCGGCGGGCGGGTGGTGTCGGTCGATTCCGACGTCATCACCGTGCGCATCGCCCATCCCGAAGAGGGTGAGGCTCGCCTGAAGGCCGCGAAGGGTATCAACATGCCGGACACCGAGCTGCCGATTTCGGCGATCACCGACCGCGACGTCGCCGACCTTGCCGTCGTCGTAGATCTGGCGGACTTGGTGGACATGTCGTTCGTTCGGAGCCCGGCGGATGTCGAGCGGCTGCTGGACGAGCTCGATCGGCTCGGTGCCGACGAGCTGGGCATCGTGCTCAAGGTCGAAACCCGGCGCGCGTTCGAACACCTCCCGCAGCTGCTGCTCACCGCGATGCGCCGGCCGCGGGTCGGGGTGATGATCGCGCGGGGCGATCTGGCGGTCGAATGCGGTTACGAGCGGATGGCCGAGCTGCAGGAGGAGATTCTGTGGTTGTGCGAGGCGGCGCACCTGCCGGTGATCTGGGCGACGCAGGTGCTCGAGCAGCTCGCCAAGACGGGCCTGCCGTCGCGCGCCGAGATCAGCGATGCGGCGATGAGCGAACGGGCCGAATGCGTGATGCTTAACAAGGGTCCCTACCTGCCCGAGGCGGTAACCGTGCTCGACAACATCATGCGCAGAATGGCGGAGCACTACTACAAGAAGAACTCGTTGCTGCGTCCGCTGCACTCTTGGTCAGCGGCGGGCCCCGAGCGCCTCGACGATGATGCGGGTGGTGCGCTCGGCTCGGCGTCGTGAATATGACTGTGCGTCAGAGAGAATCGGGTACACCACGCCGCCGACGATGGCGTCGGCGGCTGACTCGGCCGTTGCCTCGTCGATACCGTCCGCGAGAAGCCGGCTGCGGACGCTTTCATGCAGCGGCAAACTGAACCCGGCCCGCAGTTTGGCGGCGGTTTCCGGGTGCTCCATGCAGGCGACGGTCAGGATGCGCAGCATCGCCGAGCCCCGCGGTGCGGTCAGGGTTGCGGCAAGTTTGCGCACCCACCCGACGAGGTCGGCCGCCAGGTCGTCGGTGTGGTCCACCGACGCCAGGATCTTGTCCGCGTCCTCGAGCATGACGTCGGCGACCAGAACCGGACGGCTGGGCCACCAGCGATAGATGGTCTGCTTTCCCACGCCGGCCCGGGCGGCGACCGCCTCGATGGTCAGTCCGTCGAATCCGCGCTCGAGGAGCAGTTCTCGGGTCGCCGTCACGATGGCCGTGCGCGATTTCTCGCTGCGGCGCCTCGGATAGCTTGCCTGGGTGAGATCGGTTGGCATCTAAGTGATCCTCATCTCCCCAGGTGTCGCCGGTCGTCCGCCGGATCTGGTCCGCTTTACATATCTTGACTCGCCCCGTAGTCTGCCACAAGACGAGACGGTTCGTCTTGTAAGGAAGGGGCAGCGGTCTTCGATGGCGTGTCGCCTCAGCCGCGCGGGGTCGCGGTCATGACCCTGGGACTGACCCCGGAACAACAGGACCTCAGCGACGCCGTCGCCCAGTTCGCCGGCCGGCACGCCCCGATCGCCGCAACCCGCGAGAGCTTCGATGACTTCGCCGCCGGACGCCTTCCGGAGTGGTGGGACGCGTTGGTTGCCAACGGCTTTCACGCGGTGCACCTGCCAGAGCGCCTCGGCGGTCAGGGCGGACGGCTCATCGACGCGGCGTGTGTGCTGGAATCGGCCGGCAAGGCGTTGCTGCCCGGCCCGCTCCTGCCCACCGTGACCGCGGGAGCCGTTGCGCTGCTGGCCGATCCGAACCCGACCGCGGAGTCATTGGTGCGCGACCTGGCGTCCGGCTTGCCCGCGGCGGTCGTCCTTCCCGGTGGCGGTGACTTCCACGCGCGTCGCGACGGCCAACGCTGGGTGCTCGACGGCGCGTCGGCCGTGACGGCGGGCGTCTGTTCGGCGCGGGTCGTCCTGGTGTGCGCTCGGACCGGGGACGGCGACGACGTCTGGGTGGCGGTTGACACCACAAAGCCGACGGCGGCCATCGAAACCGTGCGCGGCACCGACCTGGTGACCGATGTGGGGATCCTGCGGCTTAGCGAATATGTCGCCGCCGAGTCTGCCGTGCTGGGAGGGCTCGACGCCGACCGAGCCGAGTGCGTCGCGGTCGGATTGGTGGCCAGCGTGATGGCCGGCATCGCGCAGTGGTGTGTCGACGCGGTCACTGCGCACCTGCGAATCCGCGAGCAGTTCGGCAAGGTGATCGGTACCTTTCAGGCCCTGCAGCACAGCGCGGCGATGCTGCTCGTCAACACCGAGTTGGCGACCGCCGCGGCGTGGGACGCGGTCCGCGCGGTGGACGAACCACTCGACCAGCACCGCCTCGCCGCCGGCGGGGCGGCGACGATCGCCGTCTCACCGATTCCGGACCTGGTGCTCGACGCGCTGACGATGCTCGGCGCCATCGGCTTCACCTGGGAACATGACGTGCACCTGTACTGGCGCCGGGCCATCAGCCTGGCGGGATCGATCGGTCCGGCGAACCGCTGGGCGCGGCGGCTGGGCGAGCTCACCTGCACCCAGACCCGCGACATGTCCGTCAACCTGGGCGACGCGGAATCCGAGTTTCGTGCCTGGGTCGCCGAAACCCTCGATGCGGCAATGCAGTTGCGCAATGACACGCCCGCGCCGCACGGCGACTACCCGGACCAGGCCTCCGGGCGGCAGCGCACGCTGCTCGCGGACGCCGGGCTGATGGCGCCGCACTGGCCCGCGCCATGGGGCGTCGACGCGGGCCCGCTCAAACAGCTCATCATCGACGAGGAGTTCGCCAAGCGGCCCGCCTTGGTCCGGCCATCGCTGAACATCGCCGAGTGGATCCTGCCCTCGGTGCTGACCGCCGCACCAAAAGAGCTACAGGAGAAGCTGATCCCGGCGACCCAGCGCGGCGAGATCCATTGGTGCCAGCTGTTCAGCGAGCCGGGTGCGGGCTCCGACCTGGCGTCGCTGGCCACCCGGGCCACCAAGGTCGACGGCGGCTGGCGGATCAATGGCCACAAGATCTGGACCTCGTTGGCGCAGTATGCCGACCTGGGCGCGCTGCTGGCGCGCACCGACCCCGAAGCCAGCAAGCATCGCGGCATCGGCTACTTCATCATCGACATGCGATCGCCCGGAATCGAAATCCAGCCCATCAAGACGGCGACCGGGCAGGCGCACTTCAACGAGGTGTTCTTCAACGACGTCTTCGTTCCCGACGAGATGTTGCTGGGCGGTCCCACCGACGGCTGGAGCCTGGCGATCGCCACGATGGCCGAAGAGCGTTCGGCCATCAGCGGATACGTCAAGTTCGACCGGGCCGTCGCGCTCCGCCGCCTCGCCGCACAACCCGGGCCGGATCGTGACGACGCCTTGCGTGAGCTTGGCGAACTCGACGCCTACACCAACGCCATCCGGGCGCTCGGCGTGCGGGAAACCATCCGGCTACTCGACGGGCAGGCGTCCGGTCCGGCTTCGAGCATCGCCAAGGTGGCGATGAACGTGTTGCTGCGCCGCACCTTCGAGGCCACGCTGCAGCTGACCGGGCGGGTGGCGATGGTCGATGACCCCGACGCCGCGGTCGTGGAACCCTATCTGCACCTGCCGGCCGAGCTGATCGGCGGCGGGACGAGGGAGATCCAACTGAACATCATCGCGCAGATGATTCTCGGTTTGCCCCGGAAATAAGGACACCGCATGGGATTACGTGGAGAAGCCGCGATCGTCGGGTACGTCGAGCTGGCGCCCGAGCGCATGAGCAAGGCATCGCCCGCACCGTTCGCCATCGAACAATGGGCCGAGCTCGGCGCCGCCGCGCTGGGCGACGCCGGACTGCCTTTCGAGATCGTCGACGGCATCGTGGCCTCGCACCTGGCCGAGTCGGAGATCTTCGTACCCTCCACGATCGCCGAATACCTCGGCGTCGGAGCGAGATTCGCCGAGCACGTTGACCTCGGCGGCGCCAGCGCGGCGGCCATGGTGTGGCGGGCGGCCGCGGCCGTCGAACTCGGCATCTGCGAGGCGGTACTGTGCGCGCTGCCCGCCCGCTACATCACTCCCATGTCCAAGAAGAAGCCCAAAGCTTACGGCGACGCCCTGTACTTCGGCTCGTCGAGCAACCAATACGGCTCCCCCCAAGCGGAATTCGAGATCCCGTACGGCAACCTCGGCCAGAACGGCCCGTACGGCCAGGTCGCCCAGCGCTACGCGGCCGTCTACGGCTACGACGAGCGGGCGATGGCCAAGATCGTCGTCGACCAGCGGATCAACGCCAACCACACCGAGGGCGCGATCTGGAAAGACAAGCCGCTCACCGTGGAGGACGTCCTCGCCAGCCCGGTGATCGCCGACCCGCTGCACATGCTCGAGATCGTGATGCCCTGCGTCGGGGGCGCCGCCGTCGTCGTCGCGGACGCGGACCTGGCGCGGCGCTCGCGCAATCGTCCAGTCTGGGTCAGGGGATTCGGCGAGCACGTGCCGTTCAAGACCCCGACTTACGCCAAGGATCTGCTGCGCACCCCGATCGCTGAGGCCGCGGACACTGCCTTTGCGATGACCGATCTGACCCGCGATGACATGGACATGGTGTCGATCTACGACTGCTACACCATCACCGTGCTGCTGTCGCTAGAGGACGCGGGGTTCTGCGAGAAGGGCAAGGGCATGGAGTTCGTTGCCAACCACGACCTGACCTTCCGCGGCGACTTCCCGCTCAACACCGCCGGCGGCCAACTCGGTTTCGGCCAGGCCGGATTGGCGGGCGGCATGCACCACGTATGTGACGCCACCCGCCAGATCATGGGGCGCGCCGGCGCGGCCCAGGTCGCCGACTGCAACCGCGCCTTCGTCTCCGGAAACGGTGGAATCCTGTCCGAGCAGACGACGCTCATCCTGCAGGGAGACTGACGATGACCTTCGAGCGGCCGATGCCCGTCAAAACGCCTACCACCGCGCCGTTCTGGGACGCGTTGGCTCAGCATCACATCGTCATCCAGTATTCGCCGTCGTCGCAGAGCTACGTGTTCTATCCGCGGGTGCGTGCCCCGCACACCCTGGCCGACGACCTGGAATGGCGCGAGATATCCGGGATGGGAACGTTGTACTCGTTCACGGTGGCGCGCCGCCCCGTCGGCCCGCACTTCGCCGACGCGGTTCCCCAGCTGCTGGCCATTGTCGAATGGGACGAGGGGCCAAGGTTTTCCACCGAGATGGTGAACGTCGACCCGGCGGACCTGAGGGTCGGGATGCGGGTGCGCCCGGTGTTCTGCGATTATCCCGACCACGACGTCACCATGCTGCGGTACGAACCGGCCGAGTAACAGCCGCGTCACATCCGCCACAATGGCATGTGCGGGCAACGATGTTCGATCTGCCCGCCTCGCAGCGACAACCGGCCTTCGAGACAGCCGCGTTCACGGATTGTCGCTGCGAGGCGGGCACTTCGACATGTCCCGGAAATGGGTGACATATGTGCCGGATGTGGCAGGGCTGAAACGAGTCACTTCAACCGCTCGGTCGGCACCCCGTAGCGGTCCTGATAGGCGCTCACCCGGTCGCGGACCTCGGCGGCGTCCAGGGCGGTGTCCGACCAGGTGTATCGGCTGCCCCCGCCGTCGCCGGGGTGGGCGGCCAGGAAGTCGCGCATCCGCTGGGCGGCCTCGGGTTTCAGCTCGCGGCCCAGCTTTTGGTAGATGTCCTTGATCGTGGTCCACGGGTCGTTCATGAAATCGGTGAACAGCACGTCCACCACGCGGCCGGGCGGCACCGCGCCGCTGTCGCGCAGGGCCATCCCGCGCTCGAGGCCGACGACCACTTCTTCGTAGGACTGGGCCGCGCACTCGGCGATGTCGGATTCGTCGCTGCCCATCCGCCGCAGGTGGTGGGTCAGCGCGGCGATCGATGAGATGACGTTGAGCGGATCGCGGTGGGCCTGCACGATCAGCGCGTCCGGATATTCGGCGAGCAGGGTGTCGAGGTGCCACAGGTGCGCCGGCGATTTCAACAGCCACTGACCGGAGACGCCGGACTGCAGGTGCTGCAGGAAGATTCGGTGGAAGCGGTAGGCGCCGGCGTGGTCGGCCTCGTACAGCAGCCAGCGGTAGTAGCTCGGCAGCCGGTATTGCACCGAGAAGATCATGCTGGTGAACTCGCTGGCCGTGATGCGGACGCACTCCTGCCCGACGAGCGCCCCCATCGGGTGAAATGCCAAGAATCCCGGGATGATCTGCTCGGAGAGTTCGATGCTGGCCTGGGTCTGCGCGATCCGCGGGTCGTCGTGATAGGTCTCGGGCTGCGGGACCGGACAGGGCGCATCCACCTCCCACGTCAGCGGCGCCCGCAGGTCGGGGTCCTGGGCGAGCAGGTCATAGAGGATCGTGGTGCCGCTGCGCGGCTGGCCCACGATGAAGATCGGCGCCGTGATCGGCTTGTCGGCGACCTCCGGATGTTGCTTGCGCCAGTCGATTACGCCGAGCCGGTTCTTCAGGGCGCGCATGACGTCGAGGTAGGCGATCTCCACCCCGATCGCCGACAAACGCGCCTCGTTGACCAGCCCGTCGGTCAGCCGCTGCAGCCCGGCCTGCCACCCGTCGTCGCCGAAGTCGTCACTCCCGGCCTCCTCGCAGGCAGTGGCGATCAGCCGCTCCGGGGTGAATCGCTCCTGCAGCGTCATGCCCGGACCTTTCCCTCGTGGACCGACACCGAGACGTCGGGCGGGCTGGGGTTGTCCAGCCAGCGCACCACCACGAACCCGCGGTGCCGGCCGCCGGTGTCGAGCCAGTGGCCGATGCCGAAGTCCTCCGCCGAGATGGCGATCCGCACCCGCCCGTCCGCGTCGGGCCGCACCGCGCGACTTGTCACCGAGCTGTGCCGGCGGCGCGGCTCCAGGCACTCGTGCCAGAGGCTTTCCAGCGTCACGTTCCAGTAGCGCGTGTCGGGCGGCTCGATGTCGAGAACCAGCGCCTGCCCGGGATCGAGCCGGAATGTCCCCATCATGTAGAGGTTGTCCGGTGTGGTGTCGGCGGCACCCAGATCGGCGGCCTCGGCGGTCAGCAGCGTGTTGGGCGTCTCCAGAAGCTCGGGCTTGATGGTGCGGTGCAGCGTGACCAGCTTCATCAGCGACCAGGCCATCGCCGTGAACTGGTCGGCGAGTTCGTCGTCGGTCAACGGCGCGACGGGGTCGGGGTCCAGGGCGTCGATGCGCATGGTGGCCAACGTCTCGGAGGCGGGGTCGCCGATGTACTCGCGGACGACGACCGAGGACGCGTCCTCGGGGATCTTCACCCATTGCGCGCCGGCGAGATCGGCGGGTTCTTCCGAAGAGAGCACCAGCGCGAGCTCGTCGCCGTTTAGCGTCAGGCCGGTGTCGCTGATGTAGTTGGCCATCCGGCGCGGGGTCAGGCCGGTGCCGGCGAGGATCTGAAACCCAAGGTAGGCGCTGGTGCCCCGGGTGCCGGTGATCCGGTAGCGGCGGTCACCGCGGATCATCGCCAGGTAGTAGTTGCCGTCCGGGTTGGGCCCGCCGATCATCCTTGTCGGAGAACACATATCGAAGAACGTCGGCCGGTCGGGGTCGGCCTCGACGGACAGTTGCGAACACAGCGACGAGACGCGGGCGATGACGCGCAGCCCCTCGAGGAGCTCCCGTTCGGATTCGGCGTCCTCGGTCACGATCTTGGTGACGTCGGCCAGCATCTGCTGGAAGAACTGCCACGCGGCGCGCGCATTCGGAGCCTGGGTTTCAGCCATAGCCACATGCATAGACGATGCGTCAGCCTCCGGGCGCCGATTCGCCCGAATATCGGGAGGGCGACCCACGTGGGACGCGCGGCCCTGTCCGGCCTCACCTGCGGCATTGGACTAATAGTCCCTTACCATTGGCTCGGACTGCATGGTGGGCGGGCGATTGAAGCTGCTGAATAATTGCGGTGCCAGCGCGTATTTGCCGTTCGGCCATAACCCACGGAGCCGTTGACTCTGTGACAGGAATCATTGTCTACTAGTCGCTATATCGGCAGAGGAGTGCGGCATGAACAAGGACGACCTGATCCTGATCAGCGTGGACGACCACATCGCCGAGCCGGCCGACATGTTCGACGCGCACGTCCCCGCGAAATATAGGGACCTGGCGCCCCGGGTGGTCCTCGAACCCGACGGCGTCCAGCAGTGGTACTACGGCGAGGTTCGCGGACGCAACATGGGCCTGAACGCCGTCGCCGGAAAGCCCCGCGAAATGTACAACATCGACGCCTCGCGCTACGACGAGATGCGGCCGGGCTGCTTCAACGTCGACGAGCGTGTCCACGACATGAACGCCGGCGGCCAGCTGGCGGGCCTGAACTTCCCCAATTTCACCGGCTTCTCGGGCCAGGTGCTCAACCAGGGCCCCGACCGGGACGTGAACCTGGTGATGATCAAGGCTTACAACGACTGGCACGTCGACGAGTGGTGCGCGGCCTACCCGGGCCGGTTCATCCCCTGCGGCATCCTGCCGCTCTTCGACGTCGCCGAGGCCGCCAAGGAGGTCAAGCGGCTGGCCGACAAGGGCTGCCACGCGGTGACATTCTCGGAGAACCCGGAAGCCTTGCAAATGCCCAGCATTCACACCAGATACTGGTATCCGCTGTTCGAGGCCGTCTGCGAGAACAAGACGGTCCTGTGCACCCATGTCGGCTCGGCGTCTCGCTCTCCGCAGGTGTCGACGGACGCGCCGCCCAGCGTGCAGATGACGGCGTCGTCGATGATGAGCATGTTCACCTTCACCGAGCTGATCTGGGCCGAATTCTGGGCCGACTTCCCGCAGCTGAAGTTCTCGCTCACCGAGGGTGATGTCGGCTGGATTCCCTACTTCCTCTGGCGCGCCGAGCACGTCTACAACCGCCACTCGGGCTGGACGCTGGCGAAATTTCCACCCGGCTATGCCGGACCCAGCGATGTGTTCAAGCGCCACTTCTACACCTGCTTCATCAGCGACAAGGTCGGCGTGCGCAACATGGATTGGTTCAACGAGGACATGCTGTGCTGGGAGTCCGACTTCCCGCATTCCGACAGCAACTGGCCGTTCGCACCGGAGGACGTCATCGAGACCATGGGGCACCTGGACGACTCGGTCATCGACAAGATCACGCACGAAAACGCCATGGCCGCATACTCGTTCGACCCCTTCCGGTACATACCCAAGGAGCACGCCCGCGCCGGCTATCTGCGCTCGCAGGCCAGCGACGTCGACGTCGTCACACACGTCGGCCGCCCGGCCGGCCAGCGCGACCTCGACGCGTGGACCCGGATGACGCAGGCCGGTCTGCAGGCCCTGGCGCAGGGGCAGCCGCCGCCGACGGTCGAGATAACGGGCATCGCCGGGCGCGCCACCACCCTGGGCAACTGAGTGGCCGCCCGGGCACCGTTCGCCGACTGGCGGGTGCTGGAGTTGTCCAACGGCCTCGCGGTGTCCTACTGCGGCAAGATGTTCGTCGATGCCGGCGCCGAGGTCGTGAAAATCGAATCGCCGCAGGGCGATTCGATGCGGAGCTGGTCGGCTGGCGGGCCCGCCGGCGCGCTGTTCGGCTACCTGGCCGCTGGCAAGAAGTCGGTGAACGACCGTGGGCGGGCGGCGGCGCTGCTGGCCGGCGCCGACATCGTGCTCACCGACCTGACCGACGGCTGGACCGTCGACGACATCACCGCGCACACCGGACCGTCGGCGGTGATCGTGGCGGTGACGCCGTTCGGCACCACCGGGCCCTACGTCGAAGAACAGCTGGTGGCCAACGAGTTCATCCTGCAGGCGCTGTGCGGCTCGATCGACGGCCGCGGCTGGCCGGGCGACGAACCGGTGCAGGCGGGCGGGCGGCTCGGTGAGTGGCTGGCCGGGTCGTTCGCCGCGCCCGTCGCCGCCGCGACGGCCCGCCGCGCCGCCCGGGGCGGAGGCGGGGAGGTCATCGACCTCTCGACCTACGAGGCGATGGCGATCGCCATGGGTGGGCTGTCCGCCATGTCGGCCAGTGTGCTGGGCGCGGATTCCCTTCAGCAGCAACGCAGCCTGGAACTGCCGTCGATCGTTCCCACGGCCGACGGCATGGTCGGCTTCTGCACCATCACCGCGCAACAGTTCCAGGACTTTCTGGTGATGATCGATCGTGCCGACCTGCTCGACGACGCCGAGCTCGCGTCGTTCGTCGGGCGGGTCGAGCGCCGCGACGAATTCCTCGGCATGGTCACGCAGTGGACGGAAACCCGTACCACGCAAGAGATCACCGACCTCGCGGTGGCCTTCCGCATCCCGGTGGCCCCCATCGGCACCCCGGCCACGCTGCAGAAGGTCGACCACTTCGTCGAGCGCGGCGTCTTCGTCGAATCGGGACCCGGCGGCGTGCAGCCGCGGGTGCCGTATCGGAGCGACGCGATGGCGACAACGCCGCCCGGACGGCCCCCGCTGCTGGGCGCGGACAACGGCGGTGTCCACTGGCCGCCGCGGCCCGACCGGCCGCAGGCCGCCGACGCTGGCGCACTCCCGTTGTCCGACATACGGATAACCGACTTCACCGCGTTCTGGGCGGGGCCGGTCGCCACCCAATTCCTGGGCTCCCTCGGCGCCGACGTGATCAAGCTCGAGGGCGTCCGCCGGCCCGACGGCATGAGGCTTTCCGCCGGCCGCCCACCCGACTGGGACCAGTGGTGGGAGTGGGGCCCGGTGTTCTTGTGCAGCAACAACAACAAGCGTGGCATCAGCGCCGAACTCAGCGTCGACGCCGGGCGCGCCATCGCCTTGGAGCTCATCGCCGCGAGCGACTTGGTGATCGAGAACTTCTCACCTCGGGTGATGGAGAATTTCGGCCTGGACTGGGATGCCGTGACCGCGGCCAATCCGCGCGCAATCATGGTGCGGATGCCCGCGTTTGGCCTCGACGGCCCGTGGCGCGATCGCGTGGGCTTCGCCCAGACGATGGAGCAGGCGACCGGGATGGCGTGGGTGACCGGTCACGCCGACGGCCCTCCGGTGATCCCGCGTGGGGTGTGCGACCCGATGGCGGGGCTGCATGCCGCGTTCGCCGCGGTTGCGGCGCTCGTGGTTCGCGACCGGGACGGGACCGGCATGCATGTCGAGTCGACGATGGTCGAGGCTGCGCTGAACGTGGCCGCCGAGGTGGTGGTCGAGTACTCGCGCTACGGGATCGAGTTGCGCCGCAACGGAAACAGGGGCCCGGGCGCGACGCCCCAGGGCGTGTACCCGTGCCGTGGCGACGACGAATGGGTCGCGCTCGCCGCCCAGGGAGACGCCGCTCGCGCGTCGTTGGCGGCGCTCATCGAGCGACCCGACCTCGGCCCGGACAGCGCGGCCTGGCGCGACGGGGCCGACGAAATCGACAAGCTCATTTCCGGCTGGACCGCCCGGCGTTCGGCGACCGACGCAGCGGCGGCGCTGCGCGCCGGCGGGCTGGCGGCGGCGCGCGTCACGCCAGCCGCGGAGCTGCTGAGCGACCCGCAACTGCTCGCCCGAGGCTTCTGGGAAGAGATCGACCACCCCGTCGCGGGCTCGTTCCTGTGCACCGGCATGCCCTTCGCGTTCGTCGGGAAGCCACGACGCTGGCTTCGGCGGGTGCCCCCGTTGTATGGCCAGCACACCGACGAGGTGCTGACGGGAATTCTTGGGCGCAGTCAACGGGATCTGGTGGAGCTGCGCGCCTTGGGGGCCACCAGCGCACGCCCGGCGGGCCTCTGACGTGGCGGTCACGCTGTGCGTCCCGCCGCGCGCTGGGGAGCCCTGCGCCCCGGTCCGGTTCCTGGTGCGCCAGGACTCCGTGGTGATGGAGTTGACCGCCCGCCATCGGATCACCGGTGTCGAGTGGGACGAGAGCGAACGGGCGGTGGCGATGGTCGTCGAGATCACCGATCCGCAATCGGCACGGCCGATCGACGTGCGGATCGACGTGGTCGAAGCCGGTGCCGCGCCCCGCCGCGCGCGGACCACGACGATCGGCACCATCGAGCGCGACGGGCAAGAATACGACGTCGTCGGAACCTACCTGGGAGTTGTCGCGGATGAAAACTAGCCCGGTGAAGCGGACCGCGGCGATCGTCGGAGTGCACAACACCCGGCAGGGCCGCCGGCTGGACGGCGAAACGTCACGAAGCCTGGCGCTCAAGGCCATTCACGGAGCGCTCGCCGACGCCGGCCTGAGCCTCGAGGACGTCGACGGGATCAGCGCGGGCCCGCTGTCCACCGCGTTGATCTACGACCTGCGCCTCGGACCGGCCTGGCAGGGACTGGCTTTCGGGGTCGGCATGATCACCGAGGCGGTGGCCGCGATCGAGCACGGCATGGCCGACGTCGTCGTCCTGGTCGCCGCGCAAGCCGGTGAATACCGCGACCATCAGGCCACTGCTCCGTGGACCCGGCCCGAGAACGAATTCGTCGCGCCCTGGGGGATGTTCACCACCGCCGAGTTCGCGCTGATCGCCCGGCGCCACATGCACGTCTACGGCACCACCCGCGAACAACTGTCGATGGTCGCGGCGACGATTCGCAACAACGGGTCGCGAAACCCCGAAGCCGTTTACTACCAACGGGGTCCGTTCGCGGCGGAGGACATCACCGCGTCGCGGCCGATCGCCGACCCGTTTCATCTCCTCGATTGCGCCACCACCTCCGAGGGCGGCTGCGCTCTCGTCGTGGCCAACATCGACCAGGTGGACGTCGCCGGCCAACCGATCTACGCGTTGGGCAGCGGCGCGGACTTTCACGGCCCGTCGTATCAGCACCCGCCCGCTTGGGACCTCGCCGGCCGGAGCGGCGATCACGGCGACTACGTCAATGGCGTCGTGGGCAGGCGCGCGGCCGAGCGGGCGTTCGCCCACGCCGGCCTGCGTCCCGACGACGTCGACGTGCTGGAGCTCTACGATCCGTTCTCCTTCGAAATCATCCGCCAGCTAGAGGCTTTCGGCTTCTGCGGCGACGGCGAGGGCGGACCGTTCGTCGCCGACGGCCACATCGCGATCGACGGCAGCCATCCGGTCACCACCGACGGGGGGACCATGTCGTTCAGCCACGCCGGCTCCAATCCGCAGATGATGCAGCGGGCCGTCCGGGCCGTTCAGCAGCTGCGCGGCCAGGCCGGTGACCTCCAGGTGCCCGACGCGCACATCGCGTTCTGCAGCAACGGAGGTGCGGGAGCCCTGTTCACCACCGTGCTGATCCTGGGAGACGAGCCGTTATGAGATCCGAACCGTTGCGGCCACAGAGCGGGCCGGTGCCCCACGCCAGCAGCGAACTCAGCGTCCCCTTCTGGCAGGGCTGTGGGGCGGGGGAGTTGCGTTACCAACGCTGCGAAGCGTGTGGCCTGTCGAACTTTCCGCCGACCGAGCACTGCCGCCAATGCCTTTCGGCCGAACTGCGGTGGGAGTGCAGCGGCGGGCTCGGCGAGATCTACAGCTGGACGGTGGTGCATCGCCCGGTCACCGCGGAATTCGAGCCTCCCTATGCGCCGGCGATCGTCACGCTGGACGAGGGCTACCAGATGCTGACAAACGTCGTCGGGGTGGACCCGGGTGACCTGGCGATCGGCATGCGCGTCCGGGTGCAATTCCACGCCGTCGGCGCCGACGTCACCCTGCCGTATTTCACTGGATTGCAATGAGTCCCGCCCGCACCAGCAACGGCCTTCCGGTGACGGCCTACCTGGTGCTGGGCGTGTTGGCCGCGAACGACGAGCAACTCACCGCCGGTGAGATCAAGATGCGTGCCGAACTTTCGGTCGGCCACTTCTACTGGTCGCCGTCGGTGAGCCACGTGCGGCGCGAGCTGAACCGCTTGCTGGAGCGGGGCATGGTCAGCGAGATCGGCGCCCAATCCGGCAAGCGGGCGATCACGTTGTACGAGACCACCGATTCGGGCCTGGACGCGCTGCGCCGGTGGGTCCAGCACTTTCCGGCCGAGGATCGGGTGGTCATCAAACACCCCGTCATCCTCAAGACCTGGCTTGCGCGCGGCGAAAATCCGGAACACCTGGTCGACACGCTGGATCGCCATCTCGAGGCGACCCGCGCCCGGCTGGACGAGGCGCTGTGGTCGCGGCAGCGCTCTCGCGACCTCGGTCTGGCCGATGACCCGGACCAGCGTTGCTCGTTCGCGGTGCTGGACTACGCGATTCGCGGTTTGTATGCGGAGATCTCCAACATCGCGCAGCTGCGCGACGAGATCGCCGGCGGCACAAGCCGAGATCCGGTCAAACGGGTGCGACGGGCGAAGGGGCAGATCCGCCGTCGGGCACCCAGGGACCCGCGCTAGACCGATGGTGGCGACCCGCAGCGCCCGGCTACGCCGCGCTTGCGATCGCCACTGGACGTGGCCTGCCGGTAGGCGGTACCGCGCCCGTCACGCTCCCAGAGGATTTCGCCCTGGCCGGCGGACGCGCCTTCGGCGATCAGCTGGCGTTTGAGCACCTTGTGGGTGGCGGTGCTGGGCAGGTCTGCGGCGATGCGCACGTATCGCGGCCAGGCCTTCGGAGACAGGTCGGGTTGCGCGTTGAGGAAGGCTTCGAACGCATCGGGGTCGAGCTCGGCGCCGTCGTTGAGGACGATCGCGGCCATCACCTGATCTCCCACCCGTTCGTCCGGGACGGCGTACACCGCTGCGCGGTTGATGGCGCTGTGCCGCAACAGGATCCGCTCGATGGGAGCCGCGGCCAGGTTCTCGCCGTCCACGCGCATCCAATCGGCGGTGCGCCCGGCCAGGTAGATCCAGCCGTCGGCGTCGCGGTAGGCCAGGTCCCCCGACCAGTACATGCCGTGGCGCATGCGTTCGGCGTTGGCCTCGGGGTCGTTGTAGTAGCCGGTGAAGAACCCCGAGCCCGCGGTGTTGACCAACTCGCCTACTGCCTCGTCGGCGTTGGCCAGCGCCCCGTTGGCGTCGAAGCGTGCGACGGCGCATTCGGTGACGGTCTCGCTGTTGTAGACCGCGACCCCGTCGACGCCGCGGCCGATCGACCCCTTCGGCGTCCCGGGTTCGCGGATCACGATGACCGCGTTCTCCGTGGAGCCGAAGCCGTCTTCGACCTGAACGCCGAATCGGCGGGCGAACTCCTCGATGTCCTTGTCGTTGGCCTCGTTGCCGAACGCCACCCGCAGTGGGTTGTCGGCGTCGTCGTCGCGTTCGGGGGTGGCGAGGATGTAGGCCAGGGGCTTGCCGACGTAGTTCATGTACGTGGCCCCGTAGCGGCGGATGTCGTCAAGGAAGTTGCTCGCCGAGAACTTCGCAGGGACGATCGCGGCGCCGGAGACCACGGCGGGAGCCCATCCGGCGACGACCGCGTTGGAGTGAAACAGCGGCATGGACACGTAGCAGGTGTCCCGCTCGGTCAGGCCGAAGCGTTGGACCAGGTTGATACCGGCGAACGTGGCCATCAGGTGGGACACCTGGACCGCCTTGGGATTACCGCTGGTTCCCGACGTGAAGATCATCATGAACGCGTCCATCGCGGTGACCTCGCGGTGGGGGACCAGTTCGCCTGCGCTCCCGAGGAATTCGGCCCACTGCGGCGTCGAGGTGTCCAGGATTTGCGTTCTCCCGAGGTCCAAGCCGTCGAGCAGCGGCCGATGCTCGGGGTCGGTGACCACGAACTGACAGTCGGCCCGCCGGATATCCGCGGCCAGGGCCTCGCCGCGCCGCGTCGTGTTCACTCCGCACAGCACGTAGCCGCCGAGCCCGGCGGCGGCCATCTGGGCCAGCATCTCCGGCGTGTTTCCCAGCAGGGCGCCGACGTGCATCGGTCGACGCGGGTCGGCGGCGGCGATCAGGGCCGCGGCCCGCGCCGTCGCCTCGGTGAGGTATTGATCCCAAGTCCATTGCAAATGGCCGTGTTTGATGGCAACGGCAGGGTCGGTCAGGCGCTTACGCAGCAGCGCCTGAATCGTGTCGTCGGCCATCGCAGCGGTCCACCTTCGGTTACGAGACGAGACGGTCCGTCTTATCTTAGCGGCGGTCCCCAGCCCCGGGTGCTAACCGCCCACCATCATCAGTCCGCCGTCGACGGCCAGCAGTTGCCCGGTGATGAAGCCCGAGCCGGTGCCGGCCAGGAACACGAGCATGGGCCCCACGTCCCGCGCGGGATCACCGAGTTTCCCGCCGATCGGGATCATCAGCTGCATCTGCTGATCGATGAGGGCGCTCGCATCGGGACCGAGGAAATCCCGGAAACGGTCGGAGCCCGGTGTCTCTACCGCCGGAGCCAACGCGTTGACGGTGATGTTGTCGGAGCCCCAGGCTTTCGCGGCCGATCGTGTCCAGGCCTGCACCGCGCCCTTCGTTGCGGCGTAGACCGCCGAGATCGCGCTGCCCTGTACGGCTTCGGACGACCCGAAATTGATGATCCTGCCGCCCTTGGGGTTCTGCTCTTTCATCACCGAGTAGGCGGCCTGATTGGTCAGGATGGTGGCCTTCACGTTGGTGTCCAACAGGAACGAGATGTCGTCGGCGCCGATGTAGCCCGGAATTCCGGCCTGCCACAGCCCCGCGGCGTTCACCAGGACGTCGAGCCCGCCGAGGTGGTCCGCGGCCTGCCGCACCATCGCCGTAACGGCGTCGGCGTCGCGCGCGTCGCATTGCAGCCACGTGTTCGCCAGCCCATCCGGCGGCGGGGTCTTGTGGTAGGTGCCGACCACCTCGGCCCCCGCGTCGGTGAGGACTCCGATGGCGGCCGCGCCGATACCGGTGGCTCCGCCCGTTACCAGGATCCGCCTGCCTTGCAGCACCTTTTGCATGCCGCGAGCGTAGCGCCCGCCAATCGGCCTCCCGAGCTAGGTGCGGACCGCTATCGACGACAGCAGATCGGCGAGCCGCTCCGGCTGGTCGAGCATCGAGAACGTGCGCGCCCCCTCGATGACCTCGAGGCGGGCGTTGGGGATGGTCGCGGCCAGCCGTTCGCCGTCCGCGAGCTCGAAGAACACGTCGTCGGCCGACCAGGCGATGAGCGTGGGCTTGTCGAACTCGTGCAGTCGCGCGGCGACGCCGGTGGTGACCTCCGTGCGCATCGAGAGGCTGAACTGGCGCAGGTCTTCGGCGATCGCCGGGTCGGACAGCCCCGGACGCACCCATGCCTCGGTGAGTTCGTCGATGTTGGTGTATGCGAGGCCGTCGAAGGCGCGCTTGCGCGCGGCCGGCGCGCGCATGGCCTGGGCGACGGTCTTGAACATCATCTTGGACTTGGCCGCCAGGATCACCGGCTTGAGGATCGGCGGTGGAAAGTGTTCGAACGCATCGCAACTGGTGAGCACCAGCGCCCCCAGCCGCTCGGGATGGTGCACCGCGACGAGTTGGGTGACGACCCCGCCGGTGTCATTGCCGACCAACACCACGTCCTCGAGATCGAGGGCGGCAAGCACCTCGGCGACCATGCCGGCGACACCGTAAATGGTCCGGTCGGCGCCCGCCCGCAGGGGCTGCGGATGCGCGCCCAGGGGCCAGGTGGGGGCGATGCAGCGCAGCCCGCGATCGGCGAGGCGCACGCCGACCTGACGCCACAGTTGGCTGCCCATCATGTACCCGTGCACGAAGACGACGGGCCTGCCGTTCTCGGGTCCGGTTGCTTCGTAGTGAATGGTCCCGGCACTAATGTCGATCGTCGACATGGCTGACTCCTACATCGAAAGGTACATTTACAAACAGGCTGTCTGTTCGTAAGTTACCAACAGGCTGTATGGAAATCAAGAGACGGACCCAGGAGGAGCGCTCCGCGGCGACCCGCGACGCGCTGATCTCGGCTGCCCGCCGTCTGTGGGGTCTGCGCGGTTACGCGGAGGTCGGGACGCCGGAGATTGCGACGGCCGCCGGGGTCACCCGCGGCGCGATGTACCACCAATTCGCCGACAAGGCAACGCTTTTCGCCGAGGTGGTCGAGGCCGTCGAGCAGGATGTGATGGCCCGGATGGGCACCATCGTGGCCGAGTCCGGAGCGACGACGCCCGCCAACGCGATTCGAGCCGCCGTCGACGCCTGGCTCGACGTTTCCGGCGATCCCGAGGTACGCCAGCTCATCTTGCTCGACGCGCCCAGCGTGCTCGGGTGGCCGGCGTTCCGGGACGTCGCGCAGCGCTACAGCCTGGGCATGACCGAACAGCTGCTCACCGAGGCCGTCAAGGCCGGACAGTTGGCCGAGCAACCGATGCGGCCGTTGGCCCACATCCTGATCGGCGCGCTCGACGAGGCGGCCATGGTCATCGCCACCGCCGACGACCCAAAGCGCGCCCGCCGGGAGACGGGGGAGGTGCTGCACCGGCTGATCGACGCGATGTTGGACGAATGACGTTCGGCGCGTTGAGGATCAGCGACGGCCGGGGCTGCCGTAGGGTCCGGCGTTTCGGGCGCGGGCCGCGGCTTGCGTGCGGTTGTCAACACCGAGTTTGGTCAGGATAGCGGCGACGTGATGCCCGACGGTCTTGGGGCTGATGGACAGTTTGGTGGCCACCTCGGCGTCGCTGTGCCCGGCGGCGATCAACGCAAGGACCTCGCGTTGCCGTCGGGTCAGCCCGTCCGGGTCGGAAACCGTGCCGGCGCCCTTGCCGCGACGAGCATCACCGCGCAGCGTTGTCAGGCGCTGCTGGGCCCGGCGGGCCGCCGCTCGTGCTCCGAGGCCACGGAAGGTTGCCAGCGCCGATTCCGCCGCGGCGACGTCGCCGCCGAGCCGGGCGATGGCCGCGTCGTAGGGGCAGCCGCGGCGTTCCCAGGCCGCCGCGGCCCCGCGCCAGTCGCCGCCGATCTCCAGCTGGAACGGAGTGACTGGGCCATCGCCGGCGATTGGCTCTGGCGGGCCACCGGGAAGTTGGGCCCACCGGCGCAGCTGCCAGATCAGCCAGGGATTGCGGTCCGCGCCCATCTTGGCCAGTGAACGTTGCGCGACGGTGCGAGCCAGGTCGTCGTCGCCGGCCAGCCAGGCGGCTTCGGCGCGTGCGGCCCACATCGGAAAGAACCGCTGTTGCTCTATCTCGTAGTCGGATTCCAAGTCGTCGAGCAGCGAGGCGACCGGTTGTTCGCCCCGGCGGGCGTTGATCAGCGCCAGGGTGATGCGCGGCGAGATCCAATTCACCAGCGTCAGCCCGGGGCGGGTCAGCAGATCCTCAGCGCGCGCGGTGGTGCGATCCCACTGGCCGCGATGCAGGCCCGCCAACATGTCGGCGCCGTCGGCGATTCCCTCGAAGAGGTAGATGCCGCGGTCGCGGCAATACGCGACGGTGCCGGCGATGTAGCGATCCGCCCGATCGGGGTCGTAGTGCATCGCCGCGATGTAGCCGTTCACCGCCCCGAAGAAGGCGGCGGTCTCGCCGCGGGCGTCGGCGTCCTTTGCTTGGTGCCAGACCGCTTCCAGTTCGTCCCAGCCAGTGTCCGTGCGCACCACATTGGCCAACGCGGTGTAGCCACGCGCCCGGACCACCGCCGCGTCGTCGCCGAGTTGGGTGCCGACGGTGATCGCCCGAGCCGCGTAGTCGGCGCACGCCGGGTCGAAATTCCACAGGCCCTGCTCGGCCATGTTGACCAACGACCAGGCCAGCTGCGGACACGGGTCGGTGTCCTCCAGCAGGCGCAGGGAGGCGCGTGCCGCGTCGGCGGATTCGCTGACCCGACCCAGGCCCCACAATCCGTGCGACAGCCAGCGCAAGTCGTCGCCCTCGCCCAGCCGGTCGCCCATCGCCTGGCGCAGCGCGATCGCCTCGCGCCAGGACGACACGGCGGCCTCGCCGCGCCCGCAGAGGTAGCACGCCACCGCGTGTTGCTCGAGCCACTGGACCCTTTTCTCGGCCGGTTCGGTGTCGGCGCGCCGCAGCGCGAGCGCGAACAGGTCGGCGGCCTGCCGCGGCGCCCCGAGGGCCGCGGCGCGCTCGGCCCCGGCCACGCCGTAGCGGATCACGGCTTCGGCGGCGTCGACCTGATCGGCGTGAAAAGCCAACGCTGCGAACGTGTTCGGGTCGATCGGTGGTTCGGCAAGGGCGTCCAGTGCGCGGGCGTGCAGGGCCTTGCGCTCATGGGCGGGGATTTGGTCAATGGTCGCGCGCCGGGCCAGCTCGTGCCGAAACCCGATCGCGTCCCACTCCGTGTGCAGCACCCCGGCGTCGAGGCATTCGGCCAGCCCCGCGCTGCCGGCCGGGCATGCCTTGTCCAGCACCGCCGGGTGCACCCGTGGGCCGCAGACGGCCACCGCGTGCGCGGTCTCGCGCGCCGCGGGCGACAGCCGCCCCAGGCGGCCCCAGACGGCCTCGGTAACCGTGCGCGGCAACGCATTTCGCTGCAGCGCTTGCGCCCCGGCCGCCAGCACTTCCGTGACATAGAACGGGTTTCCGCCGGTGAGTTCGTACAGTTGGTCCGCGTTGACACCGCTGCCGGCGGAGAGCACCGCGACCGCTTCCCGGCTCAGCGGCTCCAATCCGACGCGGCTGACCCCCGCGCACGTCGCGATATCCCCGAGCGCGACCGAAAGCGGGTGCTGCCGGTCAAGCTGGTCGTCGCGATAGGACACCACCAGCAGCAGCGGTAGCGAGTCGATGCGCCGGGCCAGGAATCGCATGAGATCGAGGGTCGCTCCGTCGGCCCAATGGGCGTCCTCGATCAGCCAGGCCCAGCGGTGTCCGTCGCGCAACACCGTCAGCAGCCGCCGGTACAGCGCGCCGGTGTCACCCGATTCGATCGCGTCATCTAAAGCCCGGGCCGCCGTGGGACCCACACCGCCCAGCGCGTCCAGAAGCGGGCCCAGCGGCCGTGGCGCGGCCAGCGGGTCGCACCAGCCGCGCAGCACCCGCATCTCGTCGAGGCCCGCGGAGAAGCGGATGATCACCGCGGTCTTGCCCACGCCGGCTTCACCGCGCAGCAAGACCGCCTGGCCCTTGCCCTTTCGCACCGCGCGGGCCAGTGCGGCCAGCTTCGCGAGGACGGCCTCACGCTCTAGCAAGCGCTCCATATGACAAGTAAACCGGCGAATGTCGAGTTGTTGCACCGAAAACGCGTCGATCGCCCAAACCCCTCGACGCTGGGCAGATGGTCAGCGGTGGCTCTGGGCGAAGAACTGCCAGATGGTGTCGGTGGCGTTGAGCGCCGTCGACGGTTCGGGGATGCCGGCGAGTTCTGCGAGCGGGCTCGGCTGGCCGCCGGGCCATTGATGGCCGGCGCCGGCCACCGAGATCAACTCGACGGTGCGCCCGTCGGGGCATCCGGCCGTCTGCGTGGTCACGCTGCCGGCGGTGGTCGAGGTCGGGGGTCCGCATCCGTCGATGGACCGCCAGGTGGCGTTGACCGACTCCACCGAGGGGCCGTCGACGCGTGGATTCCCGTTGATGGCGACGGCCTTTCCGGGTCCGCCGTTGTAGGGCACCCGGTCGTCGGCGGTGCCGTGGATCTGCAGCACCGATGTCGGTCGCGCTTGGGAGCAGTCGGTGAGCAACGTGCCGGCGACGGGGGCGATCGCGGCGAAGGTGTCGCTCTGGCAGCCCAGCCGCAGCGCCATCATGGCCCCGTTCGACATGCCGGTGGCGTAGACGCGCGCGCGATCGACGGGGATCTCCTGTTCGATGGCCCCCACCATCGCGGTAAGGAAACCGACGTCGTCCGTATTCGCGCGCTCCGGTTCGCCGCAGCAGGTCCCGGCATTCCAGGCGCGGTTGAGGCCGTCGGGATAGGCGACCAGGAAATGCCCGGTGTCCGCCTCGGCGTCCCAGTTGTAGGACCGCTCGGCCTGCGCGCCGTTGCCGAAGCCGCCGTGCAGCATCACCACCAGGGGCGCCGCGTCGGGCAACCCCTGCGGTCGGTACAGGTGAAAGGTCCTGCTGACGCCGCCGGAATCGATGGATTGCGTGGACTGCCCGACCGGAATCGGTTGGGCGCCGGGCGTTCCCAACGCATGACCGCCGCCGACGCACCCGCCGAGCACCACGACCAAAATCGAAGCGAGACAGACACCGAACCCCCGAGCGCACAGCGATCGCATGAACCCATCGTGGCAGCCGGCCGACATTTTGACAAGTAACTTGTCAAAATACACTCAGGTGGCACACTCTTCCCATGCGACGTGTTGCGGACGGCCACTGGAAGCCCACCGTCCCGGCGCTGGTGAACCTGGTGGCCGCCTCGGGCGCGCCCCGCTTGCGGGCCGCGTTCGCCGCTGCCGGCCTCGACGGCATCCGGCCGGCGCAGGCGGTTGCGCTGGTGCCGCTGGCGGGCGGCGGCCTGCACGCGTCGGATCTGGCCGACCGGCTCAACGTGAGTCGCCAGGCGGTGGCCCAGGGGATCGCCGGCCTGGAGCGGCACGGCTATGTCACCCGAGTGGCCGATCCCGAAGACGCCCGGGCCAGGATCATCGAGCTGACGCCGCGCGGTCGCCAAGCGCTGCGCGTGATGCGTTCCAACGCAGTTGCTTTGGAGAAGCGGTGGGAACAGCTGCTGGGCCCCGAGCGGCTGGGCGAATTGCGCGACACCCTGCAGACGTTGCTCGCCAGCGAGGCCGACGCGGTGCGCGATTGACACGGCGTAAGTTCGACGCAAGACAATGACAGGAGTCCGCCGTGCCCATCTTCATGGTCGAGCGCAACTTTGCCGAGGACATGGAACCGAGCTTGGAGGTCGCCGACGGCATCAACCGGATCAACGACCTCGAAGGCGTTCGCTGGATGTACTCGTTCCTGTCGGCGGACAAGCGCAAGACCTACTGCCTTTACGAGGCGCCCTCACCCGAGGCCATCAGGACGGCGGCCGCGAGGGCTGGCCTGCCCGCCGACGTGATCGTCGAGGTCCGCGATCGCGTCATGCCCGATGGCAAGCTCTCCGATATCTGAGGGTCGTCACCCGAGCAACTCGTGGTCGGCGGCGTACATTGCCGCCTGGGTGCGGTTCGCGGCGCCCGTTTTGATCAGGATGTTGCGCACGTGGTTGGCGGCCGTGTTGGTGCTGATGTAGAGGCGTTCGCCAATCGCCCGATTGCTCAGCCCCTCGGCGAGCAGCCGCAACACCTCGACCTCCCGGTCCGTCAAGCCGTCCGGGCCCGTCACCAGCACCGCGTCCACCAGCTCGACGACGCGGTTCTGACCGATCGGCGTGGCGATCGCGCGTGCCTCGTCGGCAAGGCGCCGGGCTTCCTCCGTGCGCCCGCGTGACGCCGCGAACAACGCGTGCCGGGCCAGCGTCTCGGCGATGTGAACCACCGAGCCCATCCGGCGGTCCATCTCGAGCGCCGCGGCGAAATGCCGCTCGGCCGCCGCGGTGTCGCCGTCGAGTGCCGCGATCCGGGCGAGGTAACGGTCGGCGCTGCCGAACAAGGCGACGAATTGGCCGGCGACCAAATTCTTGCCGGCATAGCGACCCATGTACGGACGCAGCGAATGCAGAGCCTCGCGGTTGCCGAGCTCCAGCGCCGCCTCGACCATGAACGCCAGCTCCATCGGCCACTGCGCCTCGTCGGTGCGATCGCCGAGTTTGCGGTTGAGCAGGTGGTTGAGGGCTCGGGTCATGCCCGCTTCACAGTTGAGCTCGGTGTACAGCGCGAGCAGGCCGGGCACCCAGCGTCCGGCGAATGTCTCGCTGCCGTCGATGAACCCAGCGAATCTCTTCAGGTCCGAAGTCTCCCGGCGGATCATGAACATCTGGACGCCGTTGGAACCCGCGGTATCGTCCGCGTCGAACAAATCGCCTGCGCGCAAAGCGATGTCGGCCCACCGTTCGGCGCCGGTGAAGTCGCCGCGCAGATAGGCCAGCGCCTGCTCGACGCACGCACCGACGAACCCGAAGACCGGTTGCCCGATGGCTTTTCCCGCGCGGCGCATGTCGGCGGTCGACGCGGCCAGGTCGTCGGGCCGGCCGGCCAGGTAACTGACCATGGCGCGAAAGTGCGAGGACGCCCCGAGCACCTCGTAGTCGCGGCGCTCCAGCGCCATGCGGGATACCTCGGCCGATCGCTCCGCTTGGGCTTCGCACAGCTCCGGGGTGAGCCCGTGCCACAGGCTCGTCTTGAGCGTGTGCATCAGCACCGCCTGATCACCGGTGGCCCGCGCGCGGTCGATGGCGTGGTTGCCCACCTCGCGCGCTCGCGCCGCCTCCCCGGCGAAGGCCAGCGCGCGCCCAAAGCTGCCGAGTGCCTGCAGGTAGCGCAGGTCTTCGGTCTCCAGCCCGCAGGATTCCAGCGCCGACGCGAGCAGGTCGGCGGCCGTCGAATCCGACTGTCCGCGACGCCAATTCGCTTCTTCATAGCCGACGGCCGCCCCCAGCCGGATGAGCGGATCGTCCATCGCGCTCAGGCGTTCATAAATCGCTCGCGACCGCGCGAAATCGCCGGCGCGCACGTGGTTGGCGGCCGCATCGAGGTCCAGCCGCGCCCGATCGGTGCGGCTCAGCTCCGGCAGCGACGCCGCCCGCTCGAACCACCTCGCGGCGTCCTCGTAGGCCAGGCTTTGTTCGGCCATCCGGGCCGCCTGGTGGGCGTACCGCAGCGCCTGCTCGTGGTAGCCGAGCACGTGGGCCCGTAGGTAGTGGTTTGCCAACCGGGGAATGAGCGACGGGTCAGCCCGGCCCTCGAGCGCTTCGGCCGCCCGCGCGTGCATGATCCGCAGCCGGGACGCCGCCATTCCGCCGACCACGGCCTCGCGGGTGAGCGCGTGCACGAACGCGAACTCGCCGTCGGAGTCGCGAACCGGCCGGATCAGGCCGACCCCCTCGGCCGAATCGACCGCCGCCAGCGTCGCGGCGAGATCGGTTTCGCTGGCGGCGATCAGCGCGGGCAGGTCGAACGTCTCACCGAGCACCGCCGCCTGTTCGATGACGACCCGGACACCGGCGCCCAATCCGCTGAGCCGGCGGGCAATAGCGTCCCCGATCGACGCCGGCACGGTCTGCTGCACACCGAGCGTCGCCAGCCCACCACGGGCTTCAAGGTCGCCGACCAGCTCGGTCAGGAAGAACGGATTGCCACCGGTCTTGTCGCGCAGCAAGGCGGCGGCCTTGCGCGCTGACGCGGGAGCCAGCTGCTGGGTTCGCCTGACGAACTCGGCGATCGCCTCGGTGTCCAGCCCGGCGAGATCCAGTCGCCGCACCCCGTCAAAGCGGTGCAGCTCGGCCAGCCGGGTGGTGAGCTCGTCGGAACGGTCCGGTTCGGTCGACCGGAAGGTGGCGACCACCAGCATTCGGACGTCGGCGCAGCCGATCACGACGCGCTCGAGCATCACGAGGGTGGGCAGCTGCGCCCAATGCAGGTCATCGAGGATCAACGCGATCGGACGGTCGGCGGCCAGGCGCCGCAAGAAACCCGTCAGGGCGTCGAAAAGTGCCTGCCTGGGCGCCCCGACCTCGTCTGCCGGGCCGATGTCGGGCAAATGCCGATCGACCTGGGTGGACAGCCGGCGCAGTTGCGCTCCGGCGTCGGCCAGGGTGTCGGCCAGCGAACCTGGCGGGGCCGCGAGCAGCAACCGGTCCAGTGCCTCGGCGAACGGCGCGTACGGCACGTCCGCGTCGGCCGTCGAGCTCCCGACGAGCACCGGGACGCCGTGGTCGGCCAGCGTTCCGGCCACCTCGGCCGCCAGGCGGGTCTTGCCCGCCCCGGGTTCACCGCCGATGAATACCGCCTGGCGGGTGCCGCCTTCGACGCGTTCCCACGCCTGCTCGAACGCGGCAAGCTCCGCCGCACGGCCGACGAGCGGGCCGCGCCGACGCGCCAGCAATTCCGCCGGAAGGGGTGGTGGCACCCACTGGGCCATGGAATCAAGGTAACCGCGCCGATTTGGCCGGTCGATAGTCAGATCTGACTATCGTTAAAGGCCTGGCAAATGCTTCGTTGTGGTCATGACGCGGGGCCTCGCCGCCTCGTAGCGTCGCGGCATCAAACCTGCGAGGCAACCAGAGGAGGTGCGGGCGATGAGCGTGACAACCGCAACCGACGAACTACGCGGCCGGTTCGGGGCACAGGTGATCCTGCCCCACGACGCCGGATACGACGAGGCCCGTGCGCTGCACAACGCGATGATCGACAAGCGGCCCGCGGTGATCGTGCGCTGCGGAACCACCGGCGACATCGTCGGCGCCCTCGAGTTCGCCAGGGCGTCGAACCTGGAGGTCGCCGTCCGCGGGGGCGGCCACAACGGACCCGGCTTCGGTTGCGTCGAGGGCGGTCTCGTCATCGACCTGTCGCCGATGAACCGCGTCCACGTGGACCCCGATCGGCGGACCGCCCGCGTCCAGGGCGGGGCGACGTGGGCGCAGGTGGACGCCGCGACTTACGCGCACGGCCTGGCGACGCCGTCGGGCATCATCTCGAGCACCGGCGTCGGTGGGCTGACCCTGGGCGGCGGCCACGGCTACCTGACCCGCAAGTACGGCCTGACCATCGACAACCTGCTGGAGGCCGAGGTCGTGCTGGCCGACGGCCGGGTGGTGACGGCGTCCGAATCCGAGCACCCCGACCTGTTCTGGGCGCTGCGCGGTGGCGGCGGAAACTTCGGCGTCGTCAGCTCGTTCACGTTCCGCCTGCACCGGGAGCACACCGTGCTGTGCGGCCCCACGGCGTGGCCCGCATCGGCCACCGCCGACATCCTCAGCTGGTATCGGGACTTCCTGCCCGCCCAGGACGAGGACCTCTACGGCTTCTTCGCGACCATGACCGTCCCGCCGGCGCCGCCGTTCCCCGAGGCGTTCCACCTGCAGAAGGCGTGCGCGGTGATCTGGTGCTACACCGGCGATCCCGGCGGGGCCGACGAGGCGTTCGCGCCTGTCCGCCAGATGCGGCCGGCCTTCGAGGGCCTCATGGCGGCGCCCTATCCCGCGCTGAACTCCACCTTCGATGCGCTGTATCCCAAAGGGTTGCAATGGTATTGGCGCGGCGACTTCATCCGCACGATCCCTGACGTAGCCGTCACGGCCCATGCCCGCTTCACCGAGGAGCTGCCGACGATGCACTCCACGATGCACCTCTACCCGATCGACGGTGCAGTGCACCGGGTCGGTCAGACCGACACCCCCTGGGCCTACCGCGACGTGAACTTCTCTCAGGTCATTGCGGGCGTCGACCCCGATCCGGCCAACGCCGAGGCGTTGAAGCGCTGGACGAAGGAGTACTGGGAAGCCATCCACCCGTACTCGGCCGGCGGCGCCTACGTCAACTTCATGATGGACGAGGGCCAGGACCGGGTCCGCGCCACCTACGGCCCGAATTACCAGCGGCTCAGCGAGATCAAGGCCGTATACGATCCGGCCAACGTGTTCCACATCAACCAGAACATCCTGCCGGCCGGGTGACACAAGCGGGGGCACCTGGTGATAACTCGTGATGTCGACGTCGACGCCGTCGCCGACTTGGCGCTCTCACCCCCACGGGCGGCGTTGGCCACATTCGGCGACGACGAAATCGCGGTATTGCCAGTGGGCGTGGACCTCGAAGAGCCCGCCAACCCCGTGGCATCGCCGCGCATCGTGCGGGTGCCCGAGGGTGCTCCTGGCCTGGCCGGTCGCAATGTCGTGGTGGTCGCCGACGACGGCCCGCAGTGGTTTCGGCTGCGCTCGTTGACCGTGCGAGGAATCGCCGAGCCCGTCGGCGCGGGCGCTTATCGCGCCGTGCCGACGAAAGTCGTTGCGTGGGACTACGGTTCGCTACGCGACGTACCCACCCCGCCGGCAGGCTCGCCCGTGCGATCGCCATCGTTTTCGGTCGGTGAAGAACCGCGGGCCCAGCCTTTCCGCTCACCGAATCTCCAAGCGGCGCTGAACAGTTCGCGGGTGATGATCCTCGCCAGCCGTTCGGCGAAGGGCACGCCGTTCGCGGTGCCGCTGTGGTTCGTCACCCACGACGGCCGCATCTACGCGACGACGTCGGCGTCGTCCTGGACGGTGCGCAACGTTGCCGCCGCACCGCAGGTGGCCCTGTTGCTCGGGGGCGAGGGCGCCGACGACGGCAATAGGCTTCTGGTACGCGGCCACGCGCGATCGGTCCGCGGCGCGCCGCCGCCGGCGGTGCTGGCCCGGCTCGCCTGGCTGTACTACCTGCAACCCCGATTCGCGGCGGTAGAACTAAGTCACATGCGGCTGTGGCCGTTGCGAATGCGGTATTACCTGCAGTCGCGGGCCGCGTACGTCGTGATCACGCCCGAGGCGGCTGCCGAATGCCGGGTGCCGTAATACGAGGGCGGCGACGAAGATCGGCACGCGCCGGGCCCTGACGAGCTCCCGAGTTGGCCGCGGGTGTGTCGAGTGTCCCTGGGAAACGGGACTAGTGACCCTAGGAGCGGGCCGCCCGTCGAACCGACAATCCCACCATGGCAACAACGATTGGCGCGGACCGAATGCTGATCGAAGCGGCAGTGCCGGCGTTCGACGCCATGATCGCCGAGCACGTGGTGGTAGCGGCTGACCCCGCGGTTACTTTCCGGGCGGCAAGGTCCCTGGACCTGCTCACCGTGCGCACGCCGCTGTTGACCGTGTCGATGTGGATCCGCGCCTTGCCGGAGCGGTTGCTGGGCAAGCCCGTCCCGGCGCCACCGCGGCTGGTAGTGACCGACTTCGCCCTACCGGGCTGGCTATCCCTTGGCGAAGAGCCGGACCGCGAGATCGCTTTCGGCGCGGTGGGAAAGTTCTGGCGGCCGATCATCGAATGGCGCGACGTGACGCCGGCGGATTTCGCCGGCGTCGCCGAACCCGGATGGGGAAAGATCGCCGCGAACTTCTCGATGGCGCCCTACGGCGAGAGCCACACGCTGCTCAGCTACCAATGCCGAACCGTCACAACCGATCCCGATTCCCGTCGGGCTTTCGTGCGCTACTGGTGGCTGATCCGGCCATTCGTCAAACACATCATGCGCGCGACGCTGCGCGCCATTCAAACCGACGCCGAGGCGGCGGCGATAGACAGGAGTCGGTGATGCGAGTTCTGGTGGTTTACGGATCCAAGCGGGGCGGGACCGCGGGACTGGCCGCGATGATCGGCGACGCGCTGACCGAGGCGGGGTTCGAGGCGGTCGTGAGCGCGGCGAAGGACGTCGATGGACCAGGCGGCTTCGATGCGGTGATCGTCGCGGGCGCCCTGTACGCCTACCGGTGGCACCGCGACGCGCGACGATTCGTGCGCAAGAACGCCTCGGCGTTGCGCGAGTTGCCCGTCTGGCTCGTCAGCAGCGGGCCTTTGGACAACTCGGCCGAAGAGCGCGACATCCCACCGACGGCGCAGGTCGCCAAGCTGATGCGCCGCGTGAATGCCCGCGGGCACGTTACCTTCGGGGGCAGGCTAGCACCGGACGCAACGGGTTTTCCGGCCAGCGCGATGGCCAAGAAAAGCGCGGGCGATTGGCGCAGCCCCACGCACGTGCGGCGCTGGGTCAGGACCGTCGTCAAAGAACTCGACCGGCCGACGATCGCCCACCGGGCATAATCATCGGGTGATGGAAGATCCCCATATCTACCGCCGCCTCGCGCTGCTCGAACAGCAGGTGCGCCTGCTGTCGGATCGGCTCGGGGTTCCGTGCCCGACGTTCGGCAGCGACGTTGGCGCCACATCGGGTGTGCTCGAGAACGGTGTGCCCTCAGAAGTCGTCGCGCTGGCCCGCTCCGGCAACGCCATTGCCGCGATCAAGCTGTATCGCGAGCTGACCGGCGCAGGGTTGCGCGAGGCGAAAGACATCGTCGACAACCTGTAGGTCGGCTACTGCCGGCGAAAAGCACCGTCCATCCGCCGCTTGAAGGCGCGATCGAAACGCCGGTAGCCGCGGCGCAAGTCCTGGCCCGGCCAGTCGTCGCCCGCGAGTTCGGCGGGCAGCAGCGGGTCGAGCTGAAGATGGCGCACCACGGCGATCGACAGCGCGAACTCGTAGGTGAAGCTTTCGGTCGAATCGTCACGCGTGTCGGCCTCGAGCGCGGCATCCATGGCCTCGATGAGCGCGCGCGCGTTGCCGGCCCATTCGTCGAGGGAAAACAGCGCTCGCACGTGCGCGGCCGTGATGTCGGTGGTGGCGCCGTGAAAGCGGGTGCACTGCTGGTCGAGGACGGCCGTGAGGGCCGGAAACCGTTGCGGATCAAGGTTGTCCGGGCGGATCCAGACGCCCTCCCGCAGCTCGGCCAGGTGCAGGGCCGTCGCGGCCTTTCTCAGCTCCAGGCGATCGGTCGCCGATCTGCGCTCCAGCGCGACGATCGCGAGTTCCCACGTCCCGTCCCATCGGCGGGCGGCCGTGTCGTCGAGCCGGGCCGCCTCGTCGACGCGCTGGCGGCGATCCGACAGCCGGCCCGCGAGCGCGTAACTACCGTCGTCGGCGGTCAGTTCACCCGCGGACACCATCCGCCACAGGCAGGTGCGGGCCGCGCCGGGGCTAATGCCGAACTGCGAGGCAACCGCCACCAGCTCCGCCACCGTGAGGCGGCCCCGGTCGGACCCCAGCAACGCGGACGCCAGTACCGAGCGCGCGCTCAGCGGCCGGCTATCGACCAGGTCGCTCGCTCGAGATCGGGGCAGGGCGGGCACGGCAGCCAACGGTATCACCAAATCATTGACGCGTGACGACTATGGTGTGATACTGACACGCATGAGCTTGCCGACCAAGTCGGTGCTCGCCGACGATGTGGAGATCGTCCGGCGCGTCCTCGCCCATATTGACGCCGGTACCACCGACGAGGGTGACGCCTGGCGCGAGCCGGTCGAAAACTATTTGAGCCCAAGCCGATTCGCCGAGGAGCTCCGTTTGCTGCGCGCGATGCCGAGCGTCTTCGTTCCGTCGGCGACGATCCCCAATCCAGGCGACCACGTCGAGCGGAACACATTTGGCGTGCCCCTATTCGCGGTGCGCGGGCGCGACCGGCGGGCGCGGGTGTTCCGCAACGCGTGCCGGCACCGCGGTTTCGCCCTCGTCGAGGGGGCCGGCTGCGGGCAAGCGTTCGTGTGCCGGTACCACGGCTGGACATATCGGCTGGATGGCTCGCTCTCGCATGTGCCGCACGCCGAGGCTTTCCCCGGTCTCGACATGGCGACCCGTGGTTTGGTCGAGGTGCCCAGCCACGAGGTGGACGGTCTCATCGTCATCGGCGCGCTCGACTCCTCGGGCGCGGGCCCGGGACACGATGTCGACGATGCGATGGCGTGGCTCACGGACGGGAATCCTTGGCGTGACAAAGTTTTGCCATTTGAACGGCTGGTCTACGTGGAATCGACTCCGCGAGAGATCAACTGGAAGGTGCTTGCCGAGCAGTTTCTGGAGGGTTATCACATCCGATCGACGCACAAGAACACCTTCTATCCTTTGCAATACGATGATCTCAACGTGGTCGAGAAATTCGGCCCAAATAGCCGTATCACGTTCCCGTACCGCAATATTGAGCGACTGCGCGATCGTCCCGAAAGCGCCTGGACGATCGACGCGCGGGTGACGCTTTTGTATCAGCTGTTTCCCAACGTTATGTTGGCGACGTTCCCGGACCTGATATCCGTGGTTGTGCTCGACCCAGTGGACGTCGACCACACCACGGTAACGGTGTATTCGATGGTGAGGCCCGAGTTCGCCGAGCGGGAGTCGCTCGACCGACCGAGCACTCTCGTCGGCGCGGGAAGCCTCATTGGAACCGGTCTCATCGAGGACAACGAGATGTCCGAGGGCGTCCAGCGCGGGCTGCGTTCGGGCGCTAACGAATTCGTGGAGTTCGGCCGGCACGAGAGCGCGATCGGGCACTTTCACGTCACGCTTGATGAGCGCCTTGCCGCGCTGGCCCGCTAGGAGTCGAACGGCGCCATCCGCACGGCCAACGGCAGCCCACACCGAACCAGGAGACCGAAGCGTCCCCTCGGCACCGCGGCCGCCTCCGCTCGCGCCATGCCGATCAGCTCGGTCTTGAAATCGCCTCGCGGATAACGCCGCAACACCGCCTCGACGTTACGGGGCGCGACGTCCCACATCCGCAGTCCGGCGCCGTCGACCATCGCGCCCCATTGCAGATAACAGCCGATCAGGCCGTCCGTGTCGACCTTGACGCCCGGCGTCGTGTGCACGCAGATGCCATCGGCGAGCAGTTGCGCCCGTTCGTCGTTCAGCCCGGCGGCGGTGGCGCACGAGAGCAGCCGCTCGACGCTGCCGAGCGTGAAATCGCGGTCGGGCGTTGGGTTCACGATGCCGTAGTCGTGCAGGAGCGCGCCGCAATAGAAGAGCTCGTCGTCCAATTCGCGGCCGTCGACGCTGGCGAGCGCATGCCCGAACAACCAGGTTCGGTAGGAGTGCCCCTGAAGGCCCGTCGGTAATTCCGCGCACGCCTGCTCGGCCTCGCGCGCGAACCGGGAGTCGGGGATCGAAAAGGCGGTTACATCCACGCGCTCGGCGGCGGCCGGAAGCCGGCCCAGCGCGAGCTTGGCCCGGCCCACGGCGTTCTGCCACTGACCCACCGCGATCGCCACGAAAAGCCGGCGCCGCTCGGCGGCCGACAGCCGACCCCCGGTGCGACGGACCCAGGCAAGGCCGCCAAGCCGCTGCGGATCCGGCGCCTGCACTTACGGCGTCTTGAGGAAGATGTCGTTGAGGGTGACCGTGCGCAGGTCTCGGTCACGGATGATGTCGACGAGTTGCGGATAGACGTGCGTGACCGGCGGGTGGTTGAGGTGGCCGATCACGATGGACTGCGGGGTGAAGTACTGATCGGCCATCTTCACGATGTAGTCCTCGTGGATCAGCGTGGAATCCGACAGCGACCCCGACCACAAAGTCGGCACGGTGTAGCCGAGGTCGGCGGCCACCGCGTCAACGGCGGCGTTGCGCTTCGCATACGGCGGCCGCCAGTACGGTTTCGCGCCGATGCCGTAGGTCTTCTTCAAGAATTGGTCGTTGCGGGTGAGCTGCTGGGCGATCTGGTCCTTGGGCAGGGTGGTCAGGTCCGGGTGCGACCAGGTGTGGTTGCCCAGTTGGATCTGGCCGGAGTCGACCAGCGGCCGCAGTAGGTCCAGGTTCTCGGTCCAGGAGTCGTAGACTCCGTTGACGAAGAACGTCAGCCGGATCCCGGTGTCCTTGGCGAACTGCGTGTAGGCGCGGACCACCTCGCTGTTGACGCCGTCATCGACGGTCAGCGCGAGCAGGTCGCCCTCTCCGGGGATCTTGGTCAGCGCGCCGCCGCCCGGCAGCGCGATGCGCGCGCTCGGCGGTGGGGGCGGCAACAGGGCCGACGGGGCCGTCGGGCCGGAGGTCGCGACGTTCGCTGGCGGCGCCTGGGCGAACGTCCGGGGTTGCGGGTCGACCACCAGGCGAGCGGCGCCCACGCCGGCCACGGTCGCCGCGGCCAGCGCCCCCAGGAAGCGGCGCCGGCTCAGCTCCGGCGCGGTGCCGCCGCCGAAACTCGGGACGGCGAACGTCACGCGCCTCTCGGGTCTTTTGCGGTGGGATGTCGGCACACGCGACCCGGTACCCCGGATTCCTGTGTTGCCAAACTCCGCCGCCACAGCAGCGAACGGTACCAGTGCCGGTTTCAATACGCCGGGTTCGTTGCAGGAGGTTCAGCTGTGAATTGGGGCTCGAAAAGGTAACGGTCCTGCATAGCTGGCGTCAGTGCGGCGCGCCGCCGCCGCGCTGCGGCAGTTCGACGGGCTCGGTGCCGGGAGTCCCCAGTGTCCCGGCCAGCCAGGGCAACGACGCGGCGAACGCCTGCGCGGCAAACGGCCAGTCGTGCCTGCCGGGCTGGGTGACCACCGCGCAGGTGATCCCATTGGCGGTCGCGACGTCGCACAGCGCGTTGGCGGCGGCGTCCTGGCCTTCGGGGTTGGCGGCCGGGTCGGCGCTGGGCCCGGCGATGGCGGAGTTGGCTTCCTCGGCGACGGCGTGCGGACCGGGCGAGGAGGGGACGTCGAACCACCCCGACAGCCCGGTGTAGTGGCCGTGCCGGGTCATGACGGTGGTGGGGTCGAAGGTGGCCCAGGCGGCGCCGTCGCCGCCGAACAATCGGGCGATGGTCTGGTCCTTCGAGCCGATGCTGGGGCTGCGGTCGCCGGCGATGTCGACGAACGCGCTGAACAGCTCCGGATGCATGACCGCCAAATCGACCGCGCAGGTGCCGCCCATCGACCATCCGGCGACGCCCCAGTTGGCTCGGTCGGCGCTCACCCCGAAGTTCGAGACGACGAAGGGCACCACGTCCTTCGTCAGGTGATCGGCGGCGTTGCCGCGGGTGCCGTTGACGCATTCGGTGTCGTTGTCGAACGTGCCGGTGGGGTCGACGAACACCAGCACCGGGGCGAAGCCGTGATGCTGGGCCGCGAAGTCGTCGATGGCGGTGAAGGCGCCGCCGGGGCGTAGCCAGTCGGCCGGGGTGTTGAACGCCGAGCTGATCATCATCACCGCCGGCAGCCGGGGTGGCGGATTGCTGTTGAACCAGGCCGGCGGCAGATAGACCAGCTCCTGGCGGTGCGGGAAGTGCGACGCGTCGGCGCTGATCGTCACGGGCACCACGACGCCCTTGGCGGGCTTGGTCCCCTCGAGCTGCATCGCGGTGACCCTGAGCCGATCGATTTGATCGGGCAGGGGCTGCGAGGTCAGCTGGTCCCAGGCCGCCGCCACGGTGGGGAAGTAGCCGACCCAGCCGTTCAACGCGAGGGCCGCGCACACCGCGCACAGCGGCACCGAAACCACTGCCAGGCCGCGTCGCCACCAGCGGGCGCCCGGCCAGCCGAGGGCCAGCACCGCGACCGCGAGCCCGCTCATCGCGATCCACAGCCACAGCGTCACCGGGGCCGGGTCCCCGGCCACACCGATCGACGTGATGTACCAGTACGACAGCGCGGTAGCCAGGCAAGCGACGCCCAGCGCCACCGGAAGCGCCCAGCCGCGCCAACGGCGCCGCGTCACGCCGATCGCGCCGACGACGACCAGCAGCGCGAGCGCCTGCGCCGCCACCGGCAGCCAGCCATGCAGCAAGGACAGCTGTTCGACGAATGGGGGCAACGGCGGTGACCTTCGTTAAATCAAATCTGGTTGCGAATAACCCACCGGCCAAGGCTTGAAGAACGCGGCAGGCCAGATCAACTATCCCACAGGATCCGTGCGCATCGTGCCCGCGAAGGTGCGCAGTCGCAGGCTGTTGCCTACGACGAATGCGCTGGAGAACGCCATCGCGGCGCCCGCCACCATCGGATTGAGCAGGCCGAGCGCCGCGAGCGGGATCGCGGCGACGTTGTAGCCGAAGGCCCAGGACAGGTTCGCCTTGATGGCGCGCAGGGTCCGCCGGGACAGCCGGATCGCGTCCACCGCGGCGCACAGGTCGCCTCGCACCAGGGTCAGATCCGCGGCTTCTATTGCCACGTCGGTGCCCGTCCCCATGGCGAGCCCCAGATCGGCGCGGGTCAGGGCCGCGGCGTCGTTGACGCCGTCGCCGACCATGGCGACCACTCTGCCCTCGGATTGCAGGCGTTCGACGGCGGCCACCTTGCCGGCGGGCGTCACGCCGGCGACGACGTGGGCGATTCCGACCTGCTCCGCCACGCGCCGGGCGATGGTCTCGTCGTCACCGGTCAGCAGCACGGGCGTGAGTCCCAGGGCCTTGAAGCGCCGGACCGCCTCGGCGCTGGTGGGCCGGACGGCATCGGCGACCACCAGGATCCCGTGTGCGCGGCCGTCCCACCCGACGGCGACGGCGATTTTGCCTTCGGCCTCGGCACGGGCCTTGGCTCCCGACAGTTCCGCGTCGAGCTGCTGGGCCCGGTCGGCCAGCAGGTCTTCCCGCCCGACGACGACGGCATGGCCGTCCACCATCCCGTGCACGCCTTGCCCGCCCACCGCCACGAAATCCCGGGCCGCGGGCAGGGCGTCGAGTTCGGCCCTGGCGGCGGTGGCGATTGCCTGCGCGACGGGATGTTCCGAGGCGTCCTCCACGGCCCCGGCATAGCGCAGCAGCGTTTCGCGGTCCGCGTGCGGCCCGGCAATCACGTCGACCAGGGTCATCCTGCCGGTGGTGACGGTGCCGGTCTTGTCGAGCACGATCGTGTCGACCTTGCGCGTCGACTCCAACACCTCGGGTCCCCTGATCAGCACGCCGAGCTGGGCCGCCCGGCCGGCGCCGACGAGCAGGGCGGTCGGCGTCGCCAACCCGAGCGCACACGGGCAGGCGATGATCAGCACCGCGAGCGCGGCGGTCACCGCGGCGGTGACGGATGCGCCCGCTGCCAGCCACGTCGCGAGGGTGGCCACCGCGACGACCATGACGGCCGGGACGAACACGCCGGAGACGCGGTCGGCCAGCCGCTGCACCCGGGCCTTGCCCGATTGCGCCGCTTCGACGAGGCCGGCCATCTGCGCCAGCTGGGTGTCATCGCCCACGCGGGTGGCCCGCACGACCAGGCGCCCCCCGACGTTGACGGTTGCGCCGGTGACGGCGTCGCCCTCACCGACCTCGACGGGGATGGACTCACCGGTGAGCATCGAGGCATCGACGGCGGAGGAGCCCGAGACGACGATCCCGTCGGTGGCGATCTTTTCGCCCGGGCGCACCACGAACACGTCGCCCACCGCCAGCTGGTTGACGGGCAGCCGGGTCTCCGACCCGTCCCGCAGCACGGCGACGTCCTTGGCGCCGAGCTCGACCAGGGCCCGCAGCGCCGCCCCCGCGCGCCGCTTGGCGCGCTTCTCGAAGTAGCGGCCGGCCAGGACGAACATCGTGACGCCCACGGCAACTTCGAGGTAGACGTGTCCCTTCCCGATAAGCAAGGCGTACAGCGACCCGAGGAAGGCCGAGAGCGTCCCGACCGAAACGAGTGTGTCCATCGTGGCGGCGCCGTGCTTGAGGCTCGCCCACGCGCCCGCATGAAACGGGCGGCCCGCCCACGCGACGGCCGGGGCCGCGAGGGCCAGCGACACCCATTGCCAACCGCGGAACTGGAGCGCGGGCAGCATCGCCAGCGCGATCACCGGGACTGCGAGCACGATCGCGCCGACCAGGCGGGTGCGCAGCGCCGCCAGCTCGCCGTCGTCCGCGGGCGCGGGCGTTTCGGGCCCGGGCTCTGGTCGCGGGAGCGCCGCGGTGAAGCCGGCCTTCTCGACCTCCGCGATCAGCTCCCGCGCGTCGTATCCGAGGGGCAGAGTGACGGCGGCCTTTTCGGTCGCGTAGTTGACCTGGGCGCTGACGCCGTCCAGCCTGTTCAGCTTCTTCTCGATGCGCGCCGCGCAGGAGGCGCAGCTCATCCCCCCGATTTCCAGCTCGACGTTGTTGACCGTGTTAGCGTCCGCCGTCACGCGACCAGGACCGCCCGATAGCCGGCCTCGTCGACCGCTTGCAGCACCGCGCTTGCATCGACCGGAAGGGTGCTCCGCACGACGAGCCTGCCCGTGCCGGCGTCGACGTCCACGCCGTCCACACCGGGGATCCGGCCCACCTCGTCCTTCACGGCAGCCTCGCAGTGCCCGCACGTCATCCCGCTCACCTCATACTCGCGCGTGGTCACGACCCTCCTTTCCGTACGCCCCTGCGGTATAGGCATCACCGATACACGGTATGAGGCAGAACGATTGTGCCTGGTCGGCGGGATAGGGGCGTGCCCGGACTGGGGCTCGGGAATGCGATCAGACGTAGCCCACGCCGATGTCGACCGACACCTGACTGGCGGTGACCAACCTGGACTGGTCGGAGACGAGCCACGCGATCGCGTCGGAGATGTCTTCGGGCTGCGCGATGCCGTCGGGCAGCAGCGGTTTGTGCAGGCCCCGCAGGTGCGGGTAGCTGTCGGCGGCCGATCGAAGCGCGTCGCGCATCCGGCCGGTGCCCATCGGGGTGGCGACCGCCCCCGGGTTCAGACTGTTGACCCGGATGTTGTAGCGGCCGAGTTCGGCGGCGAAGGCGCGCGCCATCCCGACGACGGCATGTTTGCTCGCCGTGTAATGGACCATGAACGACTGCATGTTGATGCCGGCGGCGGATCCGATGAGGATGATCGAGCCGCCGCGACCGCCGTCGATGATGTGGTGAGCGCCGGCCATCACCGTGTTCCAGGTGCCGATCACGTTGGTGTCGATGGTGTCGCGAAACGCTTGGGGGGTGATTTGGTCCCACGGCGCGGGACTGCAGATCCCCGCGTTGGCGACGATGATGTCCAGGCGGCCGAACTCCGCGACGGCCGCGTCGACGGCGGCCGTGAGCGCGTCGAGGTCACGGATGTCGACCGCCGAAGTGATGGCCCTCCGGCCGTTGGCGCTCACGAGTCGCGCCGTCTCGGCCAGATCGTCGGGCGTCGCTGAATCGTAGGGAACGCTGGGCGGCAACGGCCCGGCGATATCGACGGCGATGACGTCGGCGCCTTCGGCACTGAGCCGCACCGCATGCGCTCGCCCTTGTCCCCGGGCGGCGCCGGTAATCAACGCCACCCTTCCCGGAATCGACTGGCTCACCGAACGCCTCCCCGCTGAACATCGTTGTTCGAACAACAGTGTTGTAAAGATTCAATCCGGCGAAGCGTAGCGTCGGGTCCGCGCTGCCGGATACCCGGAAGGAGACCGTCATGACCGTCAACCTTGTCGACGCGGGTCCCCGACAGGTGAGCCGCTCGGTCGAAGTCGACGCCCCGGCCGCCGAGCTGTACGCGATGGCCATCGATCCGCGGCGGCACCACGAACTGGACGGATCGGGTACGGTGGGCGACAACATCAGTGTTCCCGCGGAAATGGCTGTGGGATCGAAGTTTTCGACCAAGATGAAGATGTATGGCGTGCCGTACCGCATCACCAGCAGGGTGACGGCCCTCAAACCCAACGAGCTGATCGAATGGCGCCACCCCGTGGGACACCGCTGGCGCTGGGAGTTCGAACCGCTGTCACCGACGAGGACGCGGGTCACCGAGACGTTCGACTACCGCGAGGCCGGCGCGATCAAGAACGCGCTGAAGTACTACGAGCGGATGGGTTTCCGCAAAGCCAACGCCGAAGGCATCGAGGCGACGCTGGCCAAGCTGCGCGACCGTTACGCGGGATAGTAGATATCCGGGTCCGAGTATTTGGGTCAGTGAACCCAGACGTGTCGCCGACCGTGGTCTCGTCGGGAACGATTGCCCGCCCACCGACCCGCTCGGCGAAAGGATCCCTTCTCGATGATCGACCACGCCCCGTCGCCCGCCCTCACGTCGCATCGGCTCGCCGAGTTGCTGACCCGCGCAGGACAGCTGATCAGCCGTTACGGGTTGGTGGTTGTCCTGGCCTGGATCGGGTTCGGCAAGTACGTGAAGATGGAATCCCGGGTGCTCATCGAGCACAGCCCGCTGATGAGCTGGATTTATCACGTGGCCTCGGTCACCACGGTGGCACGTGGGCTGGGGACGATGGAAATCGTTGCGGCGCTTCTCATTGCGCTGCGACCGGTGTGGCCGCGGGCATCGGTGGTGGGCAGCGCGCTTGCCGTGGTGCTATTCATGGGAACGCTGAGCTTCCTGTTCACCACGCCGGGGGTCGTGTCGACCCACGCCGCCGGCATTCCGGTGCTGTCCGCGCTGCCGGGTCAATTCCTGCTCAAGGATCTCGTTTTGATCGGCGTTGCGCTGTGGACGCTGGGCGACTCGCTCGCGGCTCGAAAAGCGTTCCCCTGAGCAGGTTTTTGGCCGACGCCAGCGTGGCGGCGTACGCGTCCGCGGTCAGGTTGGCCGACCGGTCCGTCAGCCCACGGGCCAGCGCGTAGATCGCGTTGACCGCGGCGCCCGGGTCGGTATCGGGCGACAGCGCTCCCCGCGCCTGAGCGTCCCGGACGATGTCATCGATGGTGTCGCGCAAGCCTTTCAGCCCGGCATGCCCGCGCATCGCGCGTTCGAACGCGGCCAGGTGCGGATATTCGCGCAGCAACCTGTCCAGCTCGTCCAGCATCGCCTCGAGGCGCTCGACGACGTCATCGGAATGCGCCGCGGCGGACCGCACCCGTGGCAACGCGATCTCGTCGATCTCCCGGACGGTCGCCGTGAGCAACTCGGACTTGTTCGGGAAATAGTGGTAGAGGCTGCCGCTGGTCATGTCGGCGGCCTTGGCGATCTCCCGAATTGTCGCCTGGGAGTAGCCCACCTCCGCGACGCAGCGCATCGCCGCGGTGATTATTCGAGCGCGGGTCCGCTCGCCGCTGGCGCCCACCGGGCGCCCCAACTGCGACCGCGCGGGGTTCATGCGGGCGCACCTCCGAGCAGGAACCGGATATTAATTGATCGTTCGATTATATTCGACGGCATGCTAGGTCGCCCGGTCGGCGCCAGCGGCGAGGAGACTCGCCAGCGGATAATCGTCGCCACCATGCGGTGCGTGGCCAGCGTCGGATACTCACGCGCGACCATCCGGGAGATCGCCCGCACGGCCGACGTCACCAGCGCGAGCCTGTACAACTACTTCCCGAACAAGTCCGAGTTGATCAAGGCCGCCGTCGCCGCAAGAACCGAGGTCGCGTTGCCGCGGCTGCGCGAGGCGGCCGGGAGCCCCGGTGACGTCGTCGACCGGATCGAAGCGGTTCTCGACGAATCGGGCCGGTTGATGCGCGAGTACCCCGACCTGGCGGCCTTCGAGTGGGCGATCCGCGCCGAGGGCGCCGTCGATCCCGGGGCGCACGGCGCCGGCTTCCAGGCGTTCCGCGAGATCATCGAGGGCATCGTCGGACGCGCCGGCAAATCGGGTCCGGTCGAAGCGATCTATTCGTTGATCTACGGGCTGACCGAGCTGGCGGCCACGCTGCCGCCCGAGGACTACCACGCGGCGCTCGGCGCGGCCAAGCGGCTGGTCAGGGGCACGCTGCTGGGTGGCGGTCCACCGGCCCATTGATATGATCAAACGATTGATTATATAGTCTCCCCCGGGGTCACGATGAGGGAGCCGATGCCAAGGCCTGCGACCGTTGGGGTGACGTTCGACGTCGACGCGCTGCGCCGCAAGTACGCCGATGAGCGGGCGCGCCGACTGCGCCCGGATGGAATCGCACAGTACGTCGAGACGGCGGGTGCCTTCGCGCGATTCGCCGAAGACCCATGGGTGGACGGCACGTTCACCCGCGAACCGCTCACCGACGAGGTCGACGTCGCAGTCGTCGGTGCCGGGTTCGGCGGCCTGCTGACGGGCGCGCGGCTGCGCGAGCTCGGTGTCCACAGTGTGCGGTTGATCGACAGGGCCGCCGACGTAGGCGGCACCTGGTACTGGAACCGGTACCCGGGGATCGCGTGTGACGTCGAAAGCTACGTGTACATACCGCTATTGGAGGAGCTCGGCTACGTTCCGGCGGACAAGTACGCCCGGGGTTCGGAGATCTTCGCCCATTGCCAGCGCATCGCCGAGCACTACGACCTCTATCGCGACGCCTGCCTGCAAACCGACGTACACGAGATCCGTTGGGATTCAAATGCTTCACGCTGGATCATCCGGACCAACCACGGGGACGAGATGCGGGCCAAGTTCGTCTCCATGGCCAATGGTTACCAGGCCAAGCCCAAGCTGCCCGGGATCGCCGGCCTCGGCAGTTTTCGCGGGCCGACCTTCCACACCAGCCGGTGGGACTACCGCTACACCGGCGAAAAGCTGGAGCACCTGGCGACAAAGCGCGTCGGGATCATCGGCACCGGCGCCACCGCGATCCAGTGCGTGCCGCACCTCGCCGCGGCGGCGCGGCATCTCTACGTGTTCCAGCGCACACCGTCATCCGTCGACGTGCGAGCCAATCGGCCCACGGACCCGCAGTGGGCCAAGGCATTACGGCCGGGCTGGCAGGCCGAGCGCATCCGCAACTTCCAGATCCTGACGGCGGGCGGTCAGGCCGACGAGGATCTGGTCGCCGACGCGTGGACGAGCATCACCCGCAAACTTCCCGTCATGCGCCAGGACGGCGCCGGCCCCGCCCCGAACATCGAACTGGCCGACTTCGCCAAGATGGAGGAGATCCGGGCGCGCGTCGACGAGATCGTGATCGATCCCGCGACCGCCGAGGCGCTCAAACCGTGGTACGGCTACTTCTGTAAGCGGCCGTGTTTCCACGACGAATATCTGCAGACCTTCAACCGAGACAACGTCACGCTGGTCGACACCCGCGGCCGCGGGGTCGAGCGCATCACCGAGGCCGGCGTCGTCGTCGACGGAACGACGTACGAACTCGACTGCCTGATCTTCGCGACCGGATTCGAGGTCGGCACCGACTACTGCCGGCGCACCGGGTTCGAGCTGATCGGCCGCGACGGCGTGACGCTGACCGACCGGTGGCGCGACGGCGTGCGCACCTTCCAGGGCTTGTGCGCCAACGGGTTTCCGAACTGCTTCATCGAAAGCATCGCCCAGGCGGGGCTCACCGTGAACTTCCCCTACCTGCTGGACGTGCAGGCCAGCCACGCGGCGTGGATCATCGCGTGGGCGCTGGAGCGCGGCGTCAGCGAGATCGAGGCGTCACGCGAGGCGGAAGCTGCGTGGGTCGACCTGGTGGTGGCCCGCTCGACGGCGACCGCCGAGCGGGCCAGGACCTGCACCCCCGGCTACTACAACCGGGAAGGCAAGGCGGACGCCAAGACTCGGCAGGGCAGCTTCTTCATCGGCGCACCGACCGAGTACGCGGACCTGCTCCAGGCGTGGCGGGCGAAGGGGAACCTCGAAGGGTACGACGTCCGCAGCGGAAAGGCCGGGCCGTGACGAGCCGAGGCGCTCGCCGGCGCTATGCGGTCGGCCGGCTGCGGGCGGCCACGCGCCGCCGACGCCCGCCCAAGGTGGCGATCATCGGGGCCGGCTTCGGCGGCCTCGGCGCGGCGGTGGCGCTACGCCGCGCCGGCCTCGACGACCTGTTGATCATCGAGGCCGGCGACGGGGTCGGCGGCACCTGGCGCCGCAACACCTATCCCGGCGCCGCCTGCGACATCCAGAGCCACCTGTACTCATTTTCCTTCGCGCCCAACAAGTCCTGGAGCCGCACGTACGCTCGTCAGCCCGAGATCCTGGCCTACCTCGAGTCCGTGGCCGACGACTTCGACCTGCGCCGCCATCTCATGCTCGGCACCAAAGTGCGCTCGATCCGGTGGGACTCCGACGCGTGGTGCTGGGACTGCGAGGTGGACCGCGCGGGGCAAGCCGAGACGCTGAGCGCCGACGTCGTCGTCTGCGCCGTCGGATTGTTCGGATCGCCGAAGCGTCCCGACATCGCGGGGCTGACCGACTTCGGCGGCTCGCTGATGCACACCGCACAGTGGGATCACGGCATCGAGCTGGCCGGCAAGAAGGTGGCGGTGATCGGCACCGGCGCCAGCGGCGTGCAGGTGGTCCCGGAGCTCGCGAAGACCGCGGAACGCGTGACGGTGTTCCAGCGGACCCCGCCGTGGATGGTGCCCAAGGACGACCGGCCTTACACCCCGGCCGAATTGGCGCGCTTCCGGCGTGATCCCCTGGCGGTGCGCCGCGCCCGTTGGCAGATCTGGAAATTCCAGCACGACAACACCGCCACCTTCGCCGACGACCCGGTGGTCGCCGCGCGCACGCACGTCGCGACGTCGTTCTTGGAGCGCACCGTGGCCGACGGGCGGCTGCGCCGCGCGCTGACGCCGGACTATCCGTTCCGCTGCAAGCGGGTGCTGCTGGGCGACGACTATTACCGCGCGTTGCAGGCGGACAACGTCGAGCTGGTCACCGATCCCATCGCGCGGGTCACCGAGACGTCGGTGCTGACCGCGGCCGGCCGGACCGTCGACGTCGACGTGATTGTGCTGGCGACCGGCTTCGAAACTTCGCGCTACCTGTCGGGGATCGACGTGGTCGGCGTCGACGGTCAACGGCTGCACGAGCACTGGGGCGCCGACCCGAGCGCCTATCTGGGGGTGGCCGTCGCGGGCTTCCCGAACTTCTTCATGCTCTACGGCCCCAACACCAACCAGGGCGGCAACTCGATCGTCTACATCCTGGAGGCGGGCGCGCGGCTGGTGGCCAGCGCCGTCAGCCGGGTGGCGCGCCGGGGCGGCTACGTCGACGTGCGCCCGGAGGCCGAAAAGCGCTACAACGAAGCGCTTTCCGCGGATCTCGAGCGCACCGTGTGGACCCGGTGCGACAGCTACTTCCGTTCTCCCACCGGCCGCATCGTGACCCAATGGCCCTATACCGAACTGGAATACGCGCGGCGCACCTGGCGGCTGCGGTCGCACGATTGGTGGCACCGCTCAAGAGCTGCTTCGCCGCTTCCGCGGCCTCCTCGGCACGCCGATCCGGCTCGCCACGTTGTCTATCGCCCTGCGGACCGCCTACATGCCGAAACCGATTCCAAAGGAACGTAATTGGAGGCCTCTCAGCGGGCGGGATCGTCGGCCACCTCGATGTCGCCGGCCTTGGCCGCCGCGCGCAGTTGATGGAAGTCGTCGAGCGACTTGTCGGCGTATGCGTAGCTCCACTCGGCGATCGCCTCGTGCAAGGTGTCGCCGGTGCCCGCATAGCCGCGCATTATTGACGCGTTGGCGCTCTGGGAGTGCGCCCGCGCCAGCAGTACCGCGCACGCACTGACGTATTCGCTGAACGTCGAGGGTGACATGCCTTCGGTGTCGACGGAGCCTTTCATGTCGTGGAATTGCCGGACGTAGTAGTCGCGGCCGTCCTTGCGCGTCGCGCCGAGGAAGACGTCCGACATCGCCTGCAGGATCTGCTGGCCATCGATGACGCGAACGCCCTGGCCGCTCGCCTCGACGGCCGCATTGAGGCTATCCGGTTGGGCCCAACGGCCGTACTCGTCGAGCACCGATCGAGTGGCCTCTTTGATCTGCAGGATCAGCGGCGTGCCGTTGGGCCCCACCAGGATGACCAGGTAACACCGGGTGCCGACGCTGCCGACGCCGACCACGCGCAGCGCGACATCGGTAATGCGGAAGTGCGACAGCAGCAGCGCAACGTCGGCCGGGACCGCCGTCAGGTACTCCTGGACCGCCTCCACCAACGGCCCTTCGGTCTCCTCGTCGACATGTTGGAGTACCGGCGGCGCCTCCCGCAGCCGTGGGGTTCCGTCGGGCCCAATTTCGGTGATCCGCTTGAAGACTCGCGCCGAGGTACGGGTGCGTGCCCGGGATATCGTCTTCTGGATCACCGCCTGCAGGCCCTTGGACACCGCCCCGGTGTAGTGCTCCGGTTCCACCCGCAGGTAGTAGCGCTGCAGGACGTCCATCTCCTCGAGCATCGCCGTCAAACTCGCTTGGTAGCTCACCAATGCCTGTTCGACGCAACCGCGAATGGCCTTGACCGGGTATCCGGCGTGGCGTCCCCCGACGATCGCGCTGGTGATCAGGCGTTTGACGTCCCATTCGGAGGGCGCGACCGCGGCCTCGTCAAAGTCGTTGAGGTCGAAGATTATTGAGCGATCCGGCGCGGCATATACGCCGAAATTCGAGATGTGAGCGTCGCCGCAGCACATGATTTCGATCCCGCTGGTCGGGCCTGCGGCGAGGTCGGCGGCCATCACCGCCGCCGAGCCGCGGTAGAACGAGAAGGGGTCGGCGAGCATTCGGGCAAAACGCAGCGGGACGAGTTCGGGCAGCCGGCCGGCGTTTTGGGCGACGAGGATCTCGGTGGCCGATCGGTTCGCGGGAGTCAACCGCGCCAAAGAACGCCGGGGGGCGGTCTTGCGCAGGGCCCGCCCGCGCGCCACGTCCTGCTCGGGTACTTCGAGTTCGATCAGGCGGTCACGCAAAGCCCGCTGCGGCATCTGCTCAGCATAGGTACGGGGCGCGTTTCGCAGTTAGCTTCAGGGTGATTCTCAACGCTGTGCCGAAGTGGCCCGATCGTTAACATCCTTGAAAGTATTGGTGCCGGACAAAATGGTCCGGCGTTTGCTGTGAGAGGACGCCTGGATGTTGAAAGCGCGTCCGGCGTTCGAGCGTTTCCGCCCCCGGTTGCGCATCGGCTGGCTCAACGTCGTCGGGGTGGTCGCCCTCGTCCTCGCCGCCACCGCGATCGTCGTCAAGAACGCTCCCGGCGCGGGAACCAACCAAATCCTCAACGTCTCCTACGACCCGACGCGTGAGTTGTACGCGGCGATCGACAAGGCATTCATCCCGCAATATCGCGCGCACACCGGAATCAGCTTGGACATCAAGGAATCTCACGGCGGTTCGGGCCGTCAGCTGCGCAGCGTCCTCGACGGCAGCCAGAAGGCCAGCGTGGTGTCGCTGGCGCTGATCAGCGACGTCGAGACGCTGAGCAAGCGGGGGCTGGTCGCCCCCGACTGGCAACGGCGGCTGCCGCACAACTCGGTGCCGTACACCTCGACAATCGTCTTTGTCGTCCGCAAGGGCAATCCCAGGGCCATCCACGACTGGCCCGACCTGATCAAGGGCGACGTGTCCGTGGTGACCCCCAACCCGCGCAGTTCGGGCAACGGCCAGCTCAGCGTCCTCGCGGCCTGGGGCTCGGTCACCACCCGGGGCGGCAGCCACGCCCAGGCGACCGACTACGTGCGGTCGCTGTTGCACCACGTGGCGGTCTCGGATGCCGGGGCGCGCGGTGCGGGCGACAGCTTCACGCTGGCGAAGATCGGCGACGTCCAGCTGACCTGGGAGAACGAGGCGCTGCGCGAGGTCGCCGCCAACAAAGACGAACTGCAGCTGGTCTATCCGCCGGTCAGCATCCTTGCCGAACCCGCCGTGGCCTGGGTCGACGCCAACGTCACCGATCCGAAGTCGGCGACCTACGCCAAGGCCTACCTCGACTACCTGTTCACCGACGCCGCGCAAGAACAGGTGGCGCAATACGGTTACCGCCCGTTCAAGCCGGAGATCCTGGCCAAACATGCCGACCGGCTGCCCCCGCTCGCGCTGTTCCCGATCACCGCCATCGCCAAGGACTGGAGCGACGCGCGCGAGCAGTTCTTCGGCATCAACGGAATCCTCGACACGATCTCGGCGCCGCCGGGTGCGGCGTCCGCGACCTGACGGAAAGACCGAACGCAACGTGGGCTTGGCGCTGAATTACGACCTGGTGAAGGGCCGGCACGATCTCATTGCCGGCCTGACCGTTGCCGCCATCTCGTTCCCCCAGGCGATGGCGTATGCGTTGATCGCCGGCGTGGACCCAAGGTTCGGGGTCTATTCGGCGATCGTCGTGACGATCGTCGCGTCGATCTTCGGCTCGTCGTCGCATTTGATCAACGGGCCGACGAGCGCCATCTCGCTGCTGGTCTTCGGCGCCCTGGCATTCATCGATTCGGAGAACAGCACCCAACTCTTCGAGGGGTTGTTCCTGCTGGCCGTGCTGGTCGGCGGATTCCAGATCGTGATCAGCCTGTTCAAGCTCGGCAACCTGACCCGCTACATCTCCGAGTCGGTGATCATCGGCTTCATGGCTGCGGCGGCGTTTCTGCTCGCCGCCGGGCAGCTGGGCAACGCACTCGGGGTGCGCGACAAGGGAAACGGGCACATGCAGGTCTTGCGCCGGGTATGGCTCACCCTCACGCATGGCGACGCGATCAACTACCGCGCCCTGACGCTCAGTGTCGCCGCGGTGGTCCTGGCGGTCGTGCTGCGCCGGCTGGTCCGACGCTACGGGTGGCCGCAGGTCGACATGCTCGCCGTGCTGATCGTCACCGCCCTAACCGCCTACGTGGCGGGGTGGTCGATTCCGGGCGCCAACGGACATACCGCGGTCGCGGTGGCCGCGAAGATCCCGCGCAGCCTGCCGGCCCCGCACATTCCGGAGGTCCACATCGACTGGCTGCCTGAGCTGTCCTCCGGCGCGCTGGCGATCGCATTCGTCGGCATCATCGAGGCACTGTCGATCGCCAAAGCCATTGCCTACCAAACACAACAGCAGATCGACTACAACCGGCAGATCATGGCCGAGGGTCTGGCCAACCTCACCGGCGGCTTCTTTCAAAGCCTGCCGGGCTCGGGCTCGCTGTCACGATCGGCGATCAACTTCCAGTCCGGCGGGTTGACCCGGTTCTCCGGGATCGTCTCGGCCGGAACGGTTGCCGCGGCACTGCTGGTGTTCGCGCCGCTGTTGCGCTATGTGCCCCAGGCGGCGCTGGCCGGGCTGCTGCTCGTCACCGCCGCCCGCCTCGTCGACTTCAAGCGCCTGATCTACACGCTCAAGGCGTCGCGCTATGACGCCGGCCTGGTGCTCGTCACCGCGTTCACGGGAGTGGCGATCGATCTCGACAAGTCGGTTCTGCTGGGCGTGATCCTGTCGATCCTGCTGTTTGTGCCCCGCGCGGCGAAGCTGAAGGCCAAAGAGCTGATCGTGACCCCCGAACGCGTGGTCCGCGAACGCATCTCGGGCGACCCGACCGATCCCTCGATCGTCATCTACGACGTGGAAGGCGAGCTGTTCTTCGGCGCCGCACCGGAATTGGATCGCTACCTGTCGGACATCAGACAGCGGGTCGACAGCGACGGCATCCGGTTCGTGGTGTTGCGGCTCAAACGGGTGCGCCATCCCGACGTCGTCTGCATCGAGCGCATCGAGCACTTCCTGCGCGAGGAGGCGGCGCGCGGTGTCACCGTCCTGCTCGCCGGAGTGCGCGCCGATACGCTCACGCTGCTGAAAAACGTTGGTTTCCAAGGTTGGTTTCCCGCGGAGCACGTCTTCCCCGAGGAAGACGAGGAATACTCCGCGACACTCAAAGCGGTGCGCTACGCCCACAACGGGCTGTCGGAACCGGCCCCGCCCGCAGACCTGTATTACCTGGTCTGAGGATCAACCCTTGGCCGCGGCCACCCTGGCTCGCTCGGTCATCGAGGCGATCACCCCGCCGTCATTGAGGATGTCGGTGCCGGTGAGGTAACCCGCTTTGTCGCTCGCGCAGAACGCGAGTAGCTCCGCCATCTCCTCGGCCTTGCCCCAACGCGGGACGGCCACGTCGGCGACCATGGCGCCGGCCCCGGCCTGCTCCTCCAGCCGGCCCATCTCGGTGTCGGTCGACCCCGGCGAGACGGAGACGATGCGCAGCCCGCGCGCATTGAATCGCTCCGCCTGTGCCTGGCTGTACCACTTGACGAAGGTCTTGCTCAGCGCGTAGGCGATGCCGGAACGGACATCCTCGGGCGCGACGTCGCAGGCCGCCAGCATGGCGCCCATAAAGGCCTCGGGGTCTTCCAGGGCCAGCGGAAATTGGTGTGCCGGAACGATTTCCGCGGGGAGCATGTAGGCCGACATGGACGCCACGTTGACGATCACCGCGCCTTCACCTGCGATCGCGTAAAACGCCTCGTTGACGTTGACCGTGCCGACCGCGTTGGTCCGCATGACGTAGTCGGCGGCACCCATGCTCGGACTGACCCCGGCGGTGTGGATGACCGAGGCCACCGCCCCGAGCTTGGTTGCGGTGTCGAGCAGTGCATCGACCGCGCCCCGGTCGGTGACGTCGCAGTTGACCGCCGTGGGCGTCATCCCGAGGCCTTCCAGGGTCGCGGCCGCGGCATTCAGGCGGTCCTGCCGCACGTCGCAGAGGACCACGGTGTGGTCGCGGCCAACGATTTTGGCCGTGGCCAGACCCATGCCGCCAGCGCCGCCCGTGATTACCGACACTCGATTCATACGTGGACCGTATACGCACAGCGCCTTCGCAGCGCGGGCCGGGTTATCGCGCGCTAGCCCGTGAGCGTGGGGCGCTCCCCCTCATGATGCGGGTGGCCCGTGTGGCGGATCGCTCGGCCGACGAACGGCGCCCGGAACGTGGCAATCAGGTGGCTGTGGTTGACGATCAGGCCGACGACCGCCACCGCGGTATAGACACCGCAGAGCAGCAGCCGCTCCTGCGTCGAGACCAGCGGGAACTGGACGAAGAACAACCCCAGCAGCGCGCCCGCCGCGAACCGCCCGAAACGCAGCCCCAATATCAGCGCCACCCCCATCAGCGTCTGGGTCGCCGTCAGCAGCACTTCCTCGACCTGGCGGGAGTCGAGCGCCAGCGAGGGGCCGCCGCCGCCGAGGAGGTGGGCCACGGGCAACGATCCGATCAGCAGCGTCCACTGGTTGACCTTGGAGGAGATGAGCGTGGCGATCGCCGCGGTGCCCTTGCCGCGGGAGGCGAAGATGACCGCGATGATGAACTCGGGCGCCTCCGATGCCAGCGGTGCGAGCCACTGGACGAGCAGGAACCGGTCGATGCCCAACTCGGTGCCCGCCGCGACGAGGTTGTCGGCGAACGGCTTGGCGCACAGCAGGATCACGGCGCCCGACGTGACGAACAGGCCGATCACGGCGATGCGCCGGGTGCGGTCGGGCAGCTCCCCGAGGGCGGCCGCGGTACCGATGAGATCGGGCTCCTCCACGTCGCCGTGGCCGATCTTGTACAGATAAAAGCCGAACCAGGCCAGCAGTACCAGCCCCAGCGCCAGGTGGATCTGCCCGGTCGCGGGCATCACGAACGCGACCACTCCGGCGACGAGCAGGAAGCCGAGTTCGACGCGATTGGCGGGCTCGAGGGTCACGCCGCGGGATTTGGGGCTGCCCGCTTTTCGCGCCACCATGATGCTGACCAGCACCACGACCGGCCAGCCCAGCCCCATCAGGAGCCGGTTGGACCCGGTCATGTTGGCGGCGGCGTACTGGGTGTAATCCGGATCGTGGCCGGAAACGTAGGCGTAGTAGAGGTCGACGGCGTATTCGGGCAGCACCGCCACCAGCGCCAGCACCGCGATCGCCAGTCCGCCGGAGACGTCGATCTGCGCGGTCTCGGCGGCCCACGCGAGCAGGAAGCTGGCCGCGACCACCGCGGACCCGTAGATCAGCAGCGCGGCGACCGGGTCCAGGTGCAGGCCGATGATTCGGATGACCAACGCCGGGGCGATGAAGGTCGCGGTGATCAGCGCCGAACGGGTCAGGGTGAACCGCCGCGCCCGCGATGTCGCCGCGACCGTGGCGGCGGGTGAGTCTGTGGCCGGCATCGTCATCCTTCAGCTCGAAGAGGGGTGCCGATCAGTGGTGGGTGCTTGGCTCGTATGCCCTGGCGAACTGCTCCCAAACGTACCCGCGGAACCATGGGCCAGCAACGCGACGGGATCGGCAAAGGAGCCGTACAACGCATTCCGTCTTCGCTGGCCACGCCAATCGGGGTGAAAAGTTCGGGCTGGCTGATCTGAAACTTTGGCAAACCTTTTAGGCGTTGTGGTGCCGTTTTGAGCTGCCCACGCCGCGGGCCGCCGCGTCTCGGGCCACGGATGTGTCGACGGGTGCACAGATAGCTCGATCAACTTCGGGGAAGTGCACTCCGCCGGACAACCGTGGAACATCAACATTCACTACGACGCGTTGCTGGATTCCAAGGTTCCCGGCGGAGCCCGTCGGGTGCCGGGTGCTGATCTCGTGGCGCGCCCCCGGCTAGCCCGGCGGGCCCATCGCCGCGGCCGCGGCCTGTGCGAAGAGTTCGACCGCCTGCTTGCGCGTCAGTGAACTCGCCAGCTGCTCGGCGGCGCGCATGACGTCGCCGACGAACCAGGTTGGGCCGTTCGCGAGGTTGTCGAACGCCTCCGCGATCACGTCCTCCACGGCGACGGCGCCCGGTGGGGTCTCGTCGGGCGAACTGATCTGGCCGCGGCTGTGCTCGAGCCGGCGCAGCGCGGGCGTGTCCGTCTTGCCGAGGATCAGGCCCACCACGTCGACGCCTTTGTCGTGCAACTCGGCCCACAACGCCTCGGCGAAGACCATGTCGAACGCCTTGGACGCGCCGTAGGCCACCATGTTCGCCCCGCCGGCCAGCCCGGCGCCGGACCCGAAGATGACGATGCCGCCGCTGCCCCGCTCGACCATGGCGGGCGCGAAATGGTGACACAACTGCATCGGCACCATGCAGTTGCGTTGCACCATCGCCTCGGCGGCCTCGATCGGGTTGGCAAGGAACGGTTCATAGTTCGGGTCGGCACCGGCGCAGTACACGAGGAAGCCGATCTCCAGATCGCTGGTCGCCGCCGCGATCGCCGACGCCGCGCCCGGCCCCGCGAGGTCGATCGCGAGGGTGCGTGTTTCGGCAGAAGTCTTGGAATTGATCTCCGCCGCAACGCGATCCAGTTCCGATTGGCGGCGGGCCAGGAGTACGACGTTGACGCCGCGCTCAGCGAGCCCCGCGGCGAACGCGGCGCCGAGACCGTCGGAAGCCCCGGCGACCAGCGCCCACGGCCCGTACTTGGTTGCGAATGTCATCTAAGGGGTCCCCACTGTAGCCACCCGCACCACGGTGAACCGCCGCCGCGCGATGCGCCATCCGTCGGCGGTGCGGACGATGTCGTCGTCGTAAAAGCCGATCCCGTTGGCACCGGATTGGTTGTCGGCGAACATGATCAGCGCATCGACATAGGTGCGCGCCGTGGCCTGGTCGCCGTCGATCGTGATGACCTGGTTGGTCAACCGGTGCAGCGTATGCCCCGCCAAGGCGTGCGTCTTCTCCATGAAGTCCGTGACGGCGTCAACGCCGTTCCATGCGCCGATCTCGCCGTAGTCGAGCTGGCAGTCCTCGGTGAACACCGTTCGAAACAGCGGCCAGTCGCGTCGGTCGATCCCCGTCGCATAACGAGTCAGCAGATCCGAAATCTCCTGCCGATCGCCGTTTTCGGTCATCGGACGTCTCCATTCGGATGGACCACGGTGCGCGGTGGTCCTTGGGATCTGCGGCCCCAGCTCGAGCGCCGGGCACCTCGTCCAGGCAGCAACGCATCAGCCTCGTTTATTATCTCGAATAATCGATATAGAGTTTCGAATGTTCGGTGCAACCATATGAACCTCGCGGTAGAGGAGTCAAGACATTCGCGGATCGCCGTCAGCGCCGACCGCCCGCGTGCTCGACGTGGTCGAGTTCCTGGCCCGGTCCCCGGATGCGCCGCTACGCTTCTCCGACGTCGTGCGCGAGTTGGATCTCACCCAGGCGACGGCCCACGCGATCCTCAAGACGCTGTGCGACCGGGGCTGGGTCAGCCGCGACCCCGTCACGAAGACGTTCACCCTGGGTCCCGCGCTGGCCGTGGTGGCGGCGCGGACCGACACCGCGCGTCCCCTGGCGCACGCCGCGCGTTCCGCGGCGCTGCGACTCTCCCGTGAAGTCGGCTACGCCGGTTCTGTGGTCGAGCGATTCGGTGACTCGTTGGTCGTGACCGCCTTCGAGGGCGACCCCGCGACGCAGCCCGCGGGCATCCCGGGTGATCGGATCCCCTACGCCCCGCCGTTCGGCGTCGCCCTCGCGGCGTGGGACGGGGAGGAGGAGCAACGGGCATGGATCCGTCGCGGCGCCGGCGACAACATCGATCGCACTCAGCGCCTCGAACGCGTACTGGAGCACACGCGGGAGCGGGGCTTCGACGTCGACTGGACGACGCCCGCGCTGGCGCAGGCCGTCCAGGCGGTCGGGACGCTGGATCAGCACGAGATGCCGACTCCCGTGCGGCACATTCTGGATCAGCTGCTGGTCGAGTTCACCACCATCGGCTTCCTCTCCGACGACAACCCCGGCCGGCGCAAGCAACCCGTGGTCACAATCGCCGCGCCGGTCTTCGACCATCGTGGGCAGGCCGCCCTGATGCTGGCCGTGCATCCGTTGTGCCCGCTCAGCGCGAGGCAGATCCGGCTCATCGGCGAGAAGCTCACCGACGAAACGGCGGCGATCACGCGATCGCAACGGCATGCGGTGGATCGCGCCGTCTAAGTCAGCGATCCGGATATCAGAGCGTCATCACCAAAACACCTGCAGTACAGCCCGTCTCGTCGGCATCCCGGTATGCCGCAGAGCCGCCGTCTCCCGGCCTGATGGGCGCTACGTCTCCTCGCGGCCGGGAACTCCCGCGTCGAAGGCGTTGAGCGTCACGGCAACCATGGAGAAGCAGCCCACCAGAAAAACGATCTCGGCGGCCCCTTGCTCGCCGAACCGCGCGACGGCACGTCGGTAGGTGGTCTCGGGCAGCACACCGCCGCGGTTAAGCGCGGCCGCCATGTCGTACGCGGCGCGTTCGTCGCCGGTCAGGTCGGCGGGGCGCCCACCGGCGGCGACGGTGGCGATCTTGTCGTCGGACAGCCCCGCGCGGCGTGCGAAGTACTCATGCCCGTAGATCTCGTACCGCGCCCCGAACTTCGCGGCGGTGACCAGGATGACCAATTGATGGACGCTGCCGGGCAGCACGGCATGCTCCCACAGCGATCTGTTGAAAGCCCAAGCCGACGAGCCGAATTGGGGAAAATGCAGCCAACCGTTGAACGGCCCGACCAGCGCGCCGTCGCCGCGGTAGGCAATGAGTTCGCCGAAGCCGCTGTCGATTACGGCGCGCATGTCGGCGTACAGGGCTTGCTGTGCGGCGGTCAAACCGCTCGGTGGCAACAGCGGAAGTCGCACCGGCTCCCTCCCCCTACGTGATCGCGGTTGTCTTAACCCAGCCAATCCCCGGAACGCCGACGAGTCCACGACGGGCTTTCGACCAGTGCTAAGTCACGCTTCCTACCGCAGGTAGAGCCACTTAAGCTCGTCTCATGGAACTGCGGCAGCTGGGCTACTTCGTGGCGGTTGCCGAGGAGTTGCACTTCGGTCGGGCGGCCAGGCGGAAACACATCTCGGGACCGGCTCTCTCGCAACAGATCATCGCCCTCGAGCGCGAGTTGGGCGCCGAGCTGTTCGCGCGAGACCGGCGCAGCGTCCGGCTGACGGAAGCCGGACGCACCTTGCTGCCGGACGCGCGGAGGATATTGGCCCTGGCCGACGACGCCAAGCGTCGACTGCAGCTGGCGGCGGCCGAAAGCACGCCGGTGCGGCTCGGTTACGTCAGCTGGCTGCCCGACGACATCACCAGCTTGCTCGGGCCCGAGGTGGCGCTGCGAGTCGATGAATGGGTGCTGCCGTCGCACGCGCAGGCCGACCGAGTGGCGGAGGGCACGCTCGATGTCGCGCTGGCGTGGGTGACCGCCGAGCAGGTCAAGCAACGCGGGCTGACGGCACACCTGCTGCGTGTCGAACCCCTGCAGGCCGTGCTTCCCGGCGTTGGATCACCGGAACCGATTGCCGCGCAACGGGTCAAGGTCCTCGTCGACGCCGACGAGTCGGCATGGTCGTCGTGGAATCGGTTCGCCGAGGAGTTCGCGGCCCACACGGGCGCGCGGATCGTCAGGATTGACGACGGCGGCGTCACGGGTGACGCCTTTTACGCCCATGTGCGCAGGATCGGCGCCCCGGTGCTCGCTTCACCGAAGCGACATACCGCGGTCATTCCGCCCAGCCTGGGCGAGCGTCCCGTCGCCGCGCCGACACCCCTGTGGACGTGGTCGTTGTTGCACCGCCAAGACGATGATCGGGCCGGTGTGCGTGGGGTGGTGGACGCGCTGCTGACGACCGCGCGGGGGCACGGTTGGCTCACCCCGCCCACCGACCGGTGGTGGGCTCCCGCCGACGACCCGCACCGCGACGCCCTCGCCTCGGCCGCCGAACTGCGGTAGGAACTCCCGTCGAGCACTGGTAAGAGATCGGTCCTGGACTTCCGTGTCGTTGCGGCGCTTCAGTGGAGTCAACGACGGGAGGACGAAACCCCATGGCGCATAACTACGTTGTCGACGAGCTCGCCGGCTTTGTCGTCGGCGCCCAACAAGAGGACCTGAGCGGGCAACCCCGGGCCTTGCTGAAACGCAACGTGCTGGACAGCGTCGCCTGCGCCGTCGGCTCGCTGGACGGTGAGCTGATCACCACGATTCGCGAACACACCGACCAGTTCAGCGGGGTCCCCACCGCGACGCTCGTCGGTGGCGGCCGGGCCTCGGTCGATCAGGCGGCGTTCTTCAACGCGGTCCTGGTGCGCTATCCGGATCTGCTCGACACCTATCTGACGATGGGGGGACTGTGCCATCCGGCCGACAACTTCGGTGCGATCCTGGCGGTGGCCGAGCATGTGAACGCCACCGGGGCGGATTTCCTGCTGGCGCTCGCGCTCGCCTACGAGATCCAATGCCGGTTCAGCGCCCAGGTTCCCGTGATGGCGCGCGGGCTCAATCACGCACTGCAACTGGCGATGTCGGTCGCGGCGGGATCGGCCAAACTGCTGGGGCTCGACGCCGAGCAAACCGCCAACGCGATTGCCGCCGCCACCGTCGACAACGTGTCCCTGGCGGCCGTGCACGCCGAACCGGTCTCGAACTGGAAAGGCATCTCGCCCGCGATAACCGGCATGCGCGCGGTATACACGACGATGTTGGCCGCCCGCGGCGTCACCGGACCCAAATCGCTGTTCGAAGGCCCGCACGGCCTGGTGCAGCTCTTCGATCAGCCGATTGACTTCCACACCGCCGACCGCGCACTTGCCTGCGTCGAGCAGACCTACTTGAAGCAGTACTGCTCACTTATCCACGGGCAGGCCATCATTGACGCGGTCTTGGCGATCCGCGGCGATAACGACCTGCGCGGCGAGGACGTCGCGCGGGTGAGGCTCGAGGTCTTCCAGGGCGCCTACGACTTCGCCGGCGGGGGAGCGTACGGCGCCAAGGATCACCCGCTGACCAAGGAGCAGGCCGACTACAACCTGAAATACCTGAGCGCGGTTGCGCTGCTCGACGGGGGTGTCGGTCCCGGACAGATCGAGTCGGACCGCCTGTTGCGCGGCGACGTTCAGGACCTGCTGGCCCGGGTCGACCTCAAGCCCGCGCCCGACCTGACCGCGGACTACCCGCAACGCACCGCGGCCCGCGTGCACGTGCTCACGCGCGACGGGCGGGAATTCAGCCGGGAGCAGAGCGATTACGAGGGATCGCCCACCCGGCCGATGTCCTGGGAGCGTGTCGTCGACAAGTTCGGTTGGCTCGCCGAGCCGTTCTGCGACGAGGCGCTGCGCGACGACATCGTCGCCGCGGTCGATCGCCTGGACGAGATCCCGGTCGCCGAGTTCGCCGCCCTCCTCGGCGCGGTCAGCCCGAGCGCCCGGCGTCGCCGCAGCAGGGCACGCTTCTGACGCTCGCTGCGCGCGTCCCCTTGCATGGTTCGCTGCGGGCGTTCAATGATCGGCCATGCGCAAAGATCGCGGCATCAACCGGTGGGAACTGATCACCTGCGCGCTGGCGGGGCACGTGACGTACGCGCCGGACGAGAAGGGGCTGGCCGAGCGGCTCAGCGGCACCACCGGGCTGGGCGAAGTCTGGCGTTGCCTGCGCTGCGGTGAATTCACCGTCGGCGAACCACACGGCCGCGGCCACGCCGACGACGCCCCGATGATCATGCGCGGCAAAGCTTTACGCCAGGCCATCATCATCCGTGCGCTCGCGGTCGAACGGCTGTTTCGGGCCGTGGTGATCGCGCTGGCCGCGTATGCCGTCTGGAAATTTCGCGGCGCCCGCGGGGCCATCCAGGCCACCCTGGACCGTGACCTGCCGATCTTCCGCGCGGCCGGGTTCAAGGTCGACCAGATGACGATCGTGCACGAGCTGGAAAAGGCGCTGGCCGCCAAGCCGTCCACCTTGGCGCTGCTGACGTTGATGCTGGTCGGCTACGCGCTGATCGAGGTCATCGAGGGCGTCGGCCTGTGGTTGCTGAAGCGCTGGGGCGAGTACTTCGCGGTGGTGGCCACCTCGGTGTTCCTGCCCCTGGAAATCCATGACCTCGCCAAGGGCATCACGATGACCCGCCTGGTCACCTTCACGATCAACGTGGCCGCCGTGATCTATCTGCTGGTATCGAAGCGGCTGTTCGGCCTGCGGGGCGGTCGCAAGGCCTACGACGAGGAGCGCCGCGGCGAGCAGCTGCTCGACGTCGAGCGCGCCGCCACCGCGACCTGAATGGGCACCTATGCGATCACCGGATCGGCGTCCGGGATGGGCCGCGAGGCCGCGCAGCGGCTGCGGGCCGACGGGCACACCGTGATCGGAGTCGATGTGAAAGACGCCGAGGTGGTCGCCGACTTGTCGACGCCGCACGGCCGCGAGGCGGCCGCCGCCGGAATCCTGGCGGCCTGCGGCGGCAGGCTCGAGGGCGCCGTGCTGGCCGCCGGCCTGGGCCCGAGCCGGGGCCGGGATCGGGCGCGCCTGATCGCCCAGGTCAACTACCTCGGCGTGGTGGAACTGCTCGTCGCATTGCGCCCCGCGCTGGCCGCGGCTGACCGCGCCAAGGTCGTCGTCGTCTCCAGCAACTCCACGACGACGGTGCCTGCGGTACCGGGCCGGACGGTGCGCGCGTTGCTCGCGCACGATGCCGACCGGGCGGTGCGATCCGTGCGGCCGTTCGGGCCGGCCGCGCCCACGATGATGTATGCGGCCTCGAAAATCGCCGTGGCACGTTGGGTCCGACGCCACGCGGTGCGGCCGGAATGGGCCGGCTCGGGAGTGCGCCTGAACGCCCTGGCGCCGGGCGCCATCATGACGCCGATGCTGCAAGAGCAGCTGGCGGACCCCAGGCAGGCCAAAGCGGTCCGATCGTTCCCGGTACCGGTCGGCGGTTTCGGAGACGCCGGGCAATTGGCCGACTGGATGCGTTTCATGCTATCCGATTCGGCCGACTTCCTTTGCGGCAGCATCGTTTTTGTTGACGGCGGGACCGACGCGTACTTCCGCGCCGACGACTGGCCGAAGGCGTTGCCGGCGCGCCGGCTGTTCGGCTATCTGCGGCGGTTCAGGACCGGCATGTGACGAGCCCGCTGCGCCACCGAGTATGTGCCTTACGCCACAACGCGGCTTTTCGCGACGTTTACCGCGGCGCGGCGCGCCCGTAAAACCGCTGGGGTGCAATTCAATGAGTCGGCGAACTGGCCGAATGGACAAGGGACGGACAAGGACGGCAACTGTGCCAACACTGCAGCACTTGATGAGCCAGAGCCCGACCAGCCTCGACGTAGTCACCCCGATCAAGGCGCGGGCGTGTGTCGCCCTGCAGGCCGTGCTGAGAAGCAGGCCGCGCCAAGCGGGTTCACCCGCGCGGATCATGCCGAAGGGGGTCGAGCGCTGCTGAGGGCCGGCGCGCCGAACTAGGCGCCGGCGCGATCCCGTTCGCGTCGGCGAGCCCGCGAAGCCCGCAAATTTGCGGCGTTCCCGCACGTCTTCACGTCGTGCCACACCCCGCTGTTGTTCTTTGAGCGGTCGTAAAACGTCGACGCGCAGCCGGGGTTGTGGCATTGCTTGACCCGCCGCCACGTGCCGTCGCGCTGGCTGAGCAGAATCTCTCCCCACAGGGCCGACGCCAGCCATCGCCAGCCGGTTCCGGCGGGCTCGAGCCGTACCTCGCCGGTCTCCGACAGCGTCAACGAGGCCGAGGCCACGCCCGCCGCGCGTCCGGTCTGCGGCTCCCCCGCGACCAGCCGTGCGATCGTGTCGCGCAGGGCGCGAAGCTTCGCCACGTCCGCGTCGCCGAGCGGCGGCGGCTGCACGTCCAGCCCGCGCGCGGTCGCCCATGTCCGGACGGCGCCGGCCGCCCAGTCGCCGGCAACGGCCGCGTCGGCAAGCAGGTCCGGGCCGTATTCTCCGATGCGCACGGTGTTGAGGAAGTCCTGGACCAGGCCCAGGCCGCCGGGCGCCGGAGCGAGCTGATAGCGCTGTGATGCACGCCATTCGGTAGACATACTCAAAAGATACTTGCCTATGTCGCGAGCGTCAACTATGGTGACAGAGGCAAAACGCTTTCAACTACGTCAAGGAGTACGCATCATGGTTAACATCAATGGCTCGACGGTCGTGGTAACCGGCGGGCAGCGCGGGCTTGGCAAGGCCATCGTCGAGGAGTTCCTGCAGCGGGGCGCGGCGAAGGTGTACGCCACGGCGAGGGCGCCCAAGCCCAGCGAGGACCCGCGGGTGGTCGCCCTCGAGCTGGACGTCACCAAGCCGGATTCCGTTGCGGCGCTGGCTGCTACGGCGTCCGACGCCGACATCGTCATCAACAACGCCGGAATCATCGGTGCGTCGAAGTTGCTCGGCAGCGACATCGAGGAGGTGCGCGAGGTGTTCGAGACGAACTACTTCGGCGCCCTTCGGGTCGCCAAGGCGTTCGCCCCGATCCTGGCCGACAACGGTGGCGGAGCGCTGGTCAACACCCTTTCGATCCTGTCCTGGGTCGCGGGGTTCGGTGGCTACGGCGACTCCAAGGCGGCCCTGTGGGCGGCGACGAACTCGCTGCGCATCGAGCTGGAAAAGCAAGGCACCCTGGTCACCGGCGCGCACCTGAGCTTCACCGACACCGATATGGCCGCCGGCTTCGACGCGCCGAAGAACGACCCACGCGACGTCGCGCGGCAGATCGTCGACGGTATCGAGCGGGGCGACGCAGAGGTGCTGGCCGACGACGACACCCGTTACATGAAGGCCGCGCTGTCCGGACCGGTCGAGGCGCTCCGGGTCGGCTAACCGAGGCGGGCAGGTAAATGGCCTGTCCGAAGGCAGATCCCCGTCTTGTGACGGTGGGTCAAGCAGGCCGTGGGGGCCTCACCCAAAAATGGGCTTGCTGCACTTCGGACAGGCCACCGGGTTCCCCCGGCACCGATCACGATGCCAGCCCAACCGGGAGCGCCACGACGGCCGAAGGTCCCGAAGGCGGCCGGCCGAAAGTCACATCCACCCCGCAAGGGCGGGCATGTTTGGATGGCGACATGGAACCGGAACGCATCGTGAGCGCAACCCGCGTGATCTCGGCGAGCGCCGAGCGGATTTTCGAACTGATCGCCGATCCCGCTCAGCAGCCGAGCTGGGACGGTAACAACAACCTCGCCTCGGCCGCCCCCGGTCAACGGGTCCGCCAGGTCGGCGACGTGTTCAAGATGACGCTGACCAACGGCGCCGTGCGGGAGAACCACGTGGTGGAGTTCATCGAAGGCACGAAAATCGCCTGGCGTCCAGCAGAACCCAAGAAGCTGCCGCCCGGCCACCTGTGGCGCTGGGAACTGCAGCCGATCAACGCGACCCTCACCAGCGTGACGCACACCTACGACTGGACGGAGCTGACCGACCGCGCCCGGATCGAAAGGGCGAGCTCGACGACTTCCGACATGCTGCGCGAGTCGATCGACCGGCTCGCCACGCTCGCCCAGGCAAGCGACGGCTGACATGGCCCTCCCGCCGCCGGGCGCCGACAGCGCCGCGATCGTCACCGGCGCTTCGTCGGGTATCGGCGAACAGTTCGCCGGGATACTCGCGCGGCGCGGCTATCAGGTGGTGCTGGTGGCCCGCAGGGCCGACCGTCTCGAGGAACTGGCCGCGCGGTTGGGCGCGCCGGCGCACCCGCTGCCGGCCAACCTGTCCGATCGAAGCGAACGGGCTGCCCTGCCAGACCGCATCGCGGCCCTCGGTCTGATTCCGGACATCCTGGTCAACAACGCGGGCCTCTCGACGCTCGGCCTGGTCGCGAAATCCGTTCCGGAGCAAGAACTCAATCTCGTCGAGGTCGACGTCGCCGCGGTGGTGGACCTGTGCAGCCGGTTCCTGCCCGGAATGGTCGAGCGCCATCGGGGCGCCGTGCTGAACGTGGCATCGGTGGCCGGGTTCGGTCCGCTGCCGGGCCAGGCGGCGTACGGCGCCGCCAAGGCGTTCGTGTTGTCCTACACCCACAGCCTGCGCGGTGAGTTGCGCGGCACCGGGGTCGGCGCGACGGCGCTGTGCCCGGGGCCGGTGGACACCGGATTCGGCGAGGCGGCCGGTTTCTCCAAGGAGGAGGCCGAATCGGCGCTGCCGCGGGTGATGTGGGTGCCCGCCGACAAGGTGGCCCAGGCCGGAATCGACGGGCTCGCGGCCGGCAAGGCCGTCGTCGTGCCCGGCCGCGTCAACCGGGTGGCGTCGGCCTTCTTCCGGGTCGCGCCCCCCGAGCTGCTGCTGCCGGTGCTGAGGCGCGGGCATCCGGCCTTCAAACGGGGCTGAGGCTCAGCCGTTCTTACCGCGCACCCACTGGAACGTGCCGTAGTTCTTGACCCGCACGCTGACGAATCCGTTGTCTTCCAGGATGTCGCCGATTTCGTCGTCGTCGAATACGTGCGCCCCCACGTTCGGCAGCTTTTGCCAAAACCTGGCGGCCTGCCCGACGGTGGGCACCATGATGGCCAGCCGCGCGCCCGGCCGCAACACCCGGGCCATCTCGGCCAGTGCCGCCGCCGGATTCGGAACCAGCTGCAGCACGGCCATCGAAACCACCGCGTCAACGGTGTTGTCGCGCAGCGGAAGTCGTTGCGCGTCCGCCTTGATGAAGCCGACCTGCGGCCCGGCTTCGTTGCGGACGGCGCGGGCCAGCATCGCCTCGGAGATGTCGACACCCAGGGCTAGTCCCTCGGGACCGGCCGCGCGCGCGAGCGACGCGGTGACGTTGCCTGGGCCCGAGCCGACGTCGAGCGCCACACCGCCCGGCGGGATGCTCAACCAGTCGATGGGCAGTTGCCACGCGCTGATCAGCCGGCGCGACAGGGCTTGTGCGTTGTCGTACAGCATCGACCCGATGGGTGATGCCCAGGCCGCCTGTATCGGGCCGGTGTTCTTTTCGACGGCGTCGTCCTCGGCCGATCCGGCGCCGAGCAGATCCAGGTAGCCCCTGCTGACGTCCGGGTCCGCGGGCGGATCGGCGAGTAGATCCAGCGCGCGGCGCAGCGCGGGCGGTAGCGAGACGTGCACGTCGGTCACGCGTACTCCTTCGATCAAAAATCAAGCCGTGCAGCAAGAGTGGAGCTCCGGCATACCCCTGTTGGCAGCCTACGCCGCGCCCTTCGTTACTGCCTGACGGCGGCGCGCTCGCGCACCAGGGCGCAGAGCTGCCACTGACCCGGCACGCCCTTGAGCGCGCTCTCGCCGCGGTCGGCGAACCTGTGGCGCGAGCCGGTCACGATGTCGCGCACTGTCGAGGACACCAGCACCTCGCTGGCCTCGGCGAGCGCCGCCACCCGCGCGCCGATGTGCACCGCCATGCCGGCGATGTCGTTTTTCAGCGCGCCGCGTACCTCGACCTCGCCGGCGTGCACCCCCACCCGCACCTCGATGCCGAGCACACGCACCGCCTCGACGATGTCGTCGGCGCAGGCGAGTGCGGCGCTGGGGCTGGGGAAGGTGGCGACGAACCCGTCGCCCGCGGTGTTGACCTCACGCCCCCCGAACCGCTGCAGTTCGTGGCGGATGATGGTGTCGTGGTTGTCCAGCAGGTCGCGCCACCGACCGTCCCCGAGCAGGGCGGCCCGTTCGGTGGAGCCGACGATGTCGGTGAACACGATCGTGGTCAGCAGCCGCTCGGCGTCGGAACCGCCCCGCATGCCGGTGATGAACTCTTCGATCTCGTCGAGCATCGGCCCGGTGTTGCCGACCCAGTACAAGGTGTCGTCGCCCGGTAGCTCAACGAGCCGCGATTCGGCGATGTTCTCGGCGAGGTACCGGCCGTGCGCGACCGGCGTGAAGTCGGAGTCGGCGCGGTGCAGGATCAGCGTCGGTGCCGTGATTTTCGGCAGCGTGTGGCGCACGTCCGCCTGCCGGATGGTCAGGATCATCGCGCGCGCCATGCTCGGGGAGGCGGCGCGGTTGCCGGCGGCGTCCCACCAGGCGCGGAACGCGTCGTCGCGGGCGACGCTGGGAGCGATGATGCCCAGCATGTCGAAGCCCTGGGCGATGGCGTCGGGGTCGATCGCGAGGGTGGTAAACGGGTCGAGGGCCTCGATCTGGGCGCCGATCGGGTAGTCGGGCGCGTACAACGTGCGGGCGGCGCCGTTGATGATCACCAGGCTGCTGACCCGTTCCGGGTACTCGGCCGCGAGCACGAGCCCAGTCATCGAGGTGAAGCCCGGCGCCACGATCGTGGCCCGCTCCGACCCCACCGCGTTCATGACGGAGACGACGTCCTTCGCCCAGTATTCCGGTCCGATCACGTCGATCGAGGGGACGCGGGACGACAGCCCGATCCCACGCTGGTCGAGCCGGATCACCCGGGCGAATGACGCCAGCCGGCGGTGGAAACGGTACATCGACGGCTCGGCGTCCACCGAGTCGATCGGGATAGACGGCCCGGGCAGCAGCACGAGGTCGATCGGCCCATCGCCGAAAACCTGGTAGGCGATGTCCGTGTCGCCGCAACTGGCGTATCGGGTTCGCGGTGTCCCAGAAAATCCAGGCACGAGTCCAAGGCTAATTCAGCGCACCGACAAGTCCGCTAGCGGCCGATGATCGGGACCAGGTAGCGGGCGGCGTAGTCGCGCACGGCCGCCTGGTCCGAGGTGTCGAGCCGGTCGGTGGGGAACACGATGATGCCCAAAGCGACGCGCAGCAGGACGTCGGCGATGTCGGCCAGGTCGGCGTCTGGGATGTCGGCCCCGCAACGCCGCAGCGTGTGCGCGATCCCGTCGGCGAATTGGCGAATCGGGAAGACATGGGACCGGGAAAACAGGCCGAGCAGCTCGGGCTCGCTTTCGACGATCCGCGAATAAAGCCGGGAGTCTCCGACGAGCCGCACCCCGAGCGTGAACGCCTCGATCACGGCCTCTTGCGGGGTGCAGCCCTCGGTCGCCCGGTGGAGCGTGCCGAAGAAGTTTTCGGCCTCGCGCCGCACCACGTGTTCGAACAGGTCGTCCTTGGTCGGAAAGCGCCGGTAGATGGTGCTGCGACTGACTCCGGCGCGGGCCGCGACGTCTTCGATGTTGGCCCGGCGCACGCCGTAGGTCTCGAAGACCGTTCGCGCGGTCTCCAGGATGGTGCGGTCGACGTCGGTGAGCTCGCCGAGAGTGCCGTCGCGGGTGTGGTTCTGCATCAATAACGACCCCCAGGGCGATCTCGGCGGAGCGTGCTAACGTGACACAAAGATACGCATTTGTTTCTGTGGTTCACAACCCGATTTGTGGGGCCAGGAGGTTGGGATGACGGCGCAATGGGCGGAGCAGGATTTCGACGCCGGCGTACGCGAGGCGGTGCCCATGCCGGTCGACGACGACGTCGCCGACTCGGCTCCCCGGCTCGGGCCAGAGTCGTTGACGTGGAAGTTCTACGGCGATCACCGCACCCAGTTCTTCGGGTTTCAGCGCACGGCCGGCGTGGAGAACTGCATCGAACAGCTCGCCCAGGGCGTGCTCGATCACTCGGTGATCTTCAGCGACACGTTGGGCCGGGCCAAGCGGACGGCGCCGCCCCTGATGAAGACCGTCTACTCCGCCGACCCGCACGAGTGGGGCCGCAAGGTCCGCGACTTCCACAAGCCGATCAAGGGCACCATCAGCGACGGCTCGAGATATCACGCGCTCAATCCGGAACTGTTCTATTGGGCGCACGCCACCTTCGTCGATCAGGTCATCTACACGGCCGACACGTTCATCCGCCGGTTGTCCCGCGCGGAGAAGGAGCAGATCTTCAACGAGGGCAAGGTCTGGTACGGCCTCTACGGGGTGAGCGACCGCGGCCAGCCGCAGACGTACGACGAGTTCGTCGCCTACTGGGACGAGATGCTCGAGCGGTTCGTCCCGCATAAGACCGTCCTGTACGGCACGGGTTACATCCGCAAGGGGATCCCGGGCCCGCGCGGGGTTCCCAGGCCGGTCTGGAAGGTGTTGTCCGCGCCGCTCAACGCCTATACCCGGCTGGTGCTCGTCGGCACCCTGCCGCCGCAGATGCGCGAGGTGTGCCGGCTGCAGTGGGATGCCAAGAAGGAGAAGCGATTTCAGCGGTTCGCCGCCGCGATGCGGGCGCTCAATCCGCTGATCAACCGGCTGCCCGTGTCGTTCATCTACCTGCCGTGGGCGGCCGCGGCGTGGCGCCGCGCGGGCGTCGACCCGCGCAAGCTGCACAATTTCCGTTCCGAACGGGCGGCTTAACCGATGCGCAGCAGCCGTTCGGCGTTGCCGTGGGCGATCTTCTCCCGGTCGGGCGCGGACAGCGTCGTCCGCTCGAATCCCTGGACCGCCTCCCGGGACGACTCGTAGGGATAGTCGACCGAGAACATCACGGCGTCGGCGCCGACCTCCAGCACCGCTCCCAGCATCACCGCCGGGGAGAACACCCCGCTGTTGGTGAAGACGATGTTGGTGCCGAGGTACGCCGACGGCGGGCGCTGCAGCGGAGTCGTCGTCGCTATCGTCGCGTAGCGGGAGTCCAGCCGGCTGCGCTGAAACGGCAGGAACTCACCCATATGCCCCAGGATCAGCGTCGCTCCCGGATGCCGGTCGAACACGCCGCCGAACACCAGCCGCAGTGCGTGCCCGCTGACCTCGGCGGCCCAGCTCCAGGTCGCCCCGTACAGTTCCGGGCGCCCGTCGATCACACGCCAGCGATCCGCCGGCGGTGCGCCCGGGTGCAAATACATCGGCACCCCAAGGGATTCCACCGCGGACCACAACTCGTCGTATTCGGGCGCGTCCAGATACCGACCGCCGGGCCCGCTGATGCAATCGTTGACCAGTGCACCGCACAACCCGTCCTCGGTGACGGCGCGCTCCAGCTCCGCCGCCGCGGCGGCCGGGTCCTGTAGCGGCAAGGCGGCGAAGCCGCGGAACCGATCGGGATGCCGGGCAATGACTTTCGCCAGGTAGTCGTTGGCGAACCGGGCGTTGGTGCGCGCCCGCTCGGCGTCGATGTCGACCTGCAGACCCGGGGATGTCAGCGACAAGACCTGCATGTCGATGCCGGCCTCGTCCATCTCCGCCAGCCGGTATTCGGTGAAGTCGGGCAGCCGGCGTTCGTACCGCTCGGCGAACTCGGGTTTCAGCAGCTGCATCAGTCGTTGATGGGCCGGCTGCAGGTCAGCCAGTTCGGTGACGAAAAACGCTTCCTCCAACGCGATGTAGCGCATCGGCCTCCCTCATCCGTGGTGGGGCATGACGTGCAGTATTGCGCGGTCTGCACGTCAATCCGCCCTGGGGTCTACCCATCGGTCCCCGAAAGCACGAAAGTGAGGGGGTAGGCGAAACCGAAGGAGGGGAGCGGCCATGCAGATGACGGGCAACACGGTGCTGGTAACCGGCGGCGGCAGCGGGATCGGGCGCGGCCTTGCCGAGGCGTTTCACCGACTCGGAAATACGGTTGTCATCGCCGGACGGCGCCGTGAGCTGCTGCAGGACGTCGCGAAGGCCAACCCGGGCATTCGGACGTTGTCGCTGGATCAAGGCGATCCCGCCGACATCCGCCGGTTCGCCACCGAGCTGACCGACCACTACCGGGACGTCAACGTCGTCGTCAACAACGCCGGCGTCCAGCGCTTCGAGAACCTCACCACGACCGGCCCCAGCGTGGCCGAGCTGACGGTCGCCATCAACCTGCTGGGTCCCATCCGGCTGACGGCGGCGTTGCTGCCGTCGCTGCTGAAGAAGCCGCGGGCCGCGATCCTCAACGTCACCTCGGGCCTCGCCTTCGTCCCCAGCGCAGTGACGCCGACGTATTGCGCCACCAAAGCGGCGCTGCATTCCTACACCGAGTCGCTGCGCTTCCAGCTCCGCGGAACCGCGGTCCAGGTGATCGAGATAATCCCGCCGCACGTGCAGACGGAGCTGCAGCGCGGCCGGGGATTCGACACCAGCGACCCCAGGGCGATGCCCTTGGACGAGTACATCGCCGAGACGATAAAGCTGTTGGAGACGCAACCGGAGGCCGACGAGATCATCGTCGAGCGGGTCAGGCCGTTCCGCTGCGCCGAACGCGACGGCGTCTATCGGGACACCTTTGCCGCCCTGAACGAGGCGATGGTGGCGGCCGTCGCTCAATCGCGCAACGGCTGAAAACGGGCCGGTCACAAAGAGTTCGCCGCGGGATCGGGCAACGTTCAACGCCCGTATGCCCGGCGCGCTCCGGCACGGTTGTCGGGCGGGTCAGCGATGCGACAGGATCGACGGCATGGGCGACTTTTCGCTGTTGGACGTTCCCCGATCGGCTCCGGTCGCCGACCCCGAGGCGTACCTGCGCGCCGCCATGGCGTGGCACTTCGGCGAGGACACCGGTTCCCGCTTCTGGTTGCGAACCGCCCAGACGCTGAACTTCGACCCGTTGACCGACGTCAAAACCTTTGCCGACTTGCGCCTGTTCCCCAACCTCGTCAACGAGTTGCGGGTCACGCCGGTCGAGGACCTCATTCCGCGCGGTTATGGGTCGCCCGCGCCGCTGCCCCAGATATTCGAGTCCGGCGGCACCACCGGCGCACCGAAACGCACTGTGCAGATGCCGGATTGGATCGCGCAGGTCGTCGAATGGCAAACCGAGGACTTCGCGGGGGGCGGCTTTGTTCGGGACCGGGGCTTCCTGTGCGTGATGCCGAGCGGGCCGCACGGGGTCGGCTACTTCTCCCGCTTGGTCTCCCAACGGCTCGGCGCGGTCTTTCACGCGATCGACATCGACCCCCGCTGGGTGAAGAAGCTCGCGGCCCGCAACGCGGCCGACGAGGTGGCCGCCTACATCGACCACGTCGTCGAGCAGGCGGTGTTCGTCCTGCAGACCCAGAACGTCGCCAATCTGCACACCACCCCGCCGCTACTCGAGGCCATCGCCCGAGACGACCGCGTGGTCGACCTGGTCAACGACAAGGTCCGCTATTTGTTGCTCAGCGGTGCCCACGTGGACGCCGACACGCTCGACCTGCTGCGCGACATCTTCCCCGACACGACCATCACCATGGCCTTCGGCAGCACCATGGTGCTCTCCCAAGCGGTCACCCGCACCACCGACGGCGACTCGTTCGTCTTCGACCCGCGCACACCGTATGTGGTGTTCTGGGTCGTCGACCCCGAGACCGGAGAGCGAGTGCCGTACGGGCAACGAGGCCAGGTGGTGATGAACCACATCAGCAGGGGCATGTTCATCCCCAACAACCTGGAGCGGGACCTGGCCATCCGGATGCCGGGGCCGGCGGGCGAACTCAGCGATTCCGTCAGCGAGGTGCGGCCCGTCACCACCTTCGAGGGCGAGGCCGTCATCGAAGGCGTGTACTGACCGTGGGAGGGCAAAGCTCCGGCCTCACAACCGATTTGGTGCAGATCGACGCGCTTGGCCCCGGTGGCGAGTATCGCACCCGCAACCGCGAGGTCGTCATGAACACCGCCGGCGCCCCCGTTGCCGAGCTGAGCATCGTTCCGCCGCTGTATGTTTCGCGCACCATCGGCACGCAGCGGAAGGCCGCGCCGCTGCCCGCCGGGCAGCGCGAAGCGGCGCTGGCCGACGCGGCCGGTCTGTTTGCCACTGCGGTCATCGGCGGGCTGGACTTCGAGGAGTACGTGCGGCTGGCCAGTGGCATTTCCGGGCTGCCGATCGCGGTCGCCCGGGCCGGGGCACGGGGGGTGGCCGACGCCGTCGGCTCGGCCTTCGACGCGGTGCGCTCGGCTCGGCCCGCCGGCGCCGCGCTCGACTGGCGCGAGGAGCGCATCCGCAAGGGCGGCGCGGTGTGGGCGCGGCGCGGGGAGGCGTTCTCGGTGCACGCGGCGGGCAACGGTCCGGGGGTGCACGCCCTGTGGCCGCAGGCGCTCGCGCTGGGATACCGGGTGGCGGTGCGCCCGTCGCGCCGTGAACCGCTGACCGGCCACCGGCTGGTGAATGCCTTGCGCCAGGCGGGATTTCGTCCCGAAGACGCGGCCTATCTGCCCACCGACCACGGCGGCGCCGACGAGATCATCCGCTCGGCCGACCTGGCCATGGTGTACGGCGGCCAGGACGTGGTGGACAAGTACGCCGACGATCCCGCCGTGATGGTGAACGGTCCCGGCCGCACGAAGATCCTCATCACGACGGACCGGGACTGGCGCGACCACCTCGACCTCATCGTCGACTCGATCGCCAACCTGGGTGGGATGGCGTGTGTCAACGCCACCGCGGTGCTCTACGAGGGCGACCCCGCCCCGTTGGCGCACGCCATCGCCGAGCGGTTGGCCGCCATCGAGCCGCTGCCCAGCGAGGACGAGCGCGCGATCCTGCCCACCCAGCCCCTGGAAAAGGCGCGGGCGCTTGCGGCCTATCTGGCCGTCAAGGCCACCGGAACGACGCCGCTGCTGGGCGCCGATGGGGTGGTCGCCCCGATCGGCGACGGCTGTGCGGCGCTGCGTCCGGCGGTGCACCTGCTGGAGGAACCCGGCTCCGGCCAGCTCGGCGACAAGATCAACACCGAGTTGCCGTTTCCGTGCGTCTGGGTGGCGCCGTGGCCGCGCGCCGCGGGCGTCGCGCCGCTGCGGCATTCACTGGTGGTCACCGCCATCGCCGACGACGAGCGGCTCGTCGAAGAGCTGCTCGCCGAACCGACGGTCGCCAACGTCTACCCCGGGCACCACCCGACCTTCTACGCGGCCCCCGAAATCCCGCACGACGGGTTTCTGGCCGATTTCCTGATGCGCAACAAGGGATTTGTCAGGGACTAATCCCGGTCCGCTCAGCTGCCGAAGCCCCCGCCGCTTGGCGACGCGACGACCGTCGTCGGCGCCGCGGGACCCGCCGGGGCGGCTGGACCCTCGCCGAGGCGGCTCAGCGCGAAGGCGACGCCTTTGTCGATCATCGCCCCGTCGTCGGCGTAGGCATCGTGGGCGGCGAAGTTCATGCCGTCGGAGCACACCGGGTCCTCGGGGGCGCACACCTTGATGGTCTTGCCCTGATACAGCGGACCGATCGAGACCGGGGGCTGGTTGAGGAAGTTCATCGCCCGGACGTTCGGCATTCCGAACAGCACCACCGAGGAGACGTGGTTGGCCACGTCGGGACCCAGCGGCTTCGGTACGGTCGCGGGATCCACCCCGTCCGGCACGGAGGACGAGGTGACGAAGCCCATCACCGCCGCACCCTGGGAAAAACCGCCGAGCACCATCTTGGTGTTGGGGCAGTCATGCGCCATCGAAACCACGTGCGCGCCTGCGTCCCTGATGCCGTCGAGACCCGTCGCCCACTCCTGGCTGGCGGGATAGTTGACCGGATAGATGTCGAAGGACCTTGCGCCGACTCGCGAGCGGAGGGTGTCGGCGAACGCCTGGCCGGTCGCGCCAAGGCCGGGCGGCTCACCGGTCCCGCGGGCGAACACCACCTGCACGTCGGGACATTGGGCGGAGGCGGCTGGGAGCGCGCCGGAGAGGACCGAGGCGCTCACGCCGGCCGCCGCGACGACTGCTGGACCAAGGAAACGAGGGAGGTGACGTGCGATCATGCCGCAATTGTGCCCAACTGAACCCCTGCCTAAACAGTGATCTTCCGGCGAAATATTTCAGATCCGTAAAACCTCCGGCGGACGCGCGCCAGCGCGCCGGTGAGCGATTCGCGACAGCGACCGATTGCCGGGCCGGGGCGCGGGCCCATCCCGCGGTGTGGTCTGCTTGCTGTAGTCCGAGTCGAGGCACACGGTCGAGCCAGCGCCGCCCCTCGCGCGCAATTCGGAGTGAATGCGGCAATGAACGTGAACGTGATACCTCAGCCCCTCGCGAAGGCCTTCGACGCGACCCTGGCGCGAGCCACCGATCGATTGGCAAATCCGGCGCGGATCTCCGACCCCGACCGGCTGCGCGGTGCCGTTTCCGGCAAGACGGTACTGGTGACCGGTGCGTCGTATGGCATCGGCGAGGCGACGGCCCGCAAGATGGCCGCCGCGGGAGCGACGGTCCTGATCGTCGCGCGGTCCGCGGAAAGGCTCGAGGACATCGCGGCGGCCATCAACGCCGGCGGCGGCCGGGCGGTCGCCTACCCGACCGACCTCACCGACGAGTCCGCGGTCAGCGAGCTGACGAAGCGGGTCACCGAGGAGTACGGCGCGGTGGACATCGTGGTGAGCAACGCGGGCAAGTCGTTGCGTCGCAGCCTGCATGATCAGTACGACCGCCCCCATGACTTCCAGCGCACCATCGGCATCAACTACCTCGGACCGATCTGGCTGCTGCTGGGCCTGCTGCCGGCCATGCGCGAGCGCGGCGGCGGGCACATCGTGAACGTGTCGAGCGTCGGGGTGCGCGTCGTTCCCGGCCCGCAGTGGGGCGCCTACCAGGCCTCCAAGGGCGCGTTCGACCGGTGGCTGCGCAGCGTTGCCCCGGAATTGCACGTCGACGGCGTGGACGTCACGGCGGTCTACTTCGCGCTGGTCCGTACCCGGATGATCGCGCCCACACCGATCCTGGGCCGGCTTCCCGGCCTGTCCCCGGACGAGGCCGCCGACGCGATCGCCAAGGCGGTGATCGAGCGGCCCCGCACCAATGAACCGCCGTGGGTGTGGCCGGCCGAGCTGGCCTCGGTGCTGCTGGCCGGGCCCGCCGATCGCGCGGCCCGGCTGTGGCACCGGCGCTTCTTCGCCGACGCCGACGACCAAGAGGCCGGACGATGACCGACGGCGTGGTCGCCACCGCGTTGCGCGCGCTGCTGCGCTCCCGACTGCTCAGTCCACCTTCGCCGGTCGCGACGGTGCGGCTCATTCGCGAGGCGCGCCGCGGCGGCACCAATCCCTACACGCTGCTGGCGGTCACGGCGGCTCGCTGGCCCGACCGCGCGGCGATCATAGACGACGACGGCGCCCTCACCTACCGCGAGCTGCGCTCGGAAACGGAATCCCTTGCCCGCGAGTTGTCCGGCGCCGGGGCCGGTCCCGGACAGGCCGTCGGGCTGATGTGCCGCAACGGGCAGGGCTTCGTCAAGGGCTTCTTCGCCGCCGCGCTGATCGGCGCCGACGTGGTGCTCGTCAACACGGACTTCCGCACCGACGCGCTGGCCGCCGCGCTGAGCGGGCACAGGATCACGACGATGGTCGCCGACGACGAGTTCGCGGAACGGGTGCGCGCAGCCGATCAGTCGGTTGCCCTCGTCGACCCGGCGGCGGTCGGTGCGCGCGACGAAGGCTGGCGGCCTTCGAGACCCGACGTGGCCGCGCCCGGCCGGATCATCCTGCTGACGTCGGGTACGACGGGCAGGCCCAAGGGTGTGCCGCGCACACCGCAGCTGCGTTCGGCGGTGGGCGTCTGGGTGACGATCCTGGACCGCACCGGGTTGCGGACCGGGTCGCGGATCTCGGTGGCGATGCCGATGTTTCACGGGTTGGGGCTCGGCGTGCTGATGCTGACGGTGGCCCTCGGCGGGACGGTCCTGACGAATCGACACTTCGACGCCGAGGCCGCGCTGGCGCAGGCATCGCTGCATCGTGCCGACGCCTTCACCGCGGTGCCGGTCGTGTTGGCGCGCATCCTGGACCTGCCGCAGCGAGTGCGGGTGCGAAACCCGTTGCCCTACCTGCGTGTGGTGCTGTCCAGTGGCGACCGGCTGGATCCCAATCTCGGGCAGCGGTTCATGGACGCCTACGGCGACATTCTCTACAACGGTTACGGCTCAACCGAAGTCGGCATCGGCGCGCTGGCCACGCCGGCCGACCTGCGCGAGGCCCCCGAGACGGTCGGAAAACCCGTTGCCGGCTGCCCGGTGCGCATCTTCGACAAGAACGACCGACCCGTCGGCCCGCGCGTCACGGGCCGCATCTTCGTCGGCGGCGAGCTGGCCAGCGAGGGCTACACCGACGGTGGTGCCAAAGCCGTCGTCGGCACCATGACCAGCACCGGCGACATGGGCTACCTCGACAACTCGGGCCGGCTCTACATCGTCGGCCGTGAGGACGACATGATCATCTCCGGCGGCGAGAACGTCTACCCGCGCGCGGTCGAGAACGCGCTCGCCGAGCACCCCGACATCGCCGACAACGCGGTCATCGGCGTTCCCGACGAACAGTTCGGTCATCGGCTGGCCGCGTTCGTGGTCCCGCAGCCCGGGCGCAGCCTCGATCCGGAGGCGCTGCGGGATTACTTGAAGGGCAGGGTTTCCCGCTTCGAGCAGCCGCGCGACATCAACATCGTCGAGAGCATCCCGCGCAACCCCGCGGGCAAGGTGGTGCGCAAGGAGCTGTCGACCTAGAAGCTGGCTATTGCTTGTCCTTGGGCTCCAGCGCGGCGACCCGGTTGGCCAGCCAGTTGGGCGCCAGCACCGACACGGCGGTGGCCCCCGCCGTCGAACCGATCACGCCGGACCAGGCGACCGGCCCCAAGGGCGTGCAGCCGAAGAACTGGCTGACGCCCGGGGTCTGCACGATGGCGACCAGCACACCCGCGCTGCCCAGCGCGGTGGCCAGGACCAGCGGGCTGTGACGGCGGGTCAACAGGGTCTGCGCGAGCTGCGTGCTCACCAGCGCGGTGAGACCCATTGTCGACGTGCGGCGTTCGGTGCCCGGAGTCCAACGCCCGATGGCCCAGGCCGCCGTCGCGCCGGCGGCGGTGACGGCGCCGCGGGTGACGATCTGGCGCATGAGCGGCGCGTCGAGCGACGGCGAGGGTTCGGACAGCGCCGCCAGCTGGAAGGCCCGCTGCATTTCCTCGGCGTCGCGGTCGGCGCCGTCCTCATCGTCTTCTGGTTGCGGGTACTGCGGCGTGACGGCCACCGCGAGCGCGGGAAACATGTCGGTGAGCAGGTTCACCAGCAGCAGTTGACGCGTGCCCACCGGCGCCCGGCCGGTGCCCAACGCGGTCCCGATGATGGTGAAGAGCACCTCGCCCACGTTGCCGCCGACCAGGATGCTGACGGCGTCGCGCACCCCGCCCCACATGCCGCGGCCCTCGACCAGCGCGTCGAGCAGGACGCCGAGGTCGTCGTCGGTCAAGACGATGTCGGCGGCCCCGCGGGCGGCCGACGACCCGCGACCGCTGACCCCGATGCCGACGTCGGCCATCCGGATCGCGGCGGCGTCGTTGGCCCCGTCGCCGACCATCGCGACCGCCTGCCCGCTGTGCTGCAACGCCGCGACGATCTGCACCTTCTGCTCGGGGCTGACGCGGGCGAACACCTGCACGTCGGCGGCGAGTCTGGCCCGGGCGTCCTCGTCGAGCGCGGCCAGTTCGGCCCCGGTGGCCTCACGCGCATCCGACGGCAGCCCCAGCTGGCGCGCGATCGCCCGGGCGGTGATGGGGTGGTCGCCGGTGATCAGCACGACCCGGCGTCCGGCCTGCACCAGCGCCTCGATCAGCGGCCGCGCCGACGGGCGCGCGGTGTCGGCCAATCCCACAAAGCCGACCAGCTCCAGGTCGTGCGCGGCGGCGTCGACGCTGTCGGCGTCGGTGTCCTCCTCGGCGGTCCCGCGGTCCCAGTTGCGCCGGGCCACCGCCAGCACGCGCAGGCCTTCCCCGGCGAGACTCAACACCAACGACTCGGCATGGTCTTGGTCCCCGTTGCCTTCGGCGAACCGGCATCGCGGCAGGATCTCCTCGGGGGCGCCCTTGACCATCAGCATCGGCTCCGCCGTCGCGGCGGTGGCGGTGACGATGGAGGCAGAGTAGCCGCGACTGGACTCGAACGGCACCTCGGCGAGCACGGTCCACTCCGAATCCGCCTGACCATCAAGGGAATTGGCGGCCGTCAGGATGGCCTCGTCGGTGGCGTGCGCGTGCCCCTGCCCGTTGTGCGGCTGGGTGCACGCGCGCGCGGCGATGCGCAGCACCTCGACGGCGCGCGGCTCGGCGGGATCCGGGAAGGGGCCGTCCGCGCTCGTCTCCTGCGGCACCGCCCGGACGAGGCGCAGGCGGTTCTCGGTGAGGGTGCCGGTCTTGTCGAAGCACACCGTCTGGACGCGGCCCAGCGCTTCGACGGCGCGTGGGGTGCGGACCAGCACGCCGCGCCGCGACAACCGCTGGGCCGCGGCGAGCTGGGACAGGGTGGCCACCAGCGGGAGTCCCTCCGGGACGGCGGCCACCGCGATCGCGACGCCGTCGGCGACCGCCTGGCGCAGCGAACCCTGGTGCGCCAGGGCCAAACCGGTCACCGCCGCGCCGCCGGCAAGCGTCAGCGGAAGCACCTTGCTGGTCAATTCCCGCAACCGCGCCTGCACCCCGGCGGCCGACTCGACATCGGCGATCGCCGACATCGCCCGTTGCGCGGCGGTGCCGGCGCCGGTGGCCACCACGATCGCCCGGGCGCGGCCGGCGACGATGGTGCTGCCCTCGAAAAGCATGCTGGCCCGGTCGGAGTCCGTGACCGCGACGGGATCGACCTGCTTGTCCACCGGCAGCGACTCACCGGTGAGGAAGGACTCGTCGACCTCGAGGTCCTCGGCCACCAACAGGCGCGCGTCGGCGGGCACCACCTCCGGGGCGGCCAGGTCGATGATGTCGCCCGGGCGCAGCGACTTGGCGCTCACCGTCACGGTCCGTTCGGCGGAACGGGCCGCCTCGAGCCGGCGACGCGCCGTCGCAACGGTCGGGAGGACGACGCGGCGCGCGTGCCGGTCCTGCTCGGCGAACAGCTCGGCGACCGCCGCCTCGGCCCGCAGCCGCTGCACCCCGCCCGCGATCGCGTTGGCCGTCATCACGCCCGCAACCAACAGCGCGTCGACGTTGCTGCCGACGATCGCCGAGGCCGCCGCGCCCACCGCCAGGATCGGCGTGAGCGGATCGGCGAGCTCGGCTCGCGTCGCGGACAGCAGCCGCCCGAGCCGGGTGGCCGGGCCGCGCAGCGGCGCGACGAGCGGGTTGTAGGAAAGGTCGTCGAGCACCTGCCGCCAGGGCGCCTCCCCGGGCTCGACGGCCAGCGGCCGCGTACGGCTGGCCAGCCGCGAGTAAACGATTTCGGGATCCAGGGCGTGCCACGCGGTCAGCGGTTGCGGCGTGGGGTCCGGCAACCGGAGCGCCCGGGTGGCCGAGAAGACGCCGGATACCAACGCGGCCGCGGCGGCCGCGTTGACCGGGTTGAGCCAGCGCTGCACCGCCAACGGATTGGCCGTCCCGGGCTCGCCCGTGACCAGCAACAACCCGGCCAGCGTGCTGCCGCCCTTGGCCAGGCGCACCGACGATTCGGTGGCCTCCCGGGCCACCGGCAGCGTCGAAAGGATTCGCACCGCCGCGGCGAGGTCGGTGCCGGTGATGATGTCGGCGGTCCACGGCGTCGCGGCCTGCGGATCGTCCAGGGCCACGCCGACGTCGGCGACGGCCAGGGCCGCCAACGTATCGGTGGACGCGAAGTCCCGGTGCACGGCGGTGATCAGCAGCACCGGGCCACGGTCCGTCCGCAGATCGCGGACCAACTGCAGCAGCGGCGTGCCCGCGGGGTGGCTCACCGCGACGCTGGCAGTCAGGTCCTCGGTGCCGGCGACGTGGCGCAGCACCACCCGCGCCCCCGTCCGGTGGGCCGTCTGCAACAGCGGGATCGCGAACGGGTCGACCTCCCATCCCACGTCGACGCCGCCGACGCGTTCACCGTCGACGATGAGGTCGGCGTGTTCGAGGCCCTGGGCGGGCGTCGCCGACGGCTCCTGGGCGCGGAGCCATCGCAGGCGCGCCCCGGTGGCCGGCAATTCGTCGGGGTCGGGGTCGGGCGCCTCTTCACCGTGCAGCAGCGCGTCGGCGACCTCGTAGACCCGGTCCTCGTCCCAGCCGGGTACGTCTCCTCTGGCCTGCAGCACCGCGCGGTTGTCGCCGCGCAGCGCGGCGCCGTCGATGACGACCACCTTGACCCGATCCAGCCGGCGCAGGGCGCCGGGGTCCAGGATCAGTTGCCCGGCGTTGGCGAGGCCGCGCCCCAGCACAGCGGCGAAGGTCTGACGGCCCACGTGCGCGGCCCGCGGCACGCCGGCCAGCAGCGCGCCGGCCGCGTCTTCGGTGCCACCGCCGGCCAGCAGCGCCCCGGCCGCGGCGATAAGCGAGGCGTTCGCGGCCTGATCGGCGTACTCCTCGACCGGGCCGGCCATGGAACCCTTCGCGGTGTCGATGGCGGCGTCGATCGCCCCGCCGACCATCACGTGCGAGACCTCGCCGGCGGCCGCCGCGGCCCAGTTGTGCCGCGGGGCCTGCGAGCTGGGCCCGGCCGACGAGATGACGGGCACTACCGGCGCCTGGGGCCGATCCGGCGAGGCCAGCTGCGGCTCCCGCTCCCGCCAGCGCTGACGGTGGGCCGACGCCTCCGAGATCTGCAGGCCGCGTTGCGCCAGGTCCAGCATCGGCGTGCCCACCGCCTGGGTTAGTCCGTTGGCGAGGGCCGTCGAGGCGCTCAGCGCGATGTCGGTGCCGACGCGACCCAGCCGCGACTCCAGGACGGCCACCACCCGCGGCTGGTGATTGAGCAGGGCCGCCGCGGCGCGCGCGCTGCGCGGCGCGACGGGCAGGCGGCCAAGCCACCCGGTTACCGCGGCGCCGATGGCCGCGACGTCCATCGCCGCGGCGGTGAACGGGACCAGAATCGCCAACGGGTTACCCGGGTCGGCGAACGGCGCGGTGCGGCTTATCGCCTTGGGTCCGGTGAAAGCCAGGTCGGCGGCCACGCTGCACACCGTCTCCCGGACTTCGTCCAGCACCTGGTCGGCGTCGGCGTTGGCGTCGAGTTCGACCACGAGCCGGCCTAGCGCGCCCTCGACATGAGCCGTGGCGACGCCCGGAATCCTGCGAATAGGTTCCTCCACCACCGCCGCGTGTTCGTGCCAGCTGGGGAAGGGCAGCAGTGGGTCCAGGTCCAGATGCACCCGGCGCCCGCTGTGCCAGCGCACCGGCGGGGCGACACCGTTGGGGGAGGAGCCGTTGGACGCGGCGCCGATGCCGATCGCCCGGCCGGTCGTGTGGGCCATCGACGAAACCACCGGGCTGGCCAATTCCATCACCGGGCTGGCGAATATCTGCACCGCGCCCGCGGCGCCGGCCGCAGTAGAGACGCCGGCTCGTACCACCTGCGCGGCCCCGCCGGTCACGCCAGCGACGACGCTGGTTACACCCGGAATCCTCATTCCGTCACCCTTCAAACCCGTCTGCCCGCGCCTAATGATCCTGGCGTGTCAGCGGCCTGTCCACATGTGGCCCGGATGGACGGCCGCGCGATTACACCAGCGAGTGGGGCGCGTCGGACTCGCTCGGTTGCCAGGGTTGCAATTGCTTCCTGGCAAAAAGGTTACCGGGTTGGCGGCGGGCCAAACATGGGAGAACACGCAGAGGTGCAGAAATCTCGGGGAGGCGTCGTCGGAACGACGCCGTCGCGGCATCGCGCGCCGAACTGGTTGGCGGAGAAGGTGTTTCGGGAACGCCAGGCGTACCAGCCGGGCTGAAAACACAAATGCGCGGTAGCCGTCGGACGGCTACTCGCGCATTCGGCTTGGGTAAAAGGTCTACAAGATCCGGTGATTCGCCCTGCCAACCTGATAACCGGCCGGGAAGGACTTCTCGATGACCTGCAACTGATGGTTCACCCGGGACTCCAGCTCGAGGACCACGCAACTATCGCCGAGAGATTTCGACTCGAGAACTATGTACCGCTGACCACAATCGGTGATCGGGTCGCCCGAGTGCAATTTCTCGACCGGCACCGACTCCGGGGTTCCTGCTTCCTCCATCCCAACACGGTAGGTCAATTCCGCGGGGGAGGGAATAGACCTCTAGCCGGTGTCGGGCGAGCGTTGCTTGAAGAACACGCTGACGCGAGAGATCAGCCCGTCGTCTCCCCGCTCGAAAAGAATGCATTCGGGCCACGTCGCGCTGACGCCGTCGATCTCGAACGCCTCGGTCAACTCGACGTAGGAAAGGCAATCGTTCACGTGCGAGACCCGCTGCACCTCCAGCCGGTGACCCTTGAGGGTCGTACACACCTTGCGCAGGTAGGCGACGTAGTGCTGCTTGCCCTCGACGACGTCGCAGAACGGGCCCTCCCGGGTCAGTCCGTCGTCGGCGATGGTGGTGGCGAGGCCGTCCCAATCGTGGGCGGCGAGGCATTCCAGGTAGCGCTCCACGACGCCGGCCCGGACCTCAGTCACATTCGGTGACCTCACGGAAAACACAGTAAGGCACCGCGGCAACCTGGGAAACGGTGAGAATAGTGCGATGACTGCACCCAGGCCACCGGAGGCCGAAGCGCCGACGTGTTACCGGCATCCCGGTCGCCAGACCTATCTGCGCTGCAACCGCTGCGAGCGCTACATCTGCCCGGACTGCATGCGCGCGGCCGCGGTCGGTCACCAATGTGTGGAATGCGTGGAGGCGGGTGCCCGAAGCATTCGTCAGCCCCGCACGCAATTCGGCGGGCGGGAACGGCCGGGCATGCCCGTGATCACTTACGCGCTGATCGCGATCAACGTGGGAGTGTTCGCGCTGCAGATGTCGGTGCGGGGCTTGCAAAGTCAGCTCGTGCTGTGGCCACCCGCCGTCGCCGACGGCCAGCTGTACCGGCTGGTGACCTCGGCGTTCGTGCATTACGGCGCCGCTCATCTGCTGCTGAACATGTGGGCCCTGTACGTCGTCGGCCCGCCCCTCGAGATGCTGCTCGGCCGGTTGCGGTTCGGCGCGCTGTACGCGCTGAGCCTGCTGGGCGGGTCGGTGCTGGTCTACCTGATCACGCTGAACACGGCGACGGCGGGCGCGTCGGGCGCGGTGTTCGGCCTTTTCGGCGCCACTTTGGTGGTGGCGAAGCGGCTCAACCTCGACATGCGCTGGGTTGTCGCGGTCATCGTGATCAATTTGCTCTACACGTTCGTGGCTCCGGCCGTGAGTTCCGAACGGATCAGCTGGCAGGGCCACGTGGGCGGGCTGGTGACCGGCGGATTGGTCGCCGCGGCTTACGTTTACGCGCCGAGGGAACGCCGCAACCTGATCCAGGCCTCGGTCACCGTCCTGGCATCGGTTCTGTTCGCGGCGTTGATCTGGTGGCGCACGGGCGTTCTCGCGGCGGAGCTCTACCTGTGAGCTGGTGGACGGCGCACGCCGAAACCGAGCTGTCCGAAGATGTCCCCGCGCCGCCCGACGACGTCCGCGATTTTTACGTGGATCTGGACAACATCAAAGTCGTGCATCCGCTGATCGTGTCGGTGCAGGCGACGTCGCGCGCCGAAACGCCGGAAGGCTACCTGCAGAGCTACCGGGTGGTGGACCGGATTCCGTTGGGGCCGTTCACCATGCGGATCACCTATCGCGCGCGGCTGCACGTCCGCACGGACGGCGAGGTGACGACCGAGGCCGATCAGTCGCCGGGGGTGCGCCTGCGCGGAAGCGTGAGCTTCGCGCCGATCGACGGCGGAACCCGCGTCACCGAGCGGATCCGGATCGCCGCGCCCCGCCCGCTCGCCGCGATGACGACGCGGGAGGCCGTCAAGGCGCATGCCGAGATGCTGGCCGGCATCCGGCGCCACTTCGAATCCGGTTGAACGGGCGGCGTTTTAGGCGCCGGCGAAATCGATGATCCCGCGAATGTTCCGCCCTTCGCGCAGGTCCGCGAACGCCTCGTTGATCTGGTCGAGCCCATAGTGGCGGGTGACCAGCTCGTCCAGTTTCAACGCGCCCGCCTGATACAACGACAGCAGCAGCGGCACGCTGGTGCGCGGGTTCATCCCGCCGTAGAGGGCGCCCCGGAGTTGTTTGGCCGACAGCGTCATCTCCTGCAGGACCAACGGCGTCGGGGGCTCGGTGTACGGGGTGATGCCGGTGAGCACGCAGACCCCGCCCTTGCGAAGCAGCGTCATCGCCAACGGGATCAGGTCCACGTGCACAACGCCGGGGCAGACGACGACGCGGTCGGCCATCAGGCCCGCGGTGATCTCTCTGACCAACGGTATCGCGTCCTGCGCGGAGGCGGCGGTGTGCGTGGCGCCGAATATCTTGGCCGAATCCCGCTTGGATTCAACGGGATCCACCGCGACCACATATTTTGCGCCGACGGCGCGCGCGCCCTGCAGGGCGTTCATCCCGACGCCGCCGGCACCGATGACGACGACGGTGTCTCCCGGTTCGGTGCCCGCCGAGACCGTCGCGGAGCCCCAGCCGGTGCTGACACCGCAGGAGACCAGTGAGGCGGCGTGGAAGGGTATCGCGTCGTCGATCTTGATGACGGACCTCTCGGACAGCACCGCGTATTCCGCGAAAGTCCCCAGTTGCCCATAGGCCAACAGGTTTTCGTCGCCGAGGTGCCGGCGGCACGTTCCGTCGGTGGGCATCTCCCGCACGAACAGGCTCGCGCCGATATCGCAAATGTAGCTTTGACCGTTGACGCAGAACCGGCAGCTGCCGCATGCGGGGATGAACGAGAGCGCCACGTGGTCCCCGGGTTGCACCGTCGTCACGCCCGGCCCGACCTCCGCGACGACGCCGGCGCCCTCGTGGCCACCCAGCAGCGGGAACCAGTCCGGCGCGGGCTGACCGCTTGCGGCCAGCACTTCGGGGGTGGGCACCACGTCGCCGGTGTACACGTGGTCATCGGAATGGCAGATTCCGGCCACGGCCATTCGCACCAGGACCTCGCCGCCGCGTGGTGGGTCGAGAGTGATCTCGCGGACCTCCCAGTCCTCGGCGACGCCGCGCAGCACGGCGGCACGACACTTCATGGCAGACCTCCTGCTTCGGTCAGTCGCTTGACGGCCAGTTCCCGAAGTTCGCCGGCCTTGATCTTGGCGTTGCCCGTCACCGCCACTTCGTCCTCGCGGAAGAACAGCACATGGCGCGGCACCTTATAACTCGCCAATCGTTGCCGAATACAGGCCAAAAGCGCTGCGGTGTCGATGATTACGCCGTCGTGTGGCACGATGCAGGCGACAACGACCTCCCCGAGGGTGTGGTGCGGAACGCCGACGGTCTGGGCAACCTTGACGCCCGGCTGCGCCATGAGGGCCTCGTCGACTTCGCGGGGGGAGACGTTCGCGCCGCCGGTCTTGATGATGTCGGTCAGCCGGCCCTGCCAGTAGAGCCGCCCCTCGTCGTCGAGGTAGCCGCCGTCGCCGGTCGGGAAGAAGCCCTCGGAATCGAGCGTCTCGTCGAGCGGGGTGCCGAGATAGCCGAGCATGAGTGTCGGCCCCTTGACGCAGATCTCGCCCGCCTGGCCGCGCGGGACGGTGCCGCCGGTGAGCGGATCGGCGATCTTCAACGTCACACCGGGCAGCGCCACCCCGAAGCTCTCGGCGTGGACCTCGGGTGGGGTGTTGGCGGGATAACCCGTTGTGATCGTGAATGTTTCGGTGTTGCCGTAGGCGTGGCCCGGCTCGCGCCACTCGCCCGACACCGTCGGATGGTGGGCGATGGGGGTCTTGAAATCCGCGAACCGCACGCTGCTCAGGTCCACCGTGCTCCAGTTGGGCGCGCCCTCCAACTGGGCCCACTGGTGGGGCCACGCGAACGGGAAGTTCACCCGCTCGGCCTGCATGAGCTCGAGCGCCTCGGCGGCGTCGAACGTCGATTGCAGGACCAGTGCCCCGCCACTGGCCAGCGTGGATCCGAGCACCATCGTGAAATTGCCGGACCAGAAGAAGCCGTTGGCGGTCCAGCCGCGAATGTGGTCGTCCGGGCTGAACCCGTACATGCGCCGGAAGCGCCACAGCTGTATGCACACCCCGCGGTGCGCGCCGAGGATGCCCTTCGGCTTGCTGGTCGAGCCGGACGAGAAGAACAGCACGGCGGCATCGCTGGGATACACCGCCGCGGCAGTCGCCTCGACCAGTTCGCGCGGCTCGTCGTGGCCGGACGACAGGAACTCGGGCCACGATTCGATGCCCGGCGCCGGGTCACCGACGAGCGCGAGTTTGCGCAAATAGGGGTACGTCGCCGGGTCCAGCTCGGCCAGCACGGCCGCGAAGTCCTTCGTCAGCACCCTGCGTTCGAACAACAGCACCGCGATGGCGGAGGCCCGGATCAGATGGTCCAGTTCGGGCGGCGTCGAAAACGTGCTCAACGGGACGGCGATGCCCCCGGCCAAGGAGGTGCCGAACACTGCGGCAAGCCATTCCGGCCGGTTTGTCATCAACACCCCGACGCGGGTGCCGTTGCCCACGCCGCAGGCGCGCAACGCGCGCGCCACCTCGATCGCGCGGTCCCAGAGTTCGGCGTACGTCCACCGGGTGACGCTGTCGGCGGTGCGCCACACCAATGCCTCGCGCGGGCCGTACGTCCGCGTCACGTCGTGCAGGAAGCCCGGCAGCGTGAGCGACCCGAGCCCGGGCTCATCCGACAGCGGTGGCCCGGAAACGATCGAAAGAACATGTGCCGCTTGCGGATCCGTCTCGTCGGCCATGGCTACAACGGGAGTTCCACCTCGGCCGTGCAGCCGACCAGCATTTCCCCGTTCTGGTTGGTCAGCCGCAGCTTCACCTGGACCAGCGGCACACCCCAGGCCGACTCCGTTTGCTTGTCGACGATCTCGGCATCGAAATATGTCACGTCGCCCTCGAAGGCGGGCGTGCGGAAGTCGGCCTTGGAGTGACGCACCAAGCCGTCGTGGCCGGCCCAGTACGCGAGATAGTCGGTGCACCACGCGCCCATCGTGGCGCCGTAGCCGTAGGCGCGCGCCATGCCGACCTCGCTGGCCCGCTCGGCGTCGATGTGTCCACGCGACGGACCGACGTAAAGCCCGTCGCGCTTGCGCGGATCGATCTTCGCGTCTTCTTCGTCGAAGGCAAAGTCCTTGCCCCAGCCGGGATCCTGATAGACCCAGGGATCCTCGATGCCCGCTGGCGCCACCCACTCGAAGGTGCCCCAGATGTTGAACAGGAACGCCCGGTATTCGGTGGTGAAGCTGGCGATGCTGTGCGGGCCGATCACCCGACGCGGCAGCGTGTCGCCGACCTTGACCTCGTCGAAGCGGGGCGAAACACCCAGCCGGTTGGACTCGAGCCACTCGCGGCGCAGCCTCTCGACGGCCTCGAGTTCGATTTGCGTCCAGCGCTTGATCTCGCCGAGCTGGTTTTCGAACATGCCACGCTTGGTGGCTTCCTCGTACAGATAGCGGATCGCGGTGGAACGCTCACGCGCCACCAGGGCGCCGTGCTGGTTCTTGTGGACGGTGTCGCCGCGCGAAAACATCGTGGGCCCGGCAAATTTCGTCTCGGTCACCTTGTAGTCGTGGAACCGGCGCTCCTGGAACAACTTGTCCCCGGGCCGAACCGGACAGCCGTAGAACCACCACTCCTCGCCGCCGAAGATCAAGTGGCTGTTCGGGATGTGGCCGACACACGCCGGCGCCGCGCCGTGCCCGTAGTCCAGGGCTACCGCGATGGACTGCGGCGCGACGATGCCACCGAACTTCGACTCGCGCGCGAACTGCTCGTCCCAGTGCAGCGGATTGGGGTAGTCCATCGCCATCACCCAGCGCCGAATGTCCGAGGAGCTGCACGGATCCCACAACTGACCGCCGCCGATCGGCTTGCCGACCCGGTGATCGACGTCGGACAGGTCGAGGTGGGCGCCCGCGGGCTTGGTCGTCTTCTTCGTCATCGGCGCTCCCGTCAGCGGTTGACGTCGACGACGATCCGGCCGCGCACCTTGCCGTCCATGAGTTCGCCGGCCGAGGCGATGGCTTCGCCCAGCCCGATCTCCCGGGCGATCGCGTCGAGCGCGCCGGCGTCCAGGTCGCGTGCCAGGCGTTCCCAGGCGGTCAGCCGCCGCTGCTTGGGCGCCATCACGCTGTCGATGCCGAGCAGCGACACACCGCGCAGGATGAACGGCGCGACGGTCGCCGGAAAGTCCATGCCGCCGGCCAGGCCGCACGCGGTGACCGCGCCGCCGTACCGGGTCTGCGCGCAGGCGTTGGCCAGGGTGTGGCTGCCGACGGTGTCGACGACGCCCGCCCAACGCTCCTTCTGCAGCGGCTTGCCGGCCTCACTCAACTCGGCGCGGTCCAACACCGTCACGGCGCCGAGTTGCTGGAGGAACGGCTCTTCCGACGACTTGCCTGTCGCCGCGGCCACTTTGAACCCGGCCGCGGTCAACAGCGCGATCGCGACGGTGCCCACGCCGCCGGTCGCGCCGGTCACCAGGACCTCGCCCTGATCGGGGGAGACTCCACGTTGCAGGAGTGCTTCGACGCAAAGGCTGGCGGTGTAGCCGGCGGTGCCGATCGCCATCGCCTGGCGGGTGGTGAAGGCGGCGGGCAGGGGCACCAGCCAATCACTGTTGAGGCGGGCTCGCTGAGCCAGCCCGCCCCAATGCGTCTCGCCGACGCCCCAACCGTTGAGCACCACGCGGTCGCCCTTGGTCCAGTCGGCGTGGCTGCTCTCGGTCACCACGCCGGCGAGGTCGATACCGGGCACCATCGGAAACTTGCGCACCACGGGCGATTTGCCCGTGATGGCCAGGCCGTCCTTGTAGTTCAGCGTGGAGTACTCGACGTCGACGCTGACGTCACCGTCGGGCAGCTGGGCCTCGTCCAGCTCGGTGACCCCGACGGTCTGTCCCGCGTCACCCTTGTCGATCAAGACTGCTGAAAACATCTGTGCTTTATCCCTTCTGGGGCGCGTAGCCCAGGGTGCTCTTGACCTCCAGATACTCGTGGAACCCGAACTCGCTCCACTCGCGACCGTTGCCGCTGTGCTTGTAGCCGCCGAACGCCGAGTTCATGTCGAAGGCGTGGTTGATCGTCACCCAGCCGGCACGGATCTTGCGGGCCACCTCCCGGGCCTTGTCGAGGTCGGCCCCGGAAACGTAGCCAGCCAGGCCGTAGTCGGTGTCGTTGGCGATCTGCACGGCCTGGTCGAGGTCGTCGTAGCCGAGGATGCACAGCACCGGGCCGAAGATCTCCTCGCGCGCGATCGTCATGTCGTTGGTGACGTTGGCGAAGACGGTCGGCCTGACGTAGTAACCCTTGTCCAGCCCCGCCGGCCGGCCCGGGCCGCCGGCCACGACGGTCGCGCCCTCGTCGATGCCCTTCTGGATCAGGCCCTGGACCTTTTCGAATTGCGCCTGTGAGGCCACCGGTCCGATCGCCCTCTTGTCCTCGGGATTACCGACTTTCACCTGCTCGGCGACCTCGCGTGCGATGTCGATGGCCTCGGCCATCCGCGAATTCGGGACCAGCATGCGCGACGGGGCGTTACAGCTCTGCCCGGTATTCGGCATCATGTTGGCCACGCCGGCGCGGACGCTGTCGGCGAATCCCGCGTCGTCGAGGACGATGTTGGGGCTCTTGCCGCCGAGTTCCTGGGTCACCCGCTTCACCGTCGTCGCGGCGTTCCTGGCCACCTCGACACCGGCACGCGTGGAGCCGGTGAACGACACCATGTCGATATCGGGATGGCTGGCGAGCGCGACGCCGACGCCCGGGCCGTCGCCGTTGACCAGGTTGTAGACCCCGGCCGGGACGCCCGCCGCATCGAGGATCTCGGTGAAGATGTAGGCGGAGAAGGGCGCCACCTCGGACGGCTTCAGGATCATCGTGCACCCGGTCGCCAACGACGGGTAGACCTTGACCGCGATCTGGTTGAGCGGCCAGTTCCACGGCGTGATCAGCCCGCACACGCCGATCGGCTCCTTGGCGATCAGCGTTGCCCCGTGCTGTTCGGAGAACTGGAAGTTCTTCAGCACGTCGATCGCCGTCACCAGGTGACCGAGCCCGAGCTGCACCTGCGGGCCGGCGGCCAGCGACGGCGGCGCGCCCATTTCCTCGGTGACGGCGTCGGCCAGATCGCCCGCCCGTTTGCCGTATTCGGCGAGGATCGCCTCCAGCAGTTCGAGGCGCTGTTCCCGGGTGCTCTGCGACCAGCCGTCGAAAGCGCGCCGGGCGGCGTTGACCGCCACGTCGACGTCGGCGGCCGAGCCGAGCGAGATCTTTCCCGCGACCTGTTCGGTGGCCGGGTTCTCGACGTCGAAGGTGTTGGGCCGCACCGGGTCGACCCAGCGGCCGTCGATGTAGAACTTCAAGTACTCGCGCATGACTCTCCTTACTACCTACTGGGTGCCTTCTGCGTACCAGGTGCGGAATTCGTCGTACTTGGGCATCTCCTCGGAATTGGCCTTCGGATCGATGCAGACGTGGACCACGGCCGCCTTGCCGCTAGCGTAGGCCCGCTCGATCGCCGGGCCGATCTCGTCCTCCTTTTCGACGTACTCGCCGTGGCAGCCGAAGCCCTCGGCGACCTTGTCCAGACGGACGTCTTTGCTCCAGTGCACGCCGGGCTGGGGTGACGGCTGGGGAAAGGTGCGCTTGTAGACGCCAACCTCGAGGCCCCATTGGTGGTCGACGCCCACCACGCACACCAGCGGAAGCTGTTGCCGCGCGGCGGTTTCCAACTCGGCGATGTGGAACAGGAACGCCGAATCGCTGGTCAGCAGCATCACCGGGCGCTTGCCGCCCTCCGCGACAGACGCCCCGATCGCGTACGGCAGGCCGGTGCCCAGGTGGCCGAAGTTCTGGTTCCAGATGACGTCGCGCGGCTTGGCCTGCGAGTAGGTCCACTGAAAGATGACGGTCGCGCCGCCGTCGCGGACCAGGATGCCGTCCTTCGGGAACGCTCGGGTGGCCTCCACGACGAACCGCGCCGGGTGGATCGGCGTGCGGCCGGTGGGCGCGTTCTCCGCAAGCTGCGCCAGCTCCGCCGCGTCCTCGGAGATCCAGCGGTCGAGATCGGCCTTGGAAGCGGCCGACGCGTTTCTCGGCTCGTCGCGGAGCGCGTTCACCAGCTGGGGCACCACACCGCGAAGGTCGCCGACCAGGGGGATGTCGATGGGCCGGTTGACGCCTATGGCCACCGGATCCTGTTCGACCAGAATCCATTTGCGTTTCGCGTCGTTGGGTGCCCAGTGGCGGGTCCGGCCGTAGTGGCTCGGTTCGCCGAGCTCCGTGCCGAGCGCGACGCACAGATCGGACTTCACCACCGCCTCGACGGCCGCCGGCGAGAACCCGTAGGCGAAGGTGCGGTCCTGTAGGCCGTCGATGAACGACGTGCCGCCCGAGGTCTGGATCACAGGGCAGGCCATTAGGTCGGCCAGGTCCCGGACCGCAGCACCGGTCCGCGAGGTGTGGACCCCGTGTCCGACCAGCAGGATCGGGCTTTCGGCCGCCCGGATCAGCTTCGCCGCCTCGGCGACCTCGCGCTCGCCCGCGGTCTGGTTGACGAGCCGATACCTGTTGGGTGGCAGCGGATCCGGCACGTCGAGCTCTTCGAGGATGACGTGCGACGGGTACTCGATGTAGGCGGGCCCGGGTGTTCCCGACATGGCCCGGCGGATCGCCTCGTGAACGATCTCGTCGGTCTGATCGGCGTACTCGATCGACGCGCTGTACTTGACCGACGGCGCAAAGAGCGGTTCCTGCCGGACGAACTGGATGCGGCCGCGCCGGACCCGGCGCTCGGTGATGCGGGCGCGCTGGCCGCCGATGAAGATCACCGGCGAGTTCTCGACCTTCGCGCACTGGATCGCCCCGGCGATGTTGGCCATGCCGGGTCCGAGCGTGCCGATGCACAGGCCGGGCTTGCCCGTCATCCGCGACGCCGCCTCGGCCATGAAGCCCGCGCTCAGCTCGTGATGCGGTGCGACGACGGACCATCCGCGGGCGTCGGCCTCCGTGAACATGTGCACGAAGTTCGGATCCGGGATGCCGAACAGCGTGTTCACGCCCTCGACCTCGAACAGGTCGAGGATGCGCTTGTAGACGGGCACAGCCATGGTCAGAATTCCTTTCCATCGCGGACTGCGGCGCCGATTTCGGCGAGCACTTCGGCGGTGTCGGCCCCGAGTTCGGGCGCCGGCCCGGCGACCCGACCCGGTGTCCGGGAGAACCAGGTGGGCACGCCGGGAAACCGCACCGGCCCGTGCGGGGTGTCGACGGTCTGGAACATGCCGACGGCGTTGAGGTGCGGATCGTCGAACAACGCGCTCGGCGTGTTCAGCGGCGCGGCCGGTATCTCGAGCTCGCCGAACAGCGTGAGCCAGTCCCCGGTCGAGCGCTGTTTCATCGTCTCGGCCACCAGCCCGTACACGGTGTCGATGTGGCGCGCGCGCTCTTCCAACGTCGAATACAGCTCGCTGGCCCACGGCGGGCGCACGGCGTCGACGAACGCGTTCCAGTGCTTGTCGTTGTAAATGAGCGCGGCGATGTAGCCGTCGCTGGTGCGGTAGGGACGCCGGTTGGGCGCCACCGTGCGCGGATAGACGGCCGGGCCCAGGGGCGGGTCGAACAGGGCGCCGTTGGCGTGTTCGACGAGCATGAACGAGGCCATGGTTTCGAACATGGCGACCTCGACCTCCTGCCCCTCGCCGGTGCGCTCGCGGTGGAACAGCGCCATGGTCGTCGCGTACAGCGCGGTCAGCCCGGCGACCTTGTCGGCCATGATGGTGCCGACGTAATCGGCCTCGCCGGTGAGCTGCTGTTGCACCGCGGGCAGGCCGCATTCGGCCTGGATGGTGTCGTCGTAGGCGGGCCGGTCCCGTTCGGGTCCGCGCCGCCCGTACCCGTAGCAGTTGGTGTAGACGATCGCGGGGTTGATCGCGGCGACGTCGTCGTAGGCGAAGCCGAGCTTGGCGATCGCCTTGGCGCGCATCGAGTGGATGAACACGTCCGCGGTCTCGACCAGCGCGCGCAGCGCCCGCGTGCCCTCGTCGGTGCGCAGGTCCAGCACGATGCTGCGCTTGCCGCGGTTCACGTTGACGAACACCCCGCTCATGCCCGGCGCCGGACCGACCGAGATGTAGCGGGTGTTATCGCCCTGGGGCGGTTCGACTTTGATCACGTCGGCGCCCATGTCGGCCATGATCTGGGTGCAGTACGGTCCCATCACCATCGCGGTGAGGTCGATCACCCGAACGCCGGCCAGCGGTCCCGCGCCCGCCCGGCTAGCCATGCAGCACGCCTCGATCGCTGGAACGGCGCGCGAGGTCGAAGGTGTACCGGATGTGCTGGCCGTGACCGTCGGGCACTACCGGAAAGATCAGCGGCGCCTCGACGTTTCGGATCGCGTCGAGGTGCGCGCCGACGTCCTCGACCGTCCACGCCGGCCGGTGCACGCCGGGACTCTCGGCGATCACCGCCCGCGCGACCCGACCCGCGAGCGCGATGAACATCTCCCCGGTCACCGAACAGGTTTCGTGGGCGAGCCAGGCCACCGCGGGCGCGACGAGCTCCGGGCCCATCGGCGGGTAGGCCGAGGTGTCGATGCCATCGGCCATCCTCGTCACCGCGGCCGGGACGATCACGTTGCACCGCACGCCCTCGGCCGCGCCCTCGAGGGCGGCGACGTTCGCCAGCCCGAGCACGCCGGCCTTCGCGGCCGCGTAGTTGGCCACGCCGTGGTTTCCGTACAGGCCACCGATCGAGGACGTCAGCACGATGCGCCCGTAGCCGGCCTCGCACATCACCGGAAATGCCGGCCGCACAACGTGGAACGCGCCCCGCAGGTGCACGTCGAGCACGGCGTCGAAATCCTCGTAGCTCATCTCCTTCAGCGAGCCGCGCCGGACGTTGCCGGCGTTGTGGATCAGGATGTCGAGGCGGCCGTAGCGTTCCAGCGCCGCGTCGATGATCGCCTTGCCGCCTTCCGCGGTGGCCACCGAATCGGTGCTCGCGACGGCTTGCCCTCCGGCGGCGAGGATCTCACGCACAACGTCGTCGGCCGGACCGGCGTCGGTCCCATCCCCGGCGAGGCCGCCCCCGGGGTCGTTGACGACGACCTTCGCGCCGCGGGACGCCAGCAGCACGGCGTAGGAGCGGCCCAGCCCGCGGCCACCCCCGGTGACCACCGCCACCCTGCCGTCAAATCTCAAATCGGCCATCTACGTTCCGAGCACCAGACCGTCGAGGTCGCCTTTGGCACGCCATTGTTTGAGCAGGTCGTCGAACGCGTAGAAGCCGGGCGAGTAGGGCTCCCCGAGAAACGAGCGGATGCCCTCGCCGCCCCCGCCGCCCTCATTGTTGTAATAGCCGGGCGTGCAGGTCATTTCGAACGCCGAGTTGTCGATCGCGAGTTCCCGGATCGTGGCGACCCACTTGTCCTGACCCTCCTGACTCGGTTCGACGGTGGTCACGCCGCGTCTGATGGCTTCGGAGATGATGTAGGCGATGTGTTCGGCCTGCTGCTCGAACATCGCCGTGGTGTTGGCCGAAACGCCCCCCTGGAGGAAGCCGGTGTGGAACTGGTTCGGGAAGCCGCGAGTGGTCATGCCGTGCAAGGTCTTGTAGCCGTCGCGCCAGTGATCGAAGAGCGACGCCCCGTCGCGGCCTTCGATCGCATCCATCGCGTAGCGGCGGCTGATCTCGGTGGAGATCTCGAAGCCGCTGGCGAAGATCACGCAATCGATCTCGTACTCAACGCCGTTGGCGACGATGCCGTTCTCCGTGAGCCGTTCCACGCCCTTGGACTCCGACACGTCGATCAACGTGACGTTGGGATTGTTGAAGGTCGGCAGGTACTCGTCGCTCGAGCACGGTCGCTTGCACAGGAACCGGTAGTAGGGCTTGAGCGCTTCGGCGGTATCGGGGTCATCGACGATGTCGGCAATCCGGCGGCGCAGCCGCTCCATGATCTTGTAGTCCTCTTCCTCGCGGATCGCCATGATCTGTTCGATTCCCAGCGACGCGGGGTCGTCACTGGCGGCGATGCGCGCAGTCATGTTGCGTCCCAGCTCGGTCCAGAAGTCGCACACCAGATCGGCCGCATCGAACACCACGCCCTCGAACGGCGACCAGCGATGGAAATTGCGCTTGCGCTCCGCCTGCCATCCGGGCTGCAGCGATTCCACCCAGTGCGGACTCGTGGGCTCGTTTCCGCGCTCGTCCACCGATGAGGGTGTCCGCTGGAATACGTACAAATGCTTGGCATCCCGACCCAGGTGGGGAACCAACTGAACACCCGTCGCCCCGGTGCCGACGAGGGCGACCCGCTTGTCGGCAAGCTTGTGCAGTCCGCCGTTGGCGTCGCCGCCGGTGTAGTCGTAGTCCCAGCGCGCCGAGTGGAAGGCGTGGCCTCCGGCGTCCAAGTAGTCCTTGAGGCCGGGGATCCCGGGCAACTTGGGCCGGTTGTAGGAGCCCTGTGTCATCACCACGAATCGGGCGCGGATGTCGTCGCCACGATTCGTCCGCAGCCGCCAGCGTTTGATCGCGTCATCCCAGCGCAGCGTGCGCACCTGGGTAGAGAAGATCGCCCCGTCGTACAGTCCGAAATGCTTGGCGATGCGGCGACAGTGTTCATAGATCTCCGCACCGTCGGCGAACTTCTTGCTCGGCATGAAGTCGAGTTCTTCGAGCATCGGGATGTAGCAATACGCGTCGTTGTCACACTGGATTCCGGGGAAACGGTTCCAATACCAGACGCCGCCGAAGTCGCCGCCCATCTCGATGACGTGAACATCGTCGACGCCGGACTTCTTCAGGTAGGCGCCCGCCAGCAGCCCGGCGATGCCCCCTCCGAGAACCGCTACCTCGACGTCTTCGGTGATCGGCGTGCGCGGAGTCACCGGCGTGTGCGGATCGACCTCCGAGAACTCGGCGAAATCGCCCTTGAGTTCCAGATATTGCTTAGATCCTTCGGGGCGCAACCGCTTGTCGCGCTCGTGCAGATACTTCTCGCGCAGCGCGTCGATGTCGATGTCTTGTGGGGTGTCGGTCGGCCCACAGGTGTCGAAATTCGTCATTGAATCTCTTTCGGCTCACCGGTGCCCATGTACTTCGACAGTTGGTAGTGCAGGTTGACGGTGCTGCGCTCACGGTAGGGATTGGGCTTGGTGCCCGGGAAGCCCAGCGATTTCATGCCCTGCTGCACGGCGGCCATGTTGGAGAAGTCCTGGGGCAACACCGAGCGCCACCGCGGGTCACCGACCGGGGTGTACTCCCACTCCGTTTGCGGCTCTTCGCCTTTCGGAAACAGTTCGAACACCGACACCTCGAAGATGCACTTGTCGGGGTTGTAGCTCGGGTCCGGCCGGGCGCCGTAGCACAGCGCAACCGTCAGGCCCTGACCGATCTGGAAGTTCGGGAAGATCTGCCACGCGGTGCCGGCCTGCCCGAGGATGTCGGGTGGGATCGTCGGCCAGATCACGCCGCGGGCCGCGTCGTCGCGGCGCGCCGACGCCAGCCAGTGCTCGAGGACCTTGTCCGCCGGGGTGCCCTCGGGCAGCTCGGCGACGAGTCGTTTGGCGGCGTTCACCAGCGTCTCGGTGGTGGAGGTGTTGGTTTCCTCCATCGTGTAGATCTGCATCTCCGCGGTCGACACGCGGGGATCGGCGCCGGTGCCGAGGCGGATCTTGGACTTGGTCGCGGCGAGGTCGTCCGGCGCGTCGTAGCCGATGTTGCTGTGCTTGCCCTGCGCCTTGGCCCACCCCTTGAATTCGCCGAACTTGTTGAACTCCGGATGGGTCGTGTAGACGTGGTAGGTCTCGTTGAACGCCTCCAGCGCGACCTTCCAGTTGCAGTCGAAGTAAAGCCATTTGCGCCATTTGCAGCGCATGTTCTCCAAACCGAACGGGTCGAGGATCTTGGCGGCGGGGAACAGGTAGTCGGCCAGCGGCTCGCAGTCGGGGTCCATGTTGATCCACAACCAGCCGCCCCACGTGTCGACATTGACCGGCCGAAGGTGGGTGTTCTCCGGGGTCAGCGCCTCCTGCCAGTCCTGTTGCTCGCGGATGTGAGTGCACGCCCCGTCCAAACCGTATGTCCAGCCGTGGAATCCGCACACGAACGACTTGCGGGCGCGGCCGCAGGCGTTCTTCGCGCCCTGCGGCGTGTCGATCAGCCTTCGGCCGCGGTGCATGCACACGTTGTGGTGCGCGCGAAATTCGTTGCGGCCGGTGCGCACCACGATGATCGAGTCGTCGAGAATGTCGTAGGTCAGGTAGCTGCCCACCTCGGGCAGCTCTTCGACGCGGCCGACCTGCTGCCACACCTTGCGCCACAGCTTGTCGCGCTCGGCGCGGGCGTAGTCCGCGCTGATGTAGGCCTCGACGCCGATCGTCATGGGTTTCGAAAGTTCTTCGGTCGCTTGGACTTCCGTGTCAGTCACGACATCCTCCTAATGGCCGCGCGGAAGGATTCGTCCTTGAGGAACAGCGAGGTGTTGTCGGCGCCCAGGTGGCTCCACTTGAGGTCGAGGCCGCCGTCGACGAGCAGCGTCTGGCCGGTGATGTAGCTCGACAGGTCCGAGAGCAGGAACAGGATGGCGCCGGCCTGCTCCTCCGGCCGGCCGCGGCGGCCCATCGCGATCGCCTGCCGATCCCGGTCCGGGTCCTCGTCGACGTAGGTGCGCGAGGCCGCCGTCTCGGTGACGCCGGGCGCCACGGCATTCACCCGGATCCCGGACATCGCCAGCTCGAGCGCCATCGTCCGGGTCATCGCCGCGATCGCGGCCTTGGCGGTCCCGTAGGCGATGTGGAACGGCGCTGTGTTCATGCCGCTGATCGACGAGATCGACACGATCGACCCGGGCCGCTGTTGCGCGACGAGTTCGGCCGCCACGGCCTGGCTCATGAAGAACGCCGTTTCGAGGTTGTCAGTGAAGATCTTGCGCCAGTCTTCACGCGTCACCCGCGTCGACGGCATCCACGTCGACGGCTCGGCGCCGCCGGCGACGTTAACCAGTCCGTAGAGGCTGCCGTCGGCGCGCCGCGTCTGGTCGATCACCGTGGCGATGCCCTCGTCCGTCGACGCGTCGGCCGCGACGGGCACCACCGCCAAGCCCTGTTGCGCCAGCGGGGCGACGTGCTCGTCCAGGTTTTCCTTCGACCGGCTCACCGCGATAACCGTTGCCCCGGCGCGGGCGGTCATGGCCGTGACGGTGGTGCCGATGCCACCGCCGCCGGCGCCGGAAACCACGACGACGCGCCCGTCTAGCCCGAGAAGATCGTCCATGACCTGCTATCTACTGCGCCGCTTTGTCCGGACAAGATACCGCGTTCTGTCCCTCGGAGAACACTATTCCCATCGATGAAGCGTGCTGTCAAGGCCAAGACGGGATGCTTTGACGGCTATTGTCTGGACTAGAACAACTTGATAGCGTCCAGCTCAAACGGCTGACGGAAGGACCTCGGCAGGATATGGCCATCGCGACGCAGCCATCCCGTTACGCGGTACCGCAGTCGATCGGCGTCGCGGAGGGCTGGCGACTCGAGCGGGTCACCGCTCCCAGCCGCCTGTTCGGCGCCAACGGCCTGCGCACCGGCCCGGACGGGCGGGTGTACATCGCTCAGGTGACCGGCAGCCAGATCAGCGCGCTGGATCCACGCACCGGGGAACTGGGGGTCATCAGCGCCAAGGGCGGCGAGATCGTGGCCCCCGACGACGTCGCGTTCGACTCGCGCGGCAACCTGTACGCGACCGAGGTAATGGACGGGCGGGTCAGCGTGCGCGACACCGCCGGCCGGACCCGGGTGCTGCGCGACGACGTTCCGTCGGCCAACGGGATCACCTTTCACGGCGACCGGTTGTTCATCGGCGAATGCCGCGAGGGTGGGCGGCTGCTGGAGCTGGACCTGAACGGCGGGCCGCCGCGGGTGCTGCTGGACGGCGTGCCCTCACCCAACGCGATGGAGGTCGGCCCGGACGGAATGCTGTATTTCCCGGTGATGGGCGCCAACGAGATCTGGCGCGTGCATCCCGACGGCGGCGAACCACAGTGCGTCGCGGGCGATCTCGGCGTGCCCGACTCGGTCAAGTTCGACCCGCAGGGCTACATCGTCTCGACCCAGGTGGCCAGCGGCCAGGTGCTGCGCATCGACCCGCGCAGCGGCGAGCAACGGCTGCTGGCCCAGCTGAGTCCGGGGCTGGACAACTGCACCCTGGTCGGCGATCGGGTGCTGGCGTCCAACTTCACCGGCGAGATCACCGAGATATCGTCGGACGGTTCGACGCGAACCGTGCTGCCCGGCGGGCTGAACTGGCCGCTGGATCTGACCGTGGGCCACGACGGGCGGCTCTACGTCGCCGACGGCACGTACTTCTATGTCGCACTGCCCGACGGGTCGTTGCGAACCGTCGGGATGTTGTTCAGCCCCGGCTATCCCGGCTTCCTGCGGGGCGTCGCGTCGAGCGGATCGGGCGAGTTCGCCGTCACCACCTCGGGCGGCCAGGTCGGCCGTTACCGTCCGGCGGCGAGCGAAACCGAGGTGCTGGCAGACGGTTTCGACCAGCTCTACGGCGTCGCGCTCGGGCCGGGCGGGCCGGTCGTCGCCGAATTGGGCACCGGGCGGGTGCTGTCGGTTCGCTCGGCTGGCGTCGACGCACTGGCCACCGGCCTGCGCGACCCGGTCGGCGTCGCGATGGGCGGCGACGGGGCATGCCTTGTCGCGGAGGCCGGCGCGGGACGGGTGATCCGACTGAACGGCTCGGCCATCGACACGGTCGTCGCCGATCTGCAACGCCCGCAGGGCATTTGCGTGCGTGACGACGTGCTCTACATCGTCGACGCCGGCGCCAAGGAGTTGGTCGCGTTCGACATGAAAACCAAGGATCGGTGGACCATCGCGTCGGGATTGCCGGTCGGACCCCCGGCGGGGGTGGTGCCCAAGCCGCTGAAAGGCATGCCGCCGTTTTCCGGCCCGCAGGGCCCCTTCGCCGGCATCGCCGCCGCGGCCGACGGGACGCTCTACGTCTCGGCCGACGGGGACGGCAGCGTGCTGGCGGTGCGCCGATCGCCGGACGGCCGCTGATGTCCCAGGCGATCTCGAGCGAGCACCGTTATCTGCAGATCGCGCGAACGCTGCGCAAAGAGATCGTCGATGGCGTGTACCCGGTGGGTTCGCAGCTGCCGACGGAGCACCAGCTGTGCGAGCGATTCGCGGTCAGCCGCTACACCGTGCGGGAAGCGCTGCGCCGACTCCGCGAGGACAACCTGGTCGCATCGCGGCCCCGCGCGGGTACCCGGGTGGTCCCCCGGCCGGCGACCAGTTCCTATGCGCAGGACACGATGTCGATCGACGACCTGCTCGCGTTCGCGTCCGGCGCGCAGCTGACCATCGAGTCCAACGAGATGGTGGAGATCGACGACGAACTCGCCGCGCGGACCGGGCTGCCGGCCGGCACGCAGTGGCTGTCCGTGCGCGGCTACCGGCGGGCCGACGGCGCGTCGGTGCCCCTGTGCCGAACGGAGTACTACATCAACCGCGATTTCGCCGCGGTCGGCCGGCTGCTGCAACGCCACACCGGCCCGATCTTTCCGCTGATCGAGGACCTGTTCGGGGTGAGCATCGCCGAGCTGCGCCAGGAGATCGCCGCGGTGCTGCTGCCGCCCGAGCTGGCCGACGGCCTCGGGGCCGCGGCGGGCACGGCGGCGCTGCAGATGCGGCGCACCTACAAGACCTCCGACGGCGAGGTCGCCCAGGTAACGGTCAACACTCACCTGTCGTCGAGCTTCCGGTACGCGATGACCATGCGCCGCGTGAATGATTAGGACGGACGTGACAGCCCAGGCCCACCGAGACGCGCCATTCGCGGCGGAGGCATACCGGCGTGGGCTGTGGGTCAGCACCACGCTGGCGGACTCGCTGCGCGCGGCCGCGGAGACCACGCCACGGCGAACGGCGTTGGTGGACGGGGACACTCGGCTGGATTGCGCCGCGCTCGACAGCCAGGCGACCCGGTTGGCCAACGCCCTGCTGGCGCGCGTGCCGACCGGCAGCGTGGTGTCGTTCATGTTGCCGAACTGGCACGAGGCCGCCGTCGTCTACCTGGCCGCGACGCTGGCCGGGATGGTGGTGAACCCGATCCTGCCGTCGCTGCGCGACCACGATTTGCGCTTCATCCTCGAAGACGTCGAATCCGCGATGATCTTCGTCCCGCACCGCTTCGGCGGCCACGACTACGCCGCGATGCTCGAACGCGTCACCGCCGCGATGCGCCCCGCCCCCGAGGTCGTGGTGCTGCGTGGCGAACCCGGTGCGCACACGCCATATCCGGCGCTGCTGGAGGGCCCGCCGGATCCCGCGCGGCTGCCGCGGCTGGATCCCGACGCCGCGCGGATGGTCCTGTACACGTCGGGCACCACTGGGCGCCCGAAAGGCGTGCTGCACAGCCACAATTCGCTACACGCGCTGATCAGTCAGATCCGTGACCAGTGGAACGTCGAGCCGGGCGATGCGTTCCTGGTCCCGTCGCCCATCGCGCACATCGGCGGGTCGATCTACGCGTTCGAATGCCCGCTGCTGCTGGGCACGACCGCGGTGCTGATGGACCGGTGGGATCCGGCGGCGGCCGTGGCGCTGATGGACCGCGAACGGTGCACCCACATGGCCGGTGCGACACCGTTTCTGCAGCAGCTGTTGTCCGCCGCCGAGCGCGCCGGCACCCGCCTGCCCGACTTGAAGGTGTTCATCTGCGGCGGCGCGTCGGTGTCGCCGTCGCTGATCCGGCGCGCCGCCGACTATTTCGACAGAGCGGTCGTCACTCGGGTGTACGGCTGCACCGAGGTGCCCGTCGCCACCGTCGGCGCACCCCGGCCGGACGAAGCCGACCGAGCCGCCGACACCGACGGGCGGCCCGGCATCACCGAGATCAAGCTCGCCGCCCACGACTGGGCATCCGACGGTGACGGTGAGATCTGTGTCCGCGGCCCGCAGATGCTGATCGGGTACCGGCATTCGCACGACGATGCCGAGTCATTCGATGCCGCAGGGTTTTTCCACACCGGGGACCTCGGGCGCTGGGTCGATGACGAATACCTCCTCGTGACCGGGCGGGCAAAGGACGTCATCATTCGCAACGGCGAGAACATCTCGGCCAAGGAAGTCGAGGACCTGCTCGCCGAGCACCCCGGCATCGCCGAAATCGCGGTCATCGGGCTGCCCGACGAGCGAACCGGAGAACGGGCGTGCGCGGTGATCGTGCCCTCGGCGGAGCGGGGCGACTCGGAGCCGGGCGTCGCCGACCTGCTCGCCCTGCTGCAAAGCAAGGGTGTCGCGAAGTTCAAGGCGCCTGAGCAGGTGGTCATTTGGGATGCGCTGCCCAAGAACGACGCGGGCAAGATCCTCAAACATCGGATCAGGGCCGCTTTAACACAGGATGGGTGAGATGCAGGTCGCTATCGTCACGGGCGCAACCAGCGGCATCGGTTTGGGATGCGCAAAGAGACTCGCCGAGATGGGAATGGCGGTTCTCGGCACGGGCCGCGACGAGGACCGACTGGCCGAGCTGCAGAACTCCATCGCCGACCCGGCTCGGGTCGCGACCGTGGCCGTCGACCTGACCCAGGACGACGCGCCGCGGCGCATCGTCGACGCCGCCGTCGACCGTTGGAGCCATATCGACTTCCTGATCAACAACGCCGGGGTCGGCAACCCCAAACCGGTACACGAAACCGACGACGAAACACTGGACTACTTCCTGGGTTTGATGTTGCGGGCGCCGTTTCGGCTCGCGCGCGAGGTGCTGCCGCACATGGCACCCGGGTCGGCGATCATCAACATCACGTCGACCTTCGCCGTCGTCGGCGGGCTGCGCGGCGGCGCCTACTCCGCCGCAAAGGGCGGCCTGACCGCCCTGACCACCCACATCGCCTGCCAGTACGGCCCCGCCGGCATCCGCTGCAACGCCGTCGCGCCCGGCGTCACGGTGACACCGATGGTCGAGAAGCGCTTGCAGGACGAGCGATTCCGCAAGATCAACACCGAGCTGACACCGCATCAGCGGCTGGGCACCGTCGACGACATCGCCAGCACCGTTGCGTTCCTGTGCTCGCCCGGTGGGAGTTTCATCAACGGGCAGACGATCGTCGTCGACGGCGGCTGGAGCTCGACCAGGTACATGTCGGACTTCGCCCTGAACTCGGAGTGGGTAGCGAGGTGAAGGTTTCGCCCGCCGCGTTCGTGCGCACCACCCTCCCGCTGAACCTGTCAGGCCTGGCGGAGCTGGATACCGGTCGGTACCACTCGATCTGGCTGCCGGATCACATGGTGAGCTTTTGGCCCGACGCGCTGTGGAAGCCCGAGTTCACCGACCTCGCAACGTCGTCGCCGTCGCCGCATCGCCACCTCGACGGCATGGCGGTCGCCGCGGCGGCGGCCGTGCTGACCGAACGGGTGCCGCTGGCCACCAGCGTCGTGGACACCGTGCGCCGGCACCCCGCGATGCTGGCCCAAAGCGCGCTGACGATCGACCATCTCTCCCGGGGGCGATTCATTCTGGGCCTGGGCAGCGGCGAGAGCGAAAACATCGTGCCCTACGGGTTCGACTTCGCCCGGCCCGTCGGCCGCTTCGAGGAAGCGTTGCGGGTCATCCGGCTGCTGTGGGACAGCGACGGTCCGGTGGACTTCGAGGGGCGGTTCTACCGACTGCATCGCGCCCGCCTGGACACCGAGCCCTACGACGGGCGCTTCCCGCCGATCTGGGTCGGCGCCAGCGGGCCACGAATGCTCGACATCGTCGGGCGCTACGCCGACGGCTGGTGGCCGGCCGGGGCCTGGACCCCCGAGCACTACGCCGAAATGCTCGGCGCGGTAAGGCAATCGGCGGAACGGGCCGGCCGCGACCCGATGGCGATCACGCCGTGCTACGTGCAGGTTTGCCTGATCGGCGAGGACGACGACGCGATCGAAAGGATCTTGCGCGCTCCGCTGGTGGCCGCGTTCCTGCTGCAGGTCTCTGCGGAAGTGCTGCGCCGCTTCGGCTTCGACCATCCGATGGGCGACGACTGGGGCGGGTTTCATGACATCGACCCGACGACGCTGACGCGGGAACGGATCCTCGACTTCCTCGGCCACGTCAAGCCGGAGGCGATCCGGGCGATCGTGCCGCATGGCACACCCCGGCAGGTCGCTCGAATCATCAAGTCGTATGTGGACGCCGGCCTCCGGGTTCCCAAGATCCTGGATTACGGCGCGATGGCCGGACTGGAGTTCAGCGCCGCGTCGGCGGCCAACGTGCGCAAGACGGAGGACGAATTGTTGACTCTGTGTGGCGGGCAACCGTGACGGCGGGACTCGACGCGGACGCGATGCTTGCCCGCGCGCAGGCCGAGGCGGGGCGGGACGACTACGGCGATCCGACACTGCCGCAGCGGTTCCGCCTGGCCGTCGACCACTTGAACGATATCGGCATGGACGCCAACGGCATTGAACAGGCCGAAGGGGTGTGCCATTGGCTGCTGACGTCGCGCCTGGAATTCATCGAGGACCGCAACCGCTATCCGATCGGTGCCGAGGTGATCGATCACCCGATGTTCGTCACGGGGGAGCCGCGCTCGGGAACCACGCTCGTGCACGCCCTGATGGCGGTGGACCCGCACGCGCGCGCGCTGCGGTTCTGGGAGGTGATGTACCCGTCGCCGCCGCCCGGCACCACCCGCCCCGACGACCCCCGCCGCGCCCGGGCCGACGCCGATTGGCGCGAGATCAACGCGAAGATGCCCAAGTGGCTGCTCAGCCACCCCTACAACGACATGCTCGGCGACGGTCTGCCCGAAGACGAGCGCACGTGGGCCTTCGACTTCCGGGTGATGACCCCGACGGCGTGGTGGCGGGTGCCGATGCAGACCCTCGTCGGCGGCCTGCCGACGGACCCGGCCGCGCAGTACCGCCTGCACAAGGCGATGCTGCAGCAGTTTCAATACAACCGGCCCCGGAAGTACTGGGTGCTGAAGGGATTTCACGGCTTTCGGCTCAAGGAGCTCTTCGATACCTATCCCGACGCGAACCTGCTGTGGCTGCATCGCGACCCGGTCCAGGTGGCGGCGTCGCGCACCATGATGATGGCCGACATCCTCGACGGTATCGTCGGCCCGATCGATCTCGCGGTCGAGGCGAAAAAGCACCTCGAAATGACGCGGGCCAGCATCGCCAACACCATGACCAACCCGCTGGTCGACGACCCGCGAATCCTGCACATCCCCTACGCCGATTTCATCGCCGACCCGATCGCGACCGTCGGGCGCTACTACGCCTTCTGCGGGCGAGCCCTAACCGGCGAGGCCGAGGCGTCGATGCGCGATTACCTGGCCTACAACCGCGGCGACCGCTACGGGAAGTTCCGCTACTCCACCCGGTTGCTGACCGACATCGGCGAGAACCTCGACGACCTGCACGCCGAGTTCGCGCCCTTCCGGGAGCGGTTCGGGGTCAGCATCGAAAAGCGGGACTGAGGCACCCGTGCGCGCGCTATCGGTCCACAACGTGACGTTCCTCGGGGCGGATACCGATGAGCTGCACCAGAATTGGACGGTCCTTGGCCTGCGACACCTCAGCATCCTCGACACCCAACTCCTCGACCCCGCCTTCGTCCGCCTGATCCGCGCCGAAGAGTACGCGGTCGAAGCGGTCTACCACCTGTTCCGCGCCGGGCCGGACCTGTCCCGGCTGATCGATGCCGCCGCAACGACGGGTGCGCGGTGCATCTACCTGCTCACCGGCGGCCGAGACGGGCTCACCTGGGAGCAGGCGGCCGAGCGGTTTTGCGGCGCGATCGAGCCGTGCGTGCAACAGGCCGGGCAGGCCGGCGTCGGCCTGGCCATCGAAAACGCGTCGAGCCTCTACGCCGACATCCATCTCGCGCACAGCCTGCGTGACACGATCACCCTCGCCGAGCTGGCGGGGCTCGGCATCTGCATCGACCTGTTTCACTGCTGGGCCGAAGCCGATCTCGCGGGCCTGCTGCGGCGGGCGCTGCCCCGCACGCAACTGATCCAGCTGAGCGATTACGTGCTGGGCGATCGGGCCCTACCGGCCCGCGCGGTACCCGGCGACGGCGCGATTCCGGTCGAATCGTTCGTGGCCCAGGCGCTGGCCGGGGGCTATCGGTTCGGTTTCGACCTGGAGTTGCTCGGACCCCGCATCGACGCGGAGGGCAGGTTGGCGGCGGCCGTGCGGGCGTGCGCGACGGTGCACGCGATGCTCGACAGGCTCGACGGCTGAGCAGCCGAGAAAGGAAGGGGTGCGGTGGCTTTCGGCGACGGGGCGGACGACGCGGCGCTCGACCGCGCGTGGGACGAATTCTGCGAGCGATTGAAGGTTGCCGGCAAGCAGGCGTTCAAAGACTTCAACGCGACCTCCGGCGTCCAGCGCGCCGACGCGTTTCGCTTCCTCACCCAGAACCTGGGGCAGGCGTTCGATCTGGCCCTGGAAACCCGCGACACCCGCTATCCGGTGCTGCACGCCTTCTGCAACCCGACCCGGAAACTGGGCGGGGACTGCGCCGATTTCACCTACCAGCAGGCCTGGATCGACGGCGAATCGACCTACCGGATCACCGGAACCCGCGGCACCGCACCCTTTTTCAACATCACCGTGCAGGGGGCGCGCCCCGACGGCCCGCACGTCCTGCACGAGCCGTTCGGGGACGTGCCGGAGGTCAACCTGCTCGGCCACCAGCTCCGAGTCGAGCCGGACGGCACCTTCGTGCTGTATATCGGCGGCCCCGAGCGCGGCCCGAATTGGCTGCCGACCACCGCGCAGTCGCGCAAGCTGTTCATCCGCCAGGGCTTCGACCGCTGGGACGAGCGACCCGCGCGGATGCGGATCGAGCGCGTCGACATGACCTCGCCGAAGCCGCTGCCCAGCCCTGACACCATGGTCGCGGCCATGCGCTGGGCGGGTGATTTCGTCACCGGGCTGATGAGCGACTGGCCCGAGTTCCCGTTCACCCACGGCGGCGTCGACGGTGAACATCCGAACCGGTTCCCTCGCCCGGACGCGTCCGACGCTGACGCCAAGCGCGGCCGGGCCGCCGTCAACATGTATTGGGAACTGGGCCCCGACGACGCCCTCATCGTCGAGTTCGACGCCCACGAGGGATTGTGGATGATCACGAACATGGGGGCCTACTTCACCAGCATGGACTTCCTCTACCGACCGGTCAGCTACACCCCGAGCCGCGCATCGGTCGACGACGACGGCAAAGTCAGACTGATTCTGGCCCACCGGGACCCGGGCCTGCACAACTGGATCGACACCCAGGGATTCGAGCGTGGGAACCTCACCTACCGGCACATGCTCGCGGGTCAGCCCGTGACGCTGACGACCCGGCTCGTCAAACACGCCGACCTCACGCGGGCGTTACCGCCGGAAACCGCGCGTGTCACCAGCGCCGAACGCACCGCGTTGATGTGGGAGCGCTTCAACGGGATCCGTAATCGATTTCCCCTCTGATGCGCCCACGCACGCGCGTGTCTTTCCGGCTATCCGGGCTCCCGCGCAACTAGGCTGGCTGCGATCACGAGGAGGGGCAGCGACGTATCGGCATGGGCCAGGGCGCGTTAACGGCGGACACTGAACCGGGCGGGAGGAACCCCGCACCGGCGCGTTCTGCTGGTCGGCCGCGATGGGTCGCCCCGGTGCGCCGCGCCGGCCGGATCGCGATCTGGGATCAACCCGAACGGCGCAGCGGCATTCCGGCGCTGGACGGGCTTCGCGCAATCGCGGTCACGCTGGTACTCGTCGGGCACGGCGGCATCCCCGGTGTCACGGGCGGGTTCATCGGCGTCGACATATTCTTCGTCCTCAGCGGATTCCTGATCACCTCGCTGCTGCTCGACGAGCTCCAGCGCACCGGCCGAATTGAGCTGACCGGCTTCTGGATTCGGCGGGCACGACGGCTGCTGCCTGCCCTGGTGCTGATGGTGCTCACCGTGGGCGCGGCCCGCGAGCTCCTGCCGAGCCAGTCGCTCACCGGATTACGCGACGATGCGATCGCCGCGTTCCTCTGGGTCGCGAACTGGCGGTTCGTGGCCCAAAACACCGACTACTTCACCCAGGGCGCCCCGCCGTCGCCGCTGCAGCACACCTGGTCGCTCGGGGTGGAGGAGCAGTACTACTTCATCTGGCCGGTCCTGCTCATCGCGGTGACCCTGCTGCTGGCCGCGCGGGCCCGGCGCTACTTCCGGCGGGCCACCGTCGGCGGGGTGCGGTTCGCCACCTTCCTGATCGCCACCACCGGCGCGCTGGCCTCCGCGGCCGTCGCCATCGTCCTGGCCTCCGATTCGACGAGGGACCGAATCTATTTCGGCACCGACACCCGTGCGGAGGCGTTGCTCACCGGCGCCGCCGCGGCGGCACTGCTGGTGCGCGATTGGCCGTCGATGAACCGCGGCTGGTGCCTGATCCGCAGCCGGTGGGGCCGGCGGGTCGCCCGCTTCCTGCCGCTGCTCGGCGTGGCCGGGCTGGCGGCGGCGACCCACTTCGCGTCGGGCCGTGCCGGTGATTTTCGCCACGGTCTGCTGATCGGGGTCGCGGTCGCGTCCGTCCTCGTGGTCGCCCCGGTGGCGATGGAGCAGCGCGGCGCCATCGCCCGCATCCTGGCCCTGCGTCCCCTGGTGTGGCTGGGCACCATCTCCTACGGCGTGTACCTGTGGCATTGGCCAATCTTTTTGGCCCTCAACGGTGAACGCACCGGATGGTCCGGCCTGCCGCTGTTCGGCGCCCGGTGCGCCGCCACGGTGGTGGTTGCCGCGGCGTCCTGGTGGCTGATCGAACAACCGATCCGCCGGTGGCGGCCGGCGCGGGTGCCGCTGCTACCGCTCGCGGCGGCGACCGTGGCCAGCGCCGCCGCGGTGACGCTGTTGGTGGTCCCGGTGGGCACCGGGCCCGGCCTGCGCGAGGGCCTGCCCCCGGGGGTCTCGGCGGTGGCAGCGGTCTCGCCGTCCCCGCCGGGCGGTGGCCGCCCCGCGCCCCGCGATCCCCACCGGCCCTTCACCGTTTCGGTGTTCGGCGACTCGATCGGGTGGACCTGGATGCACTACCTGCCGCCGACGCCCGGCTTCGCGTTCCTCGACCACACCGTCATCGGCTGCAGCCTGGTGCGCGGCACGCCCTATCGGTACATCGGCCAAACCCTTGAGCAGCGGCCCGAATGTGACGGCTGGCCCATCAGGTGGTCGGCGCAGCTCGGCCAGGATCAGCCCGACGTCGCGCTCTTGATCATCGGCCGCTGGGAGACGGTGGATCGGGTCAACGAGGGGCAATGGACGCATATCGGCGATCCGACCTTCGACGCCTACCTCAACGGCGAGTTACAGCGAGCGCTGAACATCTTGAGCGCCAACGGTGTTCGTGTGGTGGTGGCGACCGTGCCGTATAGCCGGGGCGGTGAGAAGCCGGACGGGCGGCTGTATCCGGAGGACCAGCCCGACCGGGTCAACCTCTGGAATGCCATGCTGCGCAAGACGGTCGCCCAGCACACCGGCGTCCAAATCCTCGACCTCAACAAAAAGCTGTGCCCGGACGGCGTTTACACGACCAAGGTCGACGGCATCAAGGTGCGCAGCGACGGCGTCCACCTCACCCCCGAAGGGGTGAAATGGCTGACGCCCTGGCTCGAGGAATCCCTGCGCTAGGCGCCTAATCGCCGGTGCGGCAGCTGATTTCCATGCTGTCGCTTTCCCGGACGAGGAAGTTGAAGCTGACGTAGCCGTTGTCCGGGTCCCGCACCCGGTCGAGGTAGGGCTGGGTGTCCGCGGCGCTGGCGTTGTCGGCGACGATCAGCGCGCCGGTCGTCAGGCGCGGTTCGAGTAGCTCGATCACCGGGAGGTAGAGGTCCTTCCACCCGTCGAGCAGGACGAAATCGACCGAACCGTCGAGCTTGTCCAGCGTGGTCAGCGCGTCTCCCTCCAGAATGGTGATCACGTCGTCCAGGCCGGTCTCGGCGAACGTCTGCTTGGCGGCGGCGATCTTGCTGGCGCTGAGCTCGGTGGTCACCACCCGGCCGGTGCCGTTGTCGCGTACCGCCGCGGCCAGGTGAACCGCGGAAATTCCGAAGGACATGCCGAACTCGACGACCGTGGCCGGCCGGGTCGCCCGCACCAGCGCGTAGAGCAGGCGACCGGATTCCGGTGTCACCGGGATGTAAAACTCGCTCATCGCGTCGGCGCGCTCCTGCGCGCTCATCGGCCGGTCGAAATCGCCGACCCTTTCCCGCAACCGCGACATTTGATTTTTCGTTTCGGTGTACATCCGGTCGAGCACCGTCGCGACCTTGGGCGCCTGCAAAGTATTAGCCATGGTTTCGAGCGTAGTCGCGACCGTCGATGGGCCCGTTGGGTTAACAGAAACCAACGTGATGGTTGCGTAAAGTAATTTGACGCCCCTTGGGTCGCGGTGCAATATGGACAGGCAAGCACCTCGGTAGGTGAGGCGTCTGCACGGATACAGGCCACTGACCCCGAACGTCGAGAGACGCCCCGGGTCAGGACAGCTCTTCCCGGACCCAAGGGTTGAGCCCAAGTGGCTTCCGGAACCTCCGGATACGCCGTGCAGTGCCGAAGCTCCGACGAGAGGGGTGCGACCGGTGGTTTTCCGCCGGTCATTTCGCCTCTCCCGTTCAGGTGAATGTGACGACACCCGCGTGTGTCCCGGCCGTGAGGAGGTGAGGGCGAGATGAGTCCCGGCGACAGTCCGTATCCCAATTCCGTCTTGTCCCGATCCTGTTCCGGCATTCTTTTCGCCGCCTGATTTGTTCGGGCGCCCTATACCGCTGCGCAGCAAGCGCATTGCGGGCGCCCACGGCCATGCCAGGAGCCGATCGGACCTCCCGACAGGAGACGATCATGGCTTTTGTTGTTGCACACCGACTTGCCGGTCCGCAGCGGGGACGTGGCCGGTCGATGCTGCGAATCGGCCGACTCTTGGTCGGCAAGCTGCACGCGCGCAGCACGCTGACTCCGCAGGAGCGGGCCAACCTCTATGTCTCGCGGATGCCGATCGCGGTCATCTCGGCCTCGCTGGGCGGGCATCCGCCGGACAGCAACCGGCGGTGATTCGCTAGCCCGAGCCCGAACCTATTCCAGATAGCGAGGATTCGATGACGTCGATCTCGACCGAGCCCCGCGGCGACCTGAGTGCGTCCGAGGCGCCAGGCCAAGCCGTGCTGGATTCGGCGCACGCCGGCGACATCGTCGGCGCGTTCGGCCGCATCCACCGGGACGCCGCACACCCGGGTACCGGTGGCCGCTGGCGGCGGCTGCGGACGCTGATGGTCATCACCGGTCCCGGACTGATCGTGATGGTCGGGGACAACGATGCCGGCGGCGTCGCGACGTACGCGCAGGCGGGGCAGAACTACGGGATGGGGCTGCTGTGGACGCTGGCAATGCTGATCCCCGTGCTGTACGTGAACCAGGAGATGGTGCTGCGGCTGGGCGCGGTCACCCGGGTCGGCCACGCGCGGCTGATCTTCGAGCGGTTCGGCAAGTTCTGGGGCGCCTTCAGCGTCGGTGATCTGCTGATCCTGAACGCGTTGACGATCGTCACCGAATTCATCGGAGTATCACTGGCACTCGGGTTCTTGGGCTGCCCCAAGGCGATCGCGATCCCGGCCGCCGCGGTGTTGCTGTTCGCCGTGGTGGCCGGGGGGTCGTTCCGCCGCTGGGAGGGCCTGATGTTCCTGCTGATCGCGGTGAACGTGCTCATCATTCCGATGGTGTTGATGGCGCATCCCACGCTGAAAGGAACGGCGGGCGGGCTGGTGCCGCAGTTCCCGGGCGGGCTTAACTCCACCGTGCTGCTGCTCGTCGTCGCGATCGTGGGCACCACGGTCGCGCCGTGGCAGCTGTTCTTTCAGCAGTCCAATGTGGTGGACAAGCGCATCACGACCCGCTGGATCGCTTATGCCCGAGCCGATCTGATCATCGGGATCGTCGTCGTCATGGTCGGCGCGACGGCGTTGATGGCGGTGACCGCGTTCGGGTTGGCCGGCACCGCCGATGTCGGCGGCTTCACCGACGCGGGTGCGGTGGCCGCCGGCCTGGCCCGGCACCTCGGCGGGACGGTGGGCGCGCTGTTCGCGATCATCCTGCTGGACGCGTCCTTGATCGGCGCCAATGCGATCGGGCTGGCCACCACGTATGCCGTGGGTGACGCGTTGGGCAAGCGGCACTCGCTGCATTGGAAGGTCCGCGAGGCTCCGCTGTTTTACGGCGGGTACGCCGTGTTGCTGGCGGTGTCCGCCGCGGTCGCGTTCAGCCCGGACCACGTCCTGGGCCTGGTGACCCAGGGCGTGCAGGCCCTCGCGGGCGTTCTGCTGCCGTCGGCGACGGTGTTCCTGGTCCTGCTCTGCAACGACCGGGCGGTGCTCGGGCCGTGGGTAAACACGGTGCGGCAGAACATCATCGCGTGGGCCGTCGTGTGGTGTCTGGTGGTCTTGTCGCTTGCGCTGACGGCGACGACCTTCTTCCCGGGCCTGTCCACGGGCACCATCGAGGCCGGTCTCGCGGTCGGTGCGACGCTCGGGATCGTGGGCGGGGGCGTCGCGATCGTCACCGGCCGGCGGCACTCCGACCGGCGGGACGCGGAAGCCGTCGCGGGGACGCTCGGCGGTGGCCTGGATCCCGAAGAGGTGGACGAGCTCGACGACGCGCCGCTCCTTACGCGCGCCGAGCGGCGGGCCGTGCGCCGGCAGGACCGGGCGCACTGGCAGACCCCGGACCTCGCCATGCTGGACCGGCCGGTCATGCCGCCGATTCGGCGGGCCGGGCTGTTGACCCTGCGGGGCTATCTGGTCGTGGCCGTCGTGTTCGTGATCATCAAGATCGTGCAGGCCGGCATAATCGGGCCGGCCACGTCGCTGTGAACTAACCGTTCGGCAGCAGTACGATTTTGCCGCGGGTGTGCCGCTTTTCGAGTTCCTCGAAGGCGTCGGCGACGCGGTCCAGCGGGTAGCTGCCGGCGACCTCGAAATCGATGGTGCCGGTAGCGATCAGGTTGGCCATCTCGGCGAGCACTTCCGGCGTCGACGCGTCCACACTGCCCTCGGTCTTGGCGCCGACCTCGCCGGCCTTCTGGAACGAAATGATGGTCTCGATCCGATCGGGCGCGACGCCGAGATCCACGGCGAGCTGGACGTAGTCGGGGCCGAACAGATCGATGAACGCGTCGATCCCGCCGGGCGCCGCCGCTCGCAGCCGGTCGGCCAGGCCGTCGCCGTACTCGATCGGGGTGACGCCATGGGCGCGCAGCCAGTCGGCGTTGCCCGGCCCGGCGATACCGAGCACCACCGCCTTGCGCAGGACCAACAGCTGCACGACCAGGCTGCCGACCCCTCCCGCCGCCGCCGAAACGGCGACCGTCTCGCCCGGTTTGGGGTCGACGGCGCGAACGGCGGCGTAGGCCGTCACACCGGCCACGTACAGCGAACCCGCGACCTCCCAACTCAATTCGGGAGGCTTGCGAATCAGCTGATCAACCGGAACGGCGGTATGCGTGGCGTGGCTGGAGCGGCGGAAGCTGAACCCCAGGACTTCGTCGCCGACGGAAAACGCCGTCACTCCGGGTCCCACGGCGGTCACCACCCCAGCAAGGTCGCTGCCCTCGCCGGACGGAAAGGTGGCGGGGAACATGTCATGCATCGCACCGCTTCGGATGGCGGCCTCACCGGGATTGATCCCGGCGGCGCGAACCTCGACCACCACCTCGTCCGGGCCGGGCGACGGCATGTCCACGTCCGCCACGTAGAGGACGTCGCGGTCCCCATAACGGTCGAACCGTACGGCTCGCGCCGTTCCTGCCGTCATCTTTCCCCCTCACGCCGCGAACAGGCCTCGCCCCCGCCAGCATAGGCCTGGCCTGCTCTTGTTCCGGCCCCCATTTCGCAGTAGCGTCAGGCGCCGCGGACTGGACAGGGAGGGAACCCGATGGAGCTAGCTCGGATCACCGCCGCCGGCTGGGCGGTCGCCGGGGTAGTCGGCGCCGCAACCACCGGCTGCGGTGACTACCACCACAGTTCGCCCTCCACATCGATACCGGGCACTGGCGCGACCAGTTCGAGCGCGGTGACGAGCCCGTCGCCCGGACAGCAGACCGATTACAGCAACTTGCTGATCAAGGCCAGCGACATCGGCGGCGACTTCACCACTCCCCAGCCGCCGGTGCTCAACCCGAACAACGCCGCGGGCGTCGCGCAACTCTTCGCCAATGCCGACAACAGCCGCCGGATCGGTGACACGATCCTGATCGTCGCCGATCCGAAGGTGGCGGCGGCGGGAGTCGAGAACACGAAGGCCAACTACGCGGGCAAGGTCAGCGGAACGTGGCAGCCGATCGATATCGGCTCCAACGGCGCGATGATCTCCGGCACCGCTCCGGGCAATTCCCAGGCCATCACGGTGCTGCTCTTCAACGAGGGCAAGGCACTCGTCAACCTCGAATTCGACAGCGCGCCCAACGATCCCATCGACCCGGGCGTCGCGACCGATGTCGGCCGCAAGCAGGACGCGGCGGTCAAGAGCGGGTTGCCCAGCTAGCCTACGCCAGCAAGCGCAGGTCCGACACGGAGTTGTCGATCAGGGCCGCCCAGAGGTGCGAAATGTCTTTGTCCCCACCGATCTTGGCCCCCTGCGCAGCCGTTTCTCCGGCTTCCGGTAGGCGTCGAGCAAGGGAAGCACGAAATGCTGGCGCTGCCTGTCCGGCGAGGCCCTTGCCAGGGTCCGCGACGGGTCAGGCCACGACCTGGACGGGATCGCCGACGCTCACCTGGTTGAAATACCACGCCGCATTGTCCGGGCTCAGATTGATGCATCCGTGACTGACGTTGGCGTGGCCCTGCGAGTCAACCGACCACGGGGCCGAGTGCACGTACACGCCGCTGTTGGTGATCCGCACCGCGTACGAAGCGATGATGTCGTATCCCTCGGGCGAACTCAGCGGGATGCCGATGGTCCGCGAGTCCATCCGCACGGTGCGATCCTTCTCCAGGGCGGTGAAGCTGCCGATCGGCGTCGGACGGGAGGGCTTGCCCATCGACGCCGGCATCGTGCGAAGCACCTCTCCGTTTCGGCTGACGGTGAATGTGTGCTCGGAGATGCTGGCGACACCGAGGAGCGCATCACCGGTTTCAAAGCCCGTCGTCAGGGCCTGCACACCCACCGAGACGCGGGTGTGGGCGGGCCAGTAGTGATTCGGAACCCACTGCACGACGTTATTTTCGACCCACTCGAAATGCCCCGGCATGCCGCTGGGCGATGTGACACGAATCGACCGTTCGGCCGCGGCGCGATCGGCGACGGGCGCGGTGAACTTCACCACGACCGGGTGCGCCACGCCCACCACCGCGCCGTCGGCCGGCGCAACCGACGCGACTACGGGCACGGGATCGGGCACCGGGACAGCGGCCACGCTGCGAGCGCCGTTCCCCAACACGCCAATGGCCGTGCACGCCACCATAACGAATAGATAACGAACCGCTCGACGCATGGCGCCCACCCTTTGCGATTGTGCAGTCAACACCACGATATTCTACTGGCTGTCTACCCATTACGGTTTTCAGCAAACAATTCCAGCTTCGCCCACTCGTCACAACAGCGATCGGATCACCGGTTGGGTTCGATCCCGTCACGGGGGGCCGGTGAGGAGCGGGCATGGCAGCAAAGGATCGCTATACGCGTCCGTTGGCGCCTTCGGCGGCGCTGGTACTGATCGATGTACAGCGCGATTTTCTGGACATGCCGGACGGAGATGCGCCGATGCCGGTCGCGGGTACCTATGCGGCGATCCCGGCAATGGCAAAGCTGGCGACCGCCTTCCGCGAAAGCGGGCTGCCAATCGTGCATGCGATCCGCCTCTACCGGCCGGATGGGTCGAACGTCGACCTGGTGCGGCGGCAATCGATCGAGGAGGGCGCGAGAATCGCGGCACCGGGCAGCTACGGCTCGCAGATCGCCGCCGAACTGTTGCCCAATGTCGTTGAGCTGGACCACGAATTGCTGCTGTCCGGCGGTTTCCAACAGATCGGAGCCGCCGAGCACGCGATGTACAAGCCGAGGTGGGGCGCGTTCTACGGCACCGCCCTCGAGCGTCATCTGCGCGAAAGTAACAGCGACACATTGGTTTTCGCGGGATGCAACTTCCCAAACTGTCCTCGCACGTCGATCTACGAGGCGTCCGAACGCGACTTCCGGATCGTCCTGGTGTCCGATGCGATCTCGGGCCTCTACGAAAGGGGTGCAGACGAATGCCGCGCCATCGGGGTGGATGTCGTGGGGTTGTCAGAGACACTCGCTTGGCTGGCGCGCGGGTGACGCGTTAGCCTCAGCGGAGGTCGGCGCCCGAACACCGAGCGCGTCATACCGAGGAGTGCGGGTGCTTTTCCGTCAACTGGAGTACTTCGTTGCGGTCGCCCAGGAGCGCCACTTCGCCAGGGCGGCCGAGAAGTGCTACGTGTCGCAGCCCGCGCTGTCCGCCGCGATCGGCAAGCTCGAACGCGAGCTCAATGTCACGCTGATCAACCGTGGCCACAGCTTCGAGGGCCTCACGCCCGAGGGTGAGCGATTGGTCGTGTGGGCCAAACGGATTCTCGCCGAACACGACGCGTTCAAGGCCGAGGTGCACGCCGTCCGGTCCGGCATCTCGGGAACGCTTCGGCTGGGCACGGTGCCCACCGCCTCGACGACGGCGTCCCTGGTTCTCTCGGCGTTCTGTTCGGCGCATCCGCTGGCGAAGGTGCAGATCCTGTCCCGGCTGGCCGCCACCGAGCTGTACCGGCGCCTGCGCGCGTTCGACTTGGACGCCGCAATAGTGCACTCCGCCACCGACGACGCCCACGACGTGAACCTGGTGCCGCTCTACGAGGAGCACTACGTGCTGCTCTCCACGGCCAGCATGCTGCCCGCCGCGGCGTCGACGCTGACGTGGCCCGAGGCGGCGCAGCTGCCGCTGGCGCTGCTCACCGCCGACATGCGGGATCGCCAGATCATCGACGAAGCTTTCGCCGGCCAGGGGATCACCGTTACCCCGCAGGTCGAAACCGATTCCGTCGCTTCGCTATTGGCGCAGGTGGCCACCGGGAACTGGGCCTGCATCGTGCCGCATACCTGGCTCTGGACGTCCCAGCTGGGTACGGAAGCCCGAGACATCCGCGCGGTCGAGATGGTCGAGCCGGCGCTCAAGGCCGAGATCGCGCTGGCCACCAATGCTTCCGGGCCGGGCTCACCGGTCGCGCGTGCGCTCACCGCGTCCGCGCAACAGTTGCAGCTGGGCGAGTTCTTCGACGCGCAACTGTTGGGCATCACGCGCCGGCGCTGACCACCGCCGGCGATGTGGCCGCGCTGCTCGGGTTCAGGCTTGCCAGATGCCCGCTTTCCACGCCGGCCGTCGGGTCGAGTTCGCAGTCGATGACCGACGGCCCCTTGCCGGCGATCGCCTCGGCCAGCGCCGCGCGAAGCTCGGCGGGGGTGGTGACGTGATATCCCTTGCCGCCGAACGCCTCTGCGATCAGCTCGTGACGCGCCCGCCCGTTCAGCACGGTCGGCGCGGGATCCGGCCCCGTTGCGGCCGAGCCGGCCGGCGCCTCGTCGCCGCGGTAGACGCCGCCATTGTTGAGGATGACGACGGTCACCGGCAGCCGGTAGCGGCAGATCGTCTCGACCTCCATCCCGGAAAACCCGAACGCGCTGTCGCCCTCGATCGCGACGACGGGGTCGCCGGTCTCCACCGCCGCGGCGATGGCGTATCCCATGCCGATGCCCATCACCCCCCACGTGCCGGTGTCGAGCCGGTGCCGCGGCGCCTCCATGTCGATGACGTTGCGGGCCAGGTCCAGCGCGTTGGCGCCCTCGTTGACCACATAGACCCCCGGGTTTTCCTGCAGCACAGAGCGAATGGCGCCCAGCGCGTTGTAAAACCGCATGGGATGCGGGTCTTCGGCGAGTCGTTGAACCATCTTGGCCTCGTTGCGGGCTTTGCGCTCGGCCAGCTCGTCGACCCACTCGGTGGGCGCGACGACGGGGTCCGCGGCCACCGCGTCGCAGAGGGCCGACATCACCGAGCCGATGTCACCGGTCAGCGGCGCCTCGATCGGCCGGTTGCTGTCGAATTCCGAAGCCGCGATGTCGATCTGGACGAACTTGGCGTCGCGGGACCATTGCGGCGACTCCCCGTGGCCGAGCAGCCAGTTCAGCCGGGCGCCGACCAGCAAGACGGCGTCGGCGCGCGCGATCGCCAGCGAACGCGCGGCCGCCGCCGACTGCGGGTGCGAGTCGGGCAGCAGCCCTTTGGCCATCGACATCGGCAGGAACGGAATCCCGGTGTCCTCCACGAAGTTCCGGATCGTGTCGTCGGCCCGTGCGTATGCTGCGCCCTTGCCGAGGACGATCAGCGGTCGGCGCGCCCGCCGCAACACCTGCAGCGCGCGATCGACCGACTCCGGTGCCGGCAGCTGCCGCGGAGCCGGGTCGACAACCCGCCACACGGTCGCCGCCGCCGCGGACGCCTCCAGGGTCTGACCCAGGACGTCGGCGGGGATGTCGAGGTAGACGCCGCCCGGCCGACCGGAGACCGCCGTGCGAATCGCGCGCGCCACGCCGCGGCCGATGTCCTCGATCCGGCCGATCCGATAGGCGGCCTTGGCGAAAGGCCTTGCGGCCTCGAGCTGGTCGAGGTCCTGGTAGTCACCGCGCTGCAGGTCCACCATCGCGCGATTGCTGGAACCCGAGATCTGGATCATCGGGAAACAGTTCGTGGTGGCGTTGGCCAGCGCGGGTAGGGCGTTGAGAAATCCCGGACCCGACGTCGTCAAGCACACGCCCGGGCGGCGGGTGAGGAACCCCGCGGCGGCGGCGGCGTTGCCGGCCGAGGCCTCCTGTCGGAAGCCGATGTAGCGGATGCCCGATGCCTGGGCGGTGCGGGCGAGGTCGGTGATCGGGATGCCGACGATCCCATAGATGGTGTCGACGTCGTTCGCCTTGAGAGCGTCGACGACGAGGTGAAAGCCGTCGGTCAAACGTGTCATGGTGGCGACCTCCTCGTGAGCTACCTACGGTCAGTCATCACTGTCGTCCCGGTGCGCGCAAGTGTCCAAGACTAAGCCGCTATGCAGCGATTCACGCCGTCTATCGATAGTCGGCGGTTATCGATAGTGAGCGGATCGGTATTGGACGGACACACCGGTCGCGCGGCATGGTTCGAGCAGGAGCTTTCCCATCTACCGAAAGGGGCATGGCGATGAAGACAGGCACTCACAGCGTCGCCGATCTGGTCGAGGTGGCGGCGAGCCGGCGACCCGACGCGCCGGCGCTCGTCGTCACCGCCGGGCGCACCCCGGTCAGCTACCGCGACCTGGTTCGCCTGGTCGACGACCTGGCCGGACAACTGAATCGGGGCGGGCTGTCCGCGGAGGATCGGGTCGCGCTCCGTGCCGGCAGCAACGCCGAGTTCGTCGTCGGGTTGTTGGCGGCGTCGCGCGCCGGGCTGGTCGTGGTTCCGCTGGACCCGGCCCTGCCCGCCGGGGAGCAGCGCACCCGAAGCGAGGCGGTCGGGGCGCGGGCGGTGCTGGTCGACGGCGTCGGCCCCGGCGACGAGGGGGAGCCGGGGCTGCGGCGGTGGCCGATCGCGGTGACCGTCGAGGCCGGCGCGGCGGCGGTGCATCTCGACGCCGCGACGCCGCCGGGGCAAGACGTTTCGACGCCGCAGGGGCTCTCCGAGGACGACGCGATGATCATGTTCACCGGCGGAACCACGGGCGTGCCGAAGATGGTGCCCTGGACGCAGGAGAACATCGCCGCATCGGTGCAGGCGATCATCGCCGGCTACGAGCTGGGCCCGCAGGATGCGACGGTCGCGGTGATGCCGCTCTACCACGGTCACGGGCTGATCGCCGCGTTGCTGTCGACGCTGGCGTCCGGGGGCACGGTGCTGCTGCCGGCGCGGGGGCGGTTCTCCGCGCACACGTTCTGGGACGACATCGACGCCGTCCGGGCCACCTGGTACACCGCCGTCCCGACGATTCACCAGATCCTGTTGGAGCGCAACAAGACCGAACAGGCGAGCAACAAGCCGGCCGCACTGCGCTTCATCCGCAGCTGCAGCGCCCCGCTCACCGCGGAGGCGGCCCAGGCGCTGCAGGAGACGTTTTTGGCGCCGGTGGTGTGCGCCTTCGGCATGACCGAGGCCACCCACCAGGTGGCCACGACCGGCGCCGGGCAGAGCGAAAACCCCGCCGCCACACCGGGTCTCGTGGGCCGGTCCACCGGGCCCGAAATCCGGATCGCCGCACCGGACGGTCGGCCGCTGCCGGCGGGGTCCGTCGGGGAGGTCTGGCTGCGCGGCACCACCGTGGTGCGCGGCTACCTGGGCGACCCGGCGATCACCGCCGCGAACTTCACCGACGGATGGCTGCGCACCGGCGACCTGGGATCATTGTCGGCCGCGGGCGATTTGACCATCCGGGGCCGGATCAAGGAGCTCATAAACCGCGGCGGCGAGAAGATTTCGCCGGAGCGCGTCGAGGGCGTCCTGGCCACCCATCCCAACGTCCTCGAGGTGGCCGTCTTCGGCGTGCCGGACAAGATGTACGGGGAGACGGTGGCCGCGGTGATCGTGCCCCGGCAATCGCCCGCGCCGACATCCGCCGAGCTGGTGGAGTTCTGCCGCGAGCGGCTGGCGGCCTTCGAGATTCCCGCCACCTTCGCCGAAGCCGCCGCCCTGCCGCACACCGCGAAGGGCTCGCTGGACCGCCGCGCCGTGGCCGACCAATTCGGCCGCGGGGATCAGTCCTGAGGCGCGCGCCGAGATTGCCGTGAAGGTCGCGATTTTGACGCCAGCACAACCAGGGCCGCAATCTCGGCCAAACTACCTGCGCCGACGACGGCTCACACCGTGGTCTTCACCCGGGCTGCCGCGGACTCGGGCATGGGTTCGTAGCGGGCGAAAGAACGGGTGAACGACGCGGCCCCGTGCGCCAGCGAACGCAGGTCGATCGCATACCGTGTCAGCTCGACCTGAGGCACCTCGGCCCTGACCAGCGTGCGTTCGTTCCCCGCGGCCTCGGTGCCGAGCACGCGCCCGCGGCGCCCCGACAGGTCGCCCATCACCGCGCCGACGAAATCGTCGGGCACCAGCACCGAGATCTCGTCGATCGGCTCGAGCAGGGTCACCTTGGTCGCCGCCGCCGCCTCGCGCAACGCCAGCGCGCCGGCCGCCTGAAACGCGAAGTCCGACGAGTCGACGCTGTGCGCCTTTCCGTCGAACAAGGTGACGCGGATGTCGACCACGGGGTAACCCGCGTGGACGCCCTTTTCCATCTGCGCGCGCACCCCCTTCTCCACGCTCGGGATGAAGTTGCGGGGCACCGCGCCGCCGACCACCTTGTCGACGAACTCGAACCCGGAGCCCTCGGGCAGCGGTTCGACCTCGATGTCGCACACCGCGTACTGGCCGTGCCCGCCGGACTGCTTGATGTGGCGGCCGTGTCCTTTTGCCTTGCCGCTGAAGGTTTCTCGCAGCGGGACGCGCAGGTCGACCGTGTCCACGGTGACGCCGTAGCGGTTGGCCAGTGCGTCCAGCACGACGCCGGCGTGGGCCTCGCCCATGCACCACAGCACGATCTGGTGCGTTTCCTGGTTCTGTTCGATCCGCAGCGTCGGGTCTTCGGCGGCGAGGCGCCCCAGCCCGACGGACAGTTTGTCCTCGTCGGTCTTGGCGTGCGCCTGAATGGCCACCGGCAGCAGCGGTTCGGGCATCGTCCACGGCCGCAGGACCAGCGGCTCTGACTTGTCCGAGAGGGTGTCGCCGGTCTCGGCGCGGCTCAGCTTGCCGATGGCGCAGATGTCGCCGGCCACCACGGCGGCCGCGGGGCGCTGCTGCTTGCCGAGCGGGAACGACAGGACCCCGATGCGTTCGTCCTCGTCGTGATCGGGGTGCGAATGCCCGTTCCCGTTGGCGGCGCCGAAGAACGACGCAAAATGGCCCGACACATGAACCGTCGTGTCGGGCCTGATGGTCCCGGAAAACACCCGGACCAGGCTCACCCGGCCGACGTAGGGGTCCGACGTCGTCTTCACCACCTCCGCGAGCAGGGGCGCGTCGACATCACAGGCCAGCGTTGCGTGCGTCGCGCCGTTCGGCGTGAAGACCTCCGGGAGCGGGTGTTCCATCGGGGACGGGAAGCCGCGGGTGGCGACCTCCAGTAGTTCGAGGGTGCCGACGCCGGTGCCGCTGCAGACCGGGATCACGGGGAAGAACGAGCCCCGGGCGACGGCCTTCTCCAGGTCCTCGATGAGCACCGACTCGTCGATCGATTCGCCGCCGAGATAGCGGTCCATCAGGGTCTCGTCCTCGGACTCCTCGATGATGCCCTCGATCAGGCTGCCGCGCGCCTCCTCGATCCGGTCGGCGTCCGCGGGGTCGGGCGGCTGCGTGGTGCGTTTGCCGCCCGAATACAGGTAGCGCGTCTGCGACAGCAGGCCGATCAGGCCCTCGCAGGACGGTGAGCCGATCGGCAGATACAGCGGTAGTACCTTGTCGCCGAACGCGTTTTGCGCCGCGGCCAGCGCCTCGGAATAGTTTGCCCGGGCGTGGTCGAGCTTGGTGATCACCACGGCGCGTGGCATGCCGACCTGGCTGCACTCCTGCCAGAGCGACTTGGTCGGCTCGTCGACGCCCTCGTTCGCGGCGATCACGAACAGCGCGCAGTCCGCGGCGCGCAACCCGGCGCGCAGCTCGCCGACGAAGTCGGCATACCCGGGCGTGTCGACCAGGTTGATCTTGATGCCGCCGTGCGACAGGGAGGCCACGGCGACGCCGACGGAGCGCTGTTGGCGGATCTCGGCGTCGTCGTAGTCGCAGATGGTGCTGCCCTCGGTGACCGATCCCGGCCGGGTCAGCACGCCGGCGGCGACCAGGAGCGCCTCGACCAGGGTGGTCTTGCCGCCGCCAGAGGGCCCGACCAGGACCACGTTGCGAACATCGCCCGGACCGTTCGCCGTGGGAGCGGCCGCCACGCCCAGGGAAGTGTTCGCCTTGTCCGCCATGACTTTCCTCCAGTTCCGCAGCGCTGAGGCGTCCTGCAGCGCGGTGTGGTGCAGACCACAGGACGCCTGTAGGCAACTTTTCCCCCAACTGCCGCCCAACACAAGGCCACCGGCCAGCCACAATTGGGGGCGGTGCGTTCCCCCGAATCAATGCCGACGGCCGTCGGGTCAGGCGTGCCAGCCCGACCAGCGCCGCACCGTGACCGCGATGACCGGGCCGTCCAACGAAACCGATTGGTACTGGGGATATTTGGCGCGCAGGAGCCGCAAGCCGGTGTCCATCGCCGCGCCGTCGCTGTGGATGGAGGCGAGACCGTCGGCGCGGACCCACCACAACCGCGCCCAGTCGTCGGCGTAGTGGTCGACGAGCAGGCTGACCTGTGGGTTGCTTTCGATGTTGGCCAGGCGCCGCAGCCGTCGCGTCGACTTGGGTTTCGCGTCGACGGCCGTGTAGATGACGTCGTGCCCGCCGGGCGCGGCCTCGTCGACGGCGAAGACCACCGGCACCAGGTGCGGGGCGCCGTCGGGCGCGGCGGTGGCCAGGCGGGCTATCGGTGACTGTGTGAATCGGGCCTTCGGGTCGAATTCACCCACCGCCTCAGATTAGGGCCGAGGGCGGGCCCGGTCGCGCTAGGCCGAATTGCGCGCCTCCTCCTCCGACCGTTCCGGTCGGCATCGTCGCCGCGCTAGGTTAACCGCATGCTGGCCGAGACCCAGATCACCAACCTCCTGTACCGCTATGCCGAATGCATCGACGCCGGTGACCTTGCGGGCGCGGCCACGCTGTTCGAACACGCCCGCATCAGGATCGGCGGCTCGGACGCCGAACCGGACACCGTCGACTCGGCCCGGCTGTTGGGGATCTGGAAATCGCTGATCCTGCTTCATCCGGACGGGACGCCGCGAACCAAGCACGTCACGACCAATCCGATCATCGAGATCGATGAGGGCGCCGGCACCGCGAGTTGCCGCAGCTACTACACGGTGCTGCAGCAGACCGACGACCTACCGCTGCAGACCATCGTCACCGGCCGCTATCACGACCGATTCGAACGCGTCGACGGCCGGTGGCGGTTTTGCTATCGCGATCTCACGCTCATCGACATGGTCGGCGACGTCAGCAGGCACCTGGCCCACCCCATCGCGCCGGCCCAAGGGGCCTGAGCGCTGTTGTGAATAGCTATCTGCATTACGGTTATACAGATCGAGTCGTGTTACCCAGACCGGGAGGCTGGGCCAAATTCTGGTTCTTACTGCGTCGCAGGAGGTGACGGTATGAGCAAATGGCACCACCGCTCCGTCTGGTGGTCATGGCTGGTCAGCGTGCTGGCCGTGGTGGGGCTGGGCCTGGCCATGGCCGCGGCGCCGGCGTCCGCGACGCCGACCCACGACCGGCCCCTCGCGCCGCTCGACCCGTCGGGCATCGTCGGCAGGGTCGGGCCCCAGGTCGTCGACATCAGCACCAAGTTCGGCTACAACAACGCCGTCGGAGCCGGGACCGGCATCGTCATCGATCCGGGCGGCGTCATTCTCACCAACAACCACGTGATCTCGGGGGCCACCGACATCAACGCGTTCGCCGTCGGCAACGGCCAGACCTACGCCGTCGACGTCATCGGCTACGACCGGACCGCGGACGTCGCGGTCCTGCAGCTCCGTGGCGGTGGCGGCCTGCCCGCCGCCAACATCGGCGGCGGGGTCGCGATCGGCGAGCCCGTCGTCGCGCTGGGCAACGCGGGCGGTCAGGGCGGCACGCCGAGCGCGGTGGCCGGTAAGGTCGTCGGGCTCAACCAGAGCGTGTCCGCGACCGACACCCTCACCGGCGCGGAGGAGAACCTGGGCGGGTTGATCCAGGCCGACGCGGCGATCAGGCCCGGTGACTCGGGCGGTCCGATGGTCAACGAAGCCGGCCAGGTGATCGGGATGAACACCGCGGCCACCGACAGCTACAAGATGTCCGGCGGTCAGGGTTTCGCCATCCCGATCGGCACCGCGATGGCGGTCGCCGGACAGATCCGGTCCGGCGCCGCGTCGAACACCGTGCACATCGGCCCGACGGCCTTCCTGGGCCTGGGCGTGACGGACAACGGTGGCAACGGCGCCCGGGTTGAACGCGTCGTGGGCAGCGGTCCCGCGGCGGCGGCCGGAATCTCGGCCGGCGACGTCATCACGGGGTTCGACAACATACCGATCACCGGGGCCACCTCGATGACGGATGTGCTCGTTCCGCATCATCCCGGCGACACCGTCACCCTGCACTGGCGCGCCAAGGGGGACGGCGAACGCAGCGGACCGGTGACGCTGGCGGACGGGCCTCCTGCCTGATGCCGCGCGGATAATGACCGCCTCCCGCTGGATTCGCTTGCGGCACATCGGGATTGGTCGTCCGCTTGCGGTCGTGATTCCCGAGTTGCCGTGTCGGGTACACGTGGCATCGTGGAATTGATGAACGACGCAAGAGACGCAGTCGAGCACGATCCCGCGGGGGGCAGTCACGTCGAGGGCGGCGTGGTCGAGCATCCGAACGCCGAAGATTTCGACAACGCTGCCGCGCTGCCCGCCGATCCGACCTGGTTCAAGCACGCGGTCTTCTACGAGGTGCTGGTCCGGGCGTTCTTCGACGCCAACGCCGACGGGTCGGGTGACCTGCGGGGGCTGATGGAACGCCTGGACTACCTGCAGTGGCTCGGCATCGACTGCATCTGGCTGCCCCCTTTTTACGATTCCCCGCTGCGTGACGGCGGCTACGACATCCGGGACTTCTACAAGGTGCTGCCCGAGTTCGGGACGGTCGACGACTTCGTGGCGCTGCTGGATGCCGCCCACGAGCGGGGCATCCGGGTGATCACCGACCTTGTGATGAATCACACCTCGGAATCCCACCCCTGGTTTCAGGAGTCCCGGCACGACCCCGACGGGCCATACGGCGATTACTACGTGTGGAGCGACACCAGCGACAAGTACACCGACGCCCGCATCATCTTCGTCGACACCGAGGAATCGAACTGGACCTTCGACCCGGTCCGCCGCCAGTTCTACTGGCACCGGTTCTTCTCCCACCAGCCCGACCTGAACTACGAGAACCCGGCCGTTCAGGAGGCGATGATCGACGTCATCCGCTTCTGGCTGGGGCTGGGGATCGACGGGTTCCGCCTGGACGCGGTGCCCTACCTGTTCGAACGCGAGGGCACCAACTGCGAGAACCTCCCCGAGACGCACGCGTTCCTCAAGCGGGTTCGCAAGGTCGTCGACGACGAGTTCCCCGGCCGCGTGCTGCTGGCCGAGGCCAACCAGTGGCCGGGTGACGTCGTCGAGTACTTCGGGGATGCCAGCACCGGCGGCGACGAGTGCCACATGGCGTTCCACTTCCCGCTGATGCCGCGGATCTTCATGGCGGTCCGGCGCGAATCGCGGTTCCCGATCTCCGAGATCCTGGCGCAGACGCCGGCGATCCCCGACATGGCCCAATGGGGGATCTTCCTGCGCAACCACGACGAGCTGACGCTGGAGATGGTCACCGACGAAGAGCGCGACTACATGTACGCGGAGTACGCCAAGGACCCGCGGATGAAGGCCAACGTCGGGATCCGCCGGCGCCTCGCACCGCTGCTGGACAACGACCGCAACCAGATCGAGCTGTTCACCGCGCTGCTGATGTCGCTGCCCGGCTCGCCGGTCCTCTACTACGGTGACGAGATCGGCATGGGCGACGTGATCTGGTTGGGGGATCGCGACGGGGTGCGCACGCCGATGCAGTGGACACCGGACCGCAACGCCGGCTTCTCGAAGGCCAACCCGGGGCGGCTGTACCTGCCGCCCAGCCAGGACTCGGTGTACGGGTACCAGGCGGTCAACGTGGAGGCGCAACGCGACACCTCGACGTCGCTGCTCAACTTCACCCGGGTGATGCTCGCGGTGCGAGGGCGGCACAAGGCTTTTGCGATCGGAAGATTCGAGGAACTGGGCGGGTCGAACCCGTCGGTGCTGGCGTTCGTGCGTCACGCGGCGGACGACGGGGACACCGTGCTGTGCGTGAACAACCTGTCCCGGTTCCCCCAGCCGATCGAATTGAACCTCCAGCAATGGAGCGGCTGCACACCAGTGGAGCTGACGGGGCATGTGGAGTTTCCGCGCATCGGTCACCTGCCCTACCTGCTGACACTGCCGGGACACGGGTTCTACTGGTTCCAGCTGACCGGATGTGAGGAGAACGCATGACGACTCAGCCAGTCAAGCTGCCCTGGTCTGAGTGGCTTCCGCAGCAACGGTGGTACGCCGGACGCAACCGCGAGCTGTCGAGCGCCGAGCCCGGCGTCGTCGTGCCGCTGCGCGAGGACCTCGACCTGGTCCTCGTCGACGTCCGGTACACCGACGGCTCCTCGGAGCGTTACCAGGTGATCGTTCGTTGGGACTCCGCGCCGGTGTCCGAGTACAGCACCGTCGCCACCATCGGGGCCGCCGACGACCGCACCGGTTTCGACGCGCTGTACGACACCGACGCGCCGCGGTTTCTGCTCTCGCTCATCGACGCGGCCGCCGTGCGCGGCTCGTCCGGTGACCAGGTGGCGTTCACCAAAGAGCCCGACGTCGAGCTGCCGCTGGAGGCGCTGCCGCACGTCTCCGACGCCGAGCAGAGCAATACCAGCGTGATCTTCGATCGAGACGCCATGTTCAAGGTCTTTCGGCGGGTCAGCAGCGGCATCAATCCCGACATCGAGCTCAACCGGGTGCTCGCCCGCGCCGGCAACCCGCACGTGGCGCGGTTGCTCGGCACCTACGAGATGGTCCCGCCGGACGGTGATCCGTGGCCCCTGGGCATGGTGACCGAATTCGCGTCGAACGCCGCCGAGGGCTGGGCCATGGCCACCGCCAGCGTGCGCGACCTGTTCGCGGAGGGCGACCTGTACGCCTACGAGGTCGGCGGTGACTTCGCCGCCGAATCCAACCGGCTGGGTGAAGCCGTGGCGTCCGTGCACGCCACCCTGGCGGAGTGCCTCGGCACGGCCGACGCCATGTTCCCGGTCGACACCGTGCTGGCGCGGCTGTCGTCAACCGTCGCAAAGGTGCCCGAACTCGAGGAATACGCGGCGACGATCGAGGAGCGATTCCAAAAGCTCGCGGGCGAGACGATCACCATCCAGCGGGTGCACGGCGACCTGCACCTGGGGCAGGTGCTGCGCACACCGGAGAGCTGGCTGCTGATCGACTTCGAAGGCGAACCGGGACAGCCGCTCGACGAGCGGCGCGCGCCGGATTCGCCGTTGCGCGACGTGGCCGGGGTGTTGCGGTCGTTCGAGTACGCCGCCTACGGGCCGCTGATCGACCAGGGTGCGGACAAGCAACTCGCCGCGCGCGCCCGCGAATGGGTCGAGCGCAACTGCGCCGCGTTCTGCGACGGCTACGCGGCGGTGTCCGGCACCGACCCGCGCGATTCGGCGCAGCTGCTGGCCGCCTACGAGCTCGACAAGGCGGTGTACGAAGCCGGTTACGAGGCGCGACACCGCCCGGGCTGGCTGCCGATCCCGCTGCGATCCATCGCCCGGCTGACCGCGGCATAGTGCAAACATAGGTATTACCTATGTGCCGCCTGCGATTTGGGTGTGCGTCTGACAGCATGTTCGTGTGGCGAGTGAAACTTTCAACAGCGAGGCGAGGCTGTCGTGGGTGCTGGCCGTCCTGGCCGGTCTGCTGGGGGCGATTTCGTTTACCCATTCCCAGGGGTACTTCGTGGTGTTCATGACCGGCAACGCCCAACGGGCGGTGCTGGCCTATTTCACGAAACAACCGTGGCTTGCCGTGAGTGCTGCGGTACTCATGGTGTCCTTCGTGGGCGGCGTGGTGATCGCCTCGGTGTGCCGGCGACACTTCTGGGTTAACCATCCGCACGGCCCGACCGTACTGACCACGTTCGCTCTGGCGGCCGCCACCGTCCTTGACGTTGTCGACGAAGGCTGGGAGGAGAACTTCCTCGACTTCGCGCCAATTGTGGTGTTGGCCTTCGCAAACGGCACTCTGAACACGTCGTTCGTCAAAAACGGCGAGGTGTCAATCCCGTTAAGCTATGTGACCGGCACGATGGTGAAGATGGGGCAGGGCATCGAGCGTCATATCGCCGGTGGAAAAGCGGCCGACTGGCTCGGCTACTTTCTGCTGTTGGCCAGCTTCATGATTGGCGCCGCGGCGGGGGGCTTCATCGGCGTGGTCGTCAACGGGACCTGGATGCTGGTGATCGCCACGGCCGCTTGCGCATTGACCACCCTGTACACCTACTTCCACCAGGACCGCCGGGCTTTGTTGGAAGCAGAGTCAGAAAAACAGCATCGGCAGCAGCGCTGACCGGTGCGCTACTGCCGATGCCGGCTTTGGGGGTGTCAGGCGGCTGGTTGTGCCGGTTGTGCCGGTTGCGCAGTCGTGTTGACGGCGTTGAGCACCTGGATGATGTCCGGCTTCATGGCAACCAACTGCTGGTTCCAGTAGGGCCACGAGTGCGTCCCGTTGGCCGGGAAGTTGAACACCCCGTTGCGTCCGCCCGCGGCCACGTAGTTGTTCTGGAAGGTTTCGTTGGTGCGCAGCGTGAGGCCTTCCAGGAACTTCGCCGGCATGTTGTCGCCGCCGAGGTCGCTGGGTGTGCCGTTACCGCAGTACACCCAGACCCGCGTGTTGTTGGCGACCAGCCGCGGAATCTGGACCATCGGGTCGTTGCGCTTCCACGCCGGGTCGCTGGACGGACCCCACATGCTGTTGGCGTTGTAGCCACCGGAGTCGTTCATCGCCAGACCGATCAGGGTGGGCCACCAGCCCTCGGACGGGTTGAGGAAGCCGGATAGCGAAGCGGCATAGGGGAATTGCTGCGGGTAGTAGGCGGCCATGATCAGGGCCGAACCGCCCGACATCGACAGACCCACCGCGGCGTTGCCGAACGGCGACACCTGCTTGTTGGCCTGCAGCCACCCGGGCATCTCCTGGGTCAGGAACGTCTCCCACTTGTAGGTGTAGTTCTGGCCGTTGCCGGACGAGGGCTGGTACCAGTTGCTGTAGAAGCTGGACTGCCCGCCGACGGGCATGATCACCGACAACCCGGACTGGTAGAACTCCTCGAAGGCCGGGGTGTTGATGTCCCAGCCGTTGTAATCGTCCTGTGCCCGAAGGCCGTCGAGCAAGTACACCGCGTGCTGTCCACCGGGCTGGAACTGCACCTTGATGTTGCGGCCCATCGACGGCGATGGCACCTGCAGGTATTCCACCGGAAGTCCCGGCTTGGAGAACGCCCCCGCGGTAGCCGAGCCGCCGACGGCGCCGACCAGACCCGACAACAGGGCAGCCCCCACGGCCGCGATGGCCAGCCGGCGCGGCATCCTCGCCGCTGCGCCACGCACCTTCCGCACCTCTTCGATGAACGACATAGCTCCCTACCCATCCCAACTTTCATGGTTTGTTCGATGCCGCGCGATTACGGTCGAATCTGTTCGCATGCGCAGTGAAACACAGGGGGAGGGCGTAATTCGTCTGTCGCGGCCGCGATGGGAGATCGCGGTTGGCTAACGATTGGGAGTCGGCCGGGAATCGTTACATTCGGGTCACGAATGGCGTACGAATCCGTGCCGGTGGCGCCCCTACGCGACGAGCCGGCGCAAAAGCGTTGAAGCCGTGGCGATTCCGATCAGCGCCGCCACCACCAGCACGATGAAGTCGGCCGGGTTGTACGGGGTGCCGATCAACAGCGCACGCAGCGCGTCCACCTCGTAGCTGAGCGGATTGACCTTGCTCAGCGCGTGCAACCAAGCGGGCATCACGTCGACGGGGTAGAGCGCGTTGGACGCGAAGAACAACGGCATCGTGATGGCCTGGCCGATTCCCATCAGGCGGTCGCGGGACAGGACCAGGCCGGCCAGCGTCATCGACAGGCAGGCGAAGAACGCCGCGCCGAGCATCACCACGGCCATCGCCGCGAGGATCCGCAACGGATTGATGGTCAGGCCGATGTTCATCAGGTACGCCAGCGCCATCACCCCGACCACCTGGGCGACCGACCGCACTCCGGCCGCGAACGCCTTGCCGGTGATCAGCGCCGACGCGGGGGCTGGCGTCACCATCAGCTTGGCCAGCACGCCGGCGTCGCGGTCCCAAATGATCTGTATGCCATAGAAGATCGAGATGAACAGCGCCGACTGCGCGATGATCCCGGGCGCCAGGAACGCGAGGTAGGACACCGACCCGGTGTGGATGACGTGCAACTTGGAAAACGTCGTGCCGAAGATCAGCAGCCACAGCGCGGGCTGCACCATCCGGGTGACGAGTTCGGTCCGGTCGTGCTGCAGCTTCTGCAGTTCCACGATCGCGAACGCCCCGACCCGCGCCACCGTTGCCTGGACCCGTTGCCACCCGCGCGGGGCGCGAACCAGGATGGCCGCCGGGGCTTTGGGTGCGATGTCAACTGGCACGGCTGGCAACCTTTCTGCTGGAACGGATCTCACGGAAGGAGCCGGCCGATTCCGTCTGGCCGGACAGGTCCTCCGCCGCGTAGTGGCGGAACACGTCCTCGAGCGTGGCGCCGGGCGACACGGTGGCCTTCAGCTTCGCGGGCGTGCCCACGGCGCGCAGCCGGCCGCGGTGCATCAGTGCGACCCGATCGCACAGCGCGTCGGCCTCCTCCATGTAGTGGGTGGTGAGCAGCACCGTCATGCCGAACTGGGCCTGCATGCTCCGCACCTGCTGCCAGACACCGTCGCGGGCGATCGGGTCCAGCCCCACCGTCGGCTCGTCGAGTACCAGCAGCGACGGGCGGTTGACCAGCGCCTGCGCCACCTCCAGGCGGCGCACCATGCCGCCGGAATACGCCCCGGCCCGCCGGTCGGCCACGTCGAGCAGTTCCATGGCGGCCAGCGCCTGTTCCACTCGTTCGGCCCGGCAGGCGCGCGGCACCCCGTAGAGCCGCGCGAACCACTGCACGTTCTGCCGCCCGGTCAACGCGGGCTCGACCGAAAGCTGTTGGGGCACATAGCCGATGTTGCTGCGAATGTCGATGGTCTGGCGGCGGGCGTCCATGCCGAAGATGCGCAATTCGCCGCGCTGCACCGGCGTCAACGTGGTGAGCATGCGGACCAGCGTCGTCTTTCCGGCGCCGTTGGGTCCCAGCAGGCCCATCGTCTCGCCCGGGCGCACCTGCAACGTCACGTCATCGACGGCGGTGAACTGGCCGTACCGGTAGGTCAGGTTCCGGCCGTCGATGGCCATCGGCAGTCGTTCGCTCATGATCGCCGTTCCTGCAGTAGTCGGGTCATGGTGTCAAGAACCTCCAATCCCTTTGTCAGGGACTCGATTTGATCGTCATCAAGCTCGCCGAGTACCTCGGCGACCAGTGCGCGGCGCGCGGCCCGAGACGCGTCGACGAGCTGCTGGGTGGGTTCGGCGAGCCGCAGCTGGCCGACGCGGCGGTCCGATTCGCCCACGGTCCGGATCAGCAGTCCGTTGCCGGCCAGCTTGGAGACCAAGGTCGACGCGGTGTTGGGCACCAGGCCGAGCTCCGCCGCGGCGGCGCTGACCGAGATCCCCGGTCGCCGTCCGACCAGCCACAGCAGCTCCGCCTGGGACTCGGACAGCCTCGCGGAGTCGAGCCCCCGGCCGGCCGACCGGCGAAGTTGCCGGCGAAACCTGCCGACGACGCCGAACAGCTCGGCGACCACATCGGACTTCACTGCCCCCATATACCTCTGTTTACGAGCTAAATATGGGTACAAGCTGTGTGGGGGCTAGCTCCCAGCTACTTTTCGAGCGAATGCAGGACCACGTCGGTCAACGTCCCGTTGTCGACGCCGGCGGTCATGTAGCTGCAGAACGGTTGACGGCGGCGATCCGTGGGTGAACCCGGATTGAGCAGGCGCAGTCCGGTGTGCGTCGTGGTATCCCACGGGATGTGACTATGGCCGAACACCAGCACGTCGCGGTCGGGGTAGAGCCGTGACATCCGCGCATCCCTGCCGCTCGCGGCACCGGTCTCGTGGACCACGGTCAAGCGCAGCCCGTCCAACGTGGCGTCGGCACGCTCGGGCAGCCGGGCCCGCAACGCCGGCCCGTCGTTGTTGCCCCAGCACCCGACCAGCCGCGCGGCCCGGGCCTCCAGGGCGTCGAGCAAGTCGGTCGATACCCAGTCGCCGGCGTGCACCACCACATCGGCCGCGGCGACCTCGTCCCATACCCGCGCCGGCAGGTCGCGGGCGCGCCGCGGGACGTGGGTGTCGGCAATCAGCAGCAGCCTCACGCCGCCATCTTGCGCTACCGCTAGCCGTCCTGGCTGCGCGCCTCGGCGCCCGTCTCGCCCGCGTCGAAAGTGTCGTCGGAACCGGCCGCGCCCACGTACGACCCGTCGTCGCCTTCGGCGGCCCGTGATCGAGCCTCGTGCACTTCGGGCTCGACGTCTTCCTCGGCCCTGTGGCCCTTGTTTTCCGGCATGGGATCCAGGTTTCCCGCGCAGCGGCGCGCGAAACGGCGATGATCGGCTCCGATAGGGTGCATGCGGGCATCGACAGCATCCCGAGGAGGACCAATGCGCACCTTCGAATCAGTAGCGGACCTCGCCGCGGCGGCGGGCGAGACGATCGGGCAGAGCGACTGGGTGACCATTACCCAGGAAGACGTCAACCTGTTCGCCGACGCGACCGGCGATCACCAGTGGATCCACGTCGACCCGGAACGGGCGGCGGCCGGTCCGTTCGGCAAGACCATCGCCCACGGTTTCATGACCCTTTCGCTGCTGCCGCGGCTGCAGCACGAGATGTACACCGTGAAAGGGATCAAGCTCGCAATCAACTACGGCCTCAACAAGGTTCGCTTCCCCGCCCCGGTGCCGGTCGGCTCGCGCGTTCGCGCGCAGAGCTCGCTGGTCAGCGTCGACGACCTGGGTGACGGCGCCGTGCAGGCGACGGTGTCGACGACCATCGAGATCGAGGGCGCGCCCAAGCCGGCGTGCGTGGCCGAAAGCATCGTCCGCTACATCTCCTGAACGCGCGAGCAGACGCAGAATCGCACCAGAATCGCTGGGAGACTGCGATTTTGCGTCTGCTCGCGGTCAGAACTCGGCGATCGAGTGTTCCAGGCGCTCGGCCAGCCTGGCCTCGGCCTCGGCCCGCCGGGTCGGTATGTGCGCAGACGGGAAAGGCGTTGTCACGGGCTGGTATTCGCGCAACGTCCGACGGGCGACCGTCATCTTGTGCAGCTCGGTGGCGCCGTCGGCGATACCCAGCGACTCGGCCGCAACCAGCATCTTGACGAACGGCATCTCGTCGGAGACGCCGAGCGCGCCGTGCAGGTGCATCGCCCGCTGCGCGATGTCGTGCAACACCTGCGGCATGGCGACCTTCACCGCCGCGATGTCGCGACGCACCTTCTGGTAGTCGTGGTGCTTGTCGATCAACCACGCGGTGCGCAGCACCAAAAGCCGGAACTGCTCGATCTGGATCCAGCTGTCGGCGATCTTCTCCTGCGTCATCTGGAAGTCGGACAGGTGGCCGTGCCGGGTCTTGCGTGACACCGCCCGCTCGCACATCATGTCGAATGCCTTGCGCGCCAAGGCGATCGTGCGCATCGCGTGGTGGATGCGGCCACCGCCGAGTCGCGTTTGCGCGATCATGAACGCCTGGCCCTCGCCGCCCAGCACGTGATCGGCCGGCACCCGCACGTCGTTGTAGCGGACGTAGCCGTGCGAGCCGTGCTTTCCCGACTCGCCGCCGACGCCGACGTTGCGGATGATCTCGATGCCCGGCGTCTCGCCCGGAACGATGAACAGCGACATCTTGTCGTACGTGCGGGCGTCGGGTTTGGTCACCGCCATCACGATGAAGAACGACGCGTGTTTGGCGTTGCTGGAGAACCACTTCTCCCCGTTGATGACCCAATCGTCACCGTCCTGAGTTGCCGTGGTCACGAACATCCCCGGATCCGAACCGCCCTGCGGCTCGGTCATCGAGTAGCACGAGGTGATCTCGCCGTCGAGGAGCGGCTGCAGGTAGCGGGCCTTCTGTTCGTCGGTGCCGAACAGCGCGAGAATCTCGGCGTTGCCCGAATCGGGCGCCTGGCAGCCGAAGACCGAAGGTGCCCACCGGGAGCGTCCGAGGATCTCGTTGAGCAGCGCCAACTTGACCTGACCGAAGCCCTGGCCGCCGAGCTCGGGCCGCAGATGCGCGGCCCACAGGCCCTGGTCCTTGACCTGCTGCTGCAACGGCCTCAGGATCGCCATCATCTCGGCGTTCTTCTTGTCATACGGGTCGAGCGCCACCAGATCGAGCGGTTCCAGCTCGTCGACCATGAACTTTTCGACCCAGTCCAGCTTCGCCTGGTATTCCGTGTCCGTTTCGAAGTCCCACACCGTGGCCCACCGTTCCCCGGCGCAGCGCCGCACCGGACTCGTTGATGAAGCCACACCATCCTAGATGGCGGTGGCGGGGGATCAGTGGTCGCGGCGGGTCTCGATGACGCGCTCGGCGATGTCGACGAGCTTCTCCTGGCTTTCCTGGGAAAGCGCCCGCAGCATCTCGAAGGCGCGCACTTCGTCCACGCCGTAGCGTTCCATGATGATGCCCTTGGCCTGACCGATGCGATCTCGGCTGGACAGCGCCGATTCCATCTGCTCACCGTGGCGCCCGGCCATGATCGCGGCGGCCGCGTGCGCGGCAAACACCGATCCGATGGTCTCGGCTTCGGTGTCCCACACGCCGGCCCGGAAGCTGAACAAGTTCAGCGCGCCCGCCGTGCGGTCCGCGGTGTACAGCTTGAACGACAGGCTGCCGAGCACACCGTGCGCCACAGCCGCCGGCGCATACCGGGGCCACCGGGGCTCGTTGCGCATATCGTCGGCCCGAACCACTGTCTGTTTGAGGGCGGCGTCGGCACACGGCCCTTCGCCGAAGTCGTACTGCAGCTTGTCGAGCTGGGCGACCAGGCCGTCGGTGTCCGCGAGAGACGCGAAGTCCCCGCCCTTTTGCACCAGTAAGACGCCGGCGACATCCGCCGCCGGTATCAACTGCACCGCCGCCGCTGTCACATCGGCGAGTATGTGCTCGAGCGCTCGAGGCGCGGCCATCTCGCGGGACAGCTGCGCCATGCGCTCGGCCAGCTCGTGTTTGTCGCCCAAGTTCAAAACATTCATTGATCGGGTCCTACCTTCGCCCGCAAGTCGCGGCCATGGTGATTACGAGATTTGCTGTCGCCAGCGTTTCGTCACATAGCCCAGGGGTACCCGGCGTCGACCAGGACTATCGCAAATTCCCCAGGAGGCCCAATGTTCGTGCATAACAAAGATCTTCAATTCGAGGTGCGAGTCAGCGAGCCGGATCCCCGGTTTGCCACGCTTTTACAGGAGCAATTCGGCGGCGCCAATGGCGAGCTCAAAGCCGCAATGCAGTACTTCACCCAGGCCTTTGCCCTCCGGGGCAAAAACCCCAAGATGTACGACCTGTTCATGGACATCGCCACGGAGGAACTCAGCCACCTGGAGATGGTCGGCTCGATGATCACGATGCTGCTCGACGGGCTCAACGACAACTTGAAAATCGCCAACGAGAAATGCGATTGGATGCCCGCGGTGGCCAGCGGCGACGGCCGCGACCAGATCATCCACCAGGTGGCGGTCAACCCGCTGTATTTCGCGCTGAACGGTGGCACGCCCGACGTGAGCAACTCGCAGGGCGTGCCCTGGATGGGTTCCTACGTCAACGCCAACGGCGATCCGACGGTGGACCTGCGCAGTAACCTGGCCGCGGAGTCCCGGGCGAAGATCGTCTACGAGTACCTCAAGCAGTTCACCGACGATCCCGGTGTGCAAGACACGTTGACGTTCTTGATGACCCGCGAGGTCACCCACTATCAGCAGTTCACCGCGGCGCTCAACGAGCTGCCGGTGAACTTCCCACCGGGACAGCTGCCGGCAGATCCCCGCTTCCAGAACGTGGCGTTCAACATGTCCAACGGTGGGGGCGAGTCGATCCGCGGGCCGTGGAACCAGGGACAGGGACCGTGGCCCGAGGGCATGGAATGGGAGTACGTGGAAAAGCCCGAACAGCAATGGCTGGGAGGTACCGGCCGGCAAAACAAGGGCGCCGAGCAGAACCCGTCGGGGTCACCGGCCGTGAATGCCGAGAAGCCGTTCACCCACGAACAGCGCACTCCGACAAGCTAATTGAAACCAACGAAGGCCGGGCGCCGATCCATTCGACGCCCGGCCTTCGAATGCGTGGCCTAATGAACCTGCGGATCGGGCGGGTTGTCCTCGCCGCGACCGGTGACCGCATCGCGCACGTGATCGACGACCGCCGCGCCCATGCCGACCGTCTTCAATACGGCCGGGTTGGGCGGAGTGGCCGGATGCGGACGGGTGGGCGCCATTTTCTTTGCGGCCTCTAGCTTTTCGCCGATCTTCTCCAACTCTTCCCGGCTGATCGCCACCTCGACCTGCGGCCAGACCTGCTCTTGCTCATAAGCGATGTGTTCGCGGCCGGCTTTGACGAATTCCTGCAGCGCCTCGTGGTAGTCGGGCTCTCCCGGCTTGCCGTCCTCCAGTCGCTGCAGCAGCATCTTTCCGGCCTGCTCCTGCTCGATCGCCTTGTCCGCGAGCGAGTCACCGATCGCGCGACGCACCGCCGGCCAGAAGAACTGTTCCTCGATCGCTTCGTGCTGCGACTCGGCGATGATGAGGTTGTTCACCATGGTCTCGAGGCCGCTGCTCTGGGCGCCCGTGCCCGAGGGTGCGCCGTCCAGCGTTTCCAACAACCCGAGCACGCTCTGGTGATCCTGACGGAGAAAAGTGATCGCGTCCATGCCTTGCCTGATACCCGGGCCAGGGGCGATGAAACGACTAGCAACGACTAGCGGAGTCTGGGCAAGACGTTGCCGCCGTAGAAGTTGATCGCCGCGACGGGGTCGTCCTGGGGGAAGTGCAGAAAGGGAATTGCCCCGGCGTCGAGAACCCTTTGTACGGCGCCGATGTGGGCCGCAGCATCGGTGCCGACCGCCCAGTTCGCCAGCACCTTGTCGATGGGATTGGCCTCGGCGGCGCGTTGGATCTCGACGGGGTTCGGTTGGTCGACGGCGCCGGCGGTGAAGCGCCACAGCGTCGCGGCGCGGGCGGCCACGTCGTTGTTGCCGACGACCGCGAAAAGTTCGGCGCGCTTACCCAAATTGGCGGCGTCCCGCCCGGACGCCTGGGCACCCGCGCCGAATGCGGCGAGCAACGTCGGGTTCGTCAGGTCGTGGGCCTGCGTGATCCAGCCGTCGCCGTACTGACCGGCCAACTTCGCGCTCTTGGGACCCCCGGCGGCAACGAAGATCGGAGGCGGCGTCGGTGGTGTGTCGTAGAGCTTCAAAGAATTCGTCTGAAAGTAGCGGCCGGCAAAGGAGATTCGCGAGCCGCTCCACAGCTGGCGGATCAGTCCGATCGCCTCGACCAGTCGGTCGTGACGCTCGGCGTAATTGCCGAACGCGTTTGTGGTGGCCTGTTCGTTGAGCCGTTCGCCGGTGCCCAATCCCAGGAACACCCGTCCCGGGTTGAGGATCGCCAGCGAGGCGAACGCCTGGGCCACGGTGGCCGGGTGATAGCGATAGGTCGGGCAGGTCACCCCGCTGCCGAACGAGATTCGGCTGGTGGCGCTGCCGACCAGGGCCAGGGTCAGCCAGGGAAACATCGAGTGGCCCTCGTCGTCCTGCCACGGCTGGATGTGATCGCTGGCCCACGCGTACTGAAAGCCGGCTTGCTCGGCCGCGCGGGCCTGCGCGACCAGTTGGTCGGTGCGGAACTGCTCGTGCGAGAGCACCACCCCTACGCCCTTGCCCGCCGCCGGCGGCGCGGTCGGTTTGCCGCGGTCGGACCCGGGCTTCCCGCAGGCCTGCGGTAGTCCGACAGCGCCGAGCGCGCCCACGCCGGCGGCCATCCGCCCGAGCTTTCGCCGCGAGATGCCGGTCACCGGACCGGCATACCCCTCATGCTGCTCGCCACACCCACTAACGTGGCGTGGGTGGCACCGCAGGCGCGCCCGGCGCGCAAAGCCGACATCCGCGAACTGTCACGCACCCTGGCTCGGGCGTTCTACGACGACCCCGTCACCACCTGGATGCTGCCCGACGACGACGCGCGCCCCGCGCAGCTGATCCGGCTGTTCGGGACGCTGACGCGCCGCCATCATCTGGCCGGAGGCGGTGTGGAGGTCGCCTGCGACGGGCCGGGCGTCGGCGCCGCGTCCCTGTGGGATCCGCCGGGTCGCTGGCGGCAGTCGCGCTGGGAAGAACTGGCGATGCTGCCGAGCTTTATCCGGGTCTTCGGGTCGGATTCGGCGAGGGCGCGCACCGTGCAGGAACTCATGAAGCGGGAACATCCCGAGGAACCGCACTGGTACCTCGCCGTGATCGGGAGCGACCCGGGGGTCCGCGGGCGGGGTTTCGGCCAGGCTCTGATGCGGTCCCGGCTGGACCGCTGCGATGCCGAATACTGCCCGGCCTATCTCGAGTCGAGCAAGCCCGAAAACGTGCCGTACTACGAGCGTTTCGGGTTCACCGTCACCCGCGAGATCGAGTTGCCCGACGGCGGCCCGACGCTGTGGGCGATGTGGCGGAACCCGCGGTAGAACGGTGCCTAAGAAATCGGCACGTTTGTCGGCCCGCTGGCCATGTATTGGTATTGCGGGCAGTAGGCGGTGATGGCCGACGCGGTGAATGACGCGCTGTCGGCGCTGGACCAGTTGGTATAACCGGCCACGCCGGCTACGACATCGTTCATCGGTTCGGCCGGGTTGGCGGCGAGCTGGTCGCACACGTAAGCCCTGGCCACGAACATCGCGTTGTCGACGCTGCCGTATTGGATGCCGTTGCCATCGAGGGCCTGGAGGAAGGAGTCGTCTGCGGCGTCGGCCAGGGCCGGCGCGGCAAGCCCGATTCCGCCGATCACCGCCCCAGCCCCCAAAATGGCCGCTGCGACCGGAGTTGCACCAAAGAACATGTGCTGCGACTTTCTCGCTCAATGAAGTTGCCCGGAAGATCGCAGCGTATTCGCCTGCGGGGTCGGTCACATCGGGAATTGCGAAAGTTTAATCGCCGGGGCCAGGGGCAACCGGTCCATATGGCTATCGACAACGGCGACTTTCCCGAGGAGGGCGGTCCCGGCGACACCCTCAACCCGAGCGAAGGGACCGACTCCGACGAGCTGCGCAACGACGACGGCGACATCGTCGTCGATCCGCCCGAGGGCTGGAGCGAAGCCGACCGGTTCGGGATGACGGCCCGTGAGGAGCGGGAGGGCGAATCCCTCGACCAGCGGCTGGCCGAAGAGGAGCCGGACGTATTAACCGGCGCGCCCGCGGCGGTCGACTCGACCGATGACGGTGGCCCCGGGCGCGCCCACCGGTCCCAAATCGACGGCACTCCCGAGGACGGCGAATCGCTGTACGAGGTCGTCGACGAACAGACCGATGTTTAGTGCTCGGTTGTTCACTCCGTTGGCGAAGTGACCGTCGCTAGGGAGCGCTTCGCCAGCCGGCTATGCCGATGGTGATCATCCGCAATTGCTTGACGGCGAGCCGCCGGATGTCTTCCAGTGCCTCGGTGGTCTGAGCGTCCTCGATCGCCTCGGCGATGACGATCATCGCGTTCACGAACAGGGTCGCGAGGACGTTGAGGTCCTCGGTGCTCCACTCGTTGAGCCTGTTGAAGCGGGCCAGGTCGGTGGCCAGTTCGGAGGTGATCAGCCGCAGCTCGGTGCGGATGGCGTAGCGCAGCACGGTGACCCCGCCCGAGCGTTCCCGGTAAATGAACCGCCAGTGCTCGCGGCGATCGGTGATGCTGGCGATGACGGTCTCGACCGAGGACTCGATTACCCGGTTCGGATCCAGCCGACCGGTACGCGCGCCGCGCAGGGTGTCGCGCAGCGTGCGAAACGACTCGTCGATCAGCACCAGCCCGAGAGCCTCCATCGACTCGAAGTGGCGGTAGAAGGCCGCGGGCACGATCCCGACCTCGCGGGTCACCTCGCGCAGGCTCAGGCTGGAAAAGCTGCGGTCCTGCAGCAGCTTGAGGGCCGCGGCGATGATGGCGCGGCGCGTGGCCTCCTTGCGCTCCTCGCGCGACGGGTTTTCGCGTGAGCGCTCCCGTCCCGAGCGATGCGGGCGTGAGCTAGGAGTACGGCTGTTCACTATGTGAACCCTACCACAAACGTGCACTAAACCCTTGACTACCTGCGGGGGCCGGACGCACGGTGTACATATGTTCACTCAGACTTCGACCCGGAACCTCGCGCAAACCCTGCGCAAGCGCGTCCTGGGCTCAGACCTGTTAGACCTCCTCACCGGTCCGCACGGTGTGGACCGCTACACCGAGCTGGTGGCGCCGACCTGGACGCTGGGCGAGGCCCGCGCCAAGGTCGTCGACGTGCGGCGCACTACGCCGCGCAGCGTCACACTCACGCTCGCTCCCAACGAGGCCTTCGCGTCGACCCACACCCTCAAGGCGGGCCAGTACGTCAACCTCGCCGTCGACATCGACGGCCGGCGCCACACCCGCTGCTACTCGCCGGCCAACGCCGAAGGCAGCGCCAACCTCGAGCTGACGATCGGTCACCACGACGGCGGGGTGGTGTCGAGCTATCTGTACGAACGGGCCCGCCGCGGCATGGTGGTCGGCCTGGCCGGGATCGGCGGTGACTTTGTCCTGCCCGAGGCGCGCCCGCGGCGGATCCTGTTCGTCTCCGGCGGCAGTGGCATCACGCCGGTGATGGCGATGCTGCGCACGCTGATCGCCGAGCACCATCGGGGCGAGGTCGCGTTCGTGCACTACGCCCGCACCCCCGCGGAGGCGTGCTACCGCGAGGAACTCGCCGCGCACAACGATCGGCCCGGTGTGCGCGTGCTCCACGGCTACACCCGCTCGGGCGCCGGCGACCTCGCCGGGCGCTTCGGGCCGGAGCACCTGACCGCCGCGATGCCCAACCCCGATGTGGTGTTCGTCTGCGGGCCAACGGCTTTGGTGGAGGCGGTGCGGGAGCACTGTGACAACGTGTACACCGAGAGCTTCGTGCCGCCCGTCCTCGACGCACCGGCGAACCCGTCGGGCGGGCGAATCACATTCGCGGACAGCGGGATCGACGTCGTTGACGACGGTCGCTCGCTTCTGGAGCAGGCCGAATCGGCCGGCCTGACGCCGCAGAACGGCTGCCGGATGGGCATCTGCCACACTTGCACGCGGCGCAAGACCGGCGGAACGGTGCGCAACCTGATCACCGGCGCGGTGTCGACCCAACCCGACGAGGACGTGCAGATCTGCGTGTCCGTGCCCGTCGGTGACGTCGACCTGTCTCTCTAGGTTCCGAGCCTTGAAAGGAAGAGCCATGACACAGAACACGATCACCCTGACACCCGAGCAGGCCGAGGCATTCGGCCGCGAACTCGACGCCATCAAGGAACGCGTGATGGCGGACCTGGGCGAAGCGGACGCCGACTACATTCGCCGCGTCATCAAAACCCAGCGCGCGCTGGAGGTCGGCGGACGCGCGCTGCTGTTCCTGCCGCCGGCGTGGCCGCTGGGCACCGCGATGCTGGGCGTGTCGAAAATCCTCGACAACATGGAAATCGGGCACAACATCATGCACGGCCAGTACGACTGGATGCGCGACCCCACGATCTCGGGCCGCACGTTCGAGTGGGACACGGCCTGCCCCGCCGATCAGTGGCGGCACTCGCACAACTACATGCACCACACCCACACCAACATCGTGGGGATGGACCGCGACATCGGCTACGGCATCCTGCGGATGAGCGAAGACCAGCGTTGGCACCCTTACTACCTGGGCAACCCGGTCTACGCGTTCCTGCTGATGGTGCTGTTCCAGTACGGCGTCGCGCTGCACGAGCTGGAAACCGAACGCATCCGCTCCGGTGAGATCCGGCTGCGCGACAAGCGTGAGGTGCTGCAGGAGATCTGGAAGAAGACCCGGCGCCAGACGCTCAAGGACTACGTCGCCTTCCCGCTGCTCGCCGGGCCGTTCGCACCGTTCGTCTTCGCGGGCAACCTCTCGGCCAACCTGATGCGCAACGTGTGGTCGTACATGATCATCTTCTGCGGCCACTTCCCGGAGGGCACCCAGGAATTCACCGTCGAGGAGACCAAGGACGAATCCCGCGGCATGTGGTACTTCCGCCAGGTCCTGGGATCGGCAAACCTGACCGGGGGCAAGCTGTTTCACCTGCTTTCCGGCAACCTGTCGCACCAGATCGAGCACCACCTGTTCCCGGACATGCCGGCTCGCCGGTACGCCGAGATCGCACCCGAGGTGCAGGAGATCTGCCGGCGCTACGGCATCCCCTACAACCGCGGCCCGCTGGCGCGGCAGTTCGGCACCGTCGTCCGCAAGATCGTCAAGCTGACCCTCCCGGACTCGTGGGTGCGGAAACCCAGTGGCGACCACCCCGCCGATCGGCTTCCGGCCGCCGCATAACGTATGAGTCCCGTTCGGTCCCGAGGCATTGCCTCGGGACCGTTCGGGGGGACAATGAGGTCCGTGGAATGGACCGGCGCACGCTACGCGGATACCCCCACCGTGGAAGCCTCGACGTGGATCGACGCCGACCCGGAGCGGGTGTGGGATCTGGTCTCCGACATCGAGCTGATGCCGACGTTCAGCAGCGAGCTGAAGGCGGTGGAGTGGGCCGACGGCTCGGACCGGCCACGAATCGGCGCCCGCTTCGTCGGACACAACGAGCACGACGCGTTCGGCCAGTGGAGCACCACCTCGCAGATCGTCGCGTGCGATGCGCCACGCGTATTCGCCTGGGCCGTGGGCGAACCCGACCATCCCTCTGCGACCTGGCGATTCCGGTTGACGCCCCGCGACGGCGGCACCCTGCTGAGCTTTTGGATGCAGATGGGACCCGGGCGGTCGGGGCTGTCGGTGGCCATCGACTCGATGCCGGACAAAGAGGAAAAGATCGTCTTCGTGCGCATGCGGGAGTTCGAGGGGGCGATCGGCAAGACGCTCGCCGCGCTCAAGAGGCTCGCCGAGCACGGGGTGCGTTGATGCGCACCGCGACGACGGTCGAATTGTCCCGCGCCGCAGCCGAAGTCGTCGAGTTTGCCGTCGAGGCGGAACGGCTGGGTCTCGACGTGTGCTGGGTGGCCGAGGCCTGGGGCACCGATGCGCCCTCGGCGCTCGGCTACCTCGCCGCGCGGACCGAGAGGATGCTGCTCGGTTCGGGCGTCCTGCAGCTCGGCGTCCGGTCGCCCGTCATGGTCGCCCAGACCGCGATCACGCTGTCGAACCTGTCGAACGGGCGGTTCCTGCTCGGGTTGGGGGCGTCGGGTCCGCAGGTGATCGAGGGCCTGCACGGCGTGTCGTTCGATCGACCGCTGGCGCGGATGGCCGAAACCGTCGACATCGTGCGGCAGGTGTTCGCGGGGGACAAGATCTCGCACTCCGGCAAGGAGTTTCAGATTCCCCGGCCCGGCGGTGAGGGGGTGCCGATGCGATTGTCGACCCGCGCCGAGCACGCGATTCCGGTCTACCTGGCGGCGCTGTCACCGGCGATGCTGCGGCTGACCGGGCGTATCGCGGACGGATGGCTGGGCACCAGCTTCGTTCCGGAGGGGTCCGGCGACGCGTATTTCTCCCACCTCGACGAGGGGCTGGCGGCCGCGGGCCGCACGCGCGCCGATATCGACATCTGCCAGGGAGCCGAGGTTGCGTTCGCCGCCGACGAGGACGAGCTGCGCGGCATGATCGCGGGCCGCAAGAAGGAGCTCGCCTTCAGCCTCGGCGGCATGGGCTCGTCGAGTACGAATTTCTACAACCAGGCGTACAGCCGGCAAGGCTGGGCCGACGTCGCGGCCGAGGTTCGGGAGCGGTGGCAGGGCGGCGACCGAGACGGCGCGGCCGGGTTGGTGTCCGATGAGATGGTGCTGGCCACCACGCTGATCGGAACCGAGGAGCTGGTCCGCGCGCGTCTCGCCGTCTGGCGCGACGCCGGCGTCGACACCGTGCGGCTGTATCCCGCCGGGGACACGCTAGAGGCCAAGCTGGGCACTCTGGGCCGGGCCATCGAGCTGGTCCGCGAGGTCGGCTGAATCTCGAGCGTGGGGGCTATGGACGAATTCGAGGCGGATTTCGTACACAGGCCCCACGTTCGGCGCCCGGTCTCAATGCACCTGCGTCGGCGCGTCGACGACCTTAACCAGTTTCACCTCGGGCCGCGCCGGCACACCGTCGGCCAGGAACCACCGGAACGCTAGGTTGCCGCGGGGATAGTCCAGCGTGGTCAGCGAATTCGGGTGGGTCGTCATGCCGCGGGACAACACGATCGTCACCGAGCCATCGCCGTTGAGCGCGGCGCTGCTGCCGTTGATGGAACACCTGGCATCGGCCGCGCCATAGGTAGCCATGAACTGGTTCCACACCACCATGTTCCAGAACCGGCACGCCGGCGGTCGGTGCGTGATGACCAGCGCCTCGTCGTCGTCGAGCACGAAACTGCCGTAGGAATAGCACGCGTCACGCGCCGACCAGCCGAAGTTGGCGTCCGGCACCTGGTAGGGGTCGGCGAATTCGTTTGCCGCGTGCGCGGTCTCGTGCCCGAGCGCGTGCTCCTCGTCCGCTCGAGTGCCGACGGCCAGCGGCACGATGGCGAACATCGTGCGCAGCCACGTGGCCGCCGCCCGCAGGCTCGCCGCGGTCTCGGCGTCGCCGTGTCGTATCGGGTCGGGCTCGTCGAGCGCCTCGATGTTCCACACGACCGGGCGGCCGGTCAGCGGGTCGGCCTGGTAGTCGCGGGTCATCAGCACGGCCGCGTCCGGTGTCGGGGGGAATTCGAAGCTGAAGTTGCCGTCGGCGTCGACGTCGAGATCGCTGTCGCGGACGATCGCAACGACCCGGTCCGACCACGCGCCGGGCGAGGGTTCGTTGTAGGCCGTCACCGAAAAGTACACGCTGTCACCGCGATTGCCGCTGATGCGGTAGCGCCGCTTCGGGTCCACCGGACACAGGAAGTAGTAGGCGTCGGTGTTGTCGCCGCCCCACCGACGGTCGCGCCGAAACGGCGTGTTCACCGCGACGAACTGCGGGCGCCCCGGCTCGGGAAACAGGTAGGCGTCGAACGCCACGCCGAGTGTGGCGGCAAGCATGCGGTAGCCGTCGGCGATGTGGCGATCGTCGGTGACGGCGCGGTCGCCCTCGAGGAAGGAGCGGTCGAGGGTGCCGAGCGTGGCGAGCAGCTCCTGCCACGCGGCCGTCGAGTCGTGCGTCATGTGCTGATTCCCTTCAGTAGCAGCGTGGTGGTGCGGTCGACCCACGCGTCGTCGAGTTCCTTGGCGCGGGTGAGCAGGGCGACCAGAATCAGGCCCGCGACGGCCTCGGCGAGTTCGGCGGCGCTGACGTCGGCCCGCACCTCGCCCCGCGCGGCCGCGGCCTGCAGCCACTCGGCCAGGCCACCGGCGATGACGTCGGCGAACCGCTCCAGCAGCGCCGAATGCAGGGTCGGGTCTGCGGCCATCTCGCCGACCAGCCCCGGCAGTGCCGCGCGGGCGGCCGGCGTCGTCAGGAAAGCCATTGCGCGGCGGACCATTTCGCGCAGGTCGTCGGGCGGCGAGCCGGTGTTCGGAATCGCGGTCGCGGCGCCGATCGGGAACACCGCTTCATGCACCAGGTGCGCCTTGCTGGGCCAGCGCCGATAGATCGCGGGCTTGCTAGTGCCGGCCCGCTCGGCGATGGCGGAGACCAACAGGCCCGAGTAACCGGTTTCCGAGAGAAGTTCGACGGTCGCGCGCAGCACGGCCGCGTCGATACGCGGGTCACGGGGTCGGCCAAAGTCTATCGTCATTACGTGACTCAGAGTAACATAAGTCGCCGTGACCGAAGCCGTTCGCTCAGTTCCCCTCGACGACCTGGCCCTGCCCCGATTCAGTGCCGAGGCCCAACAGATCCTCGACATGATGGCCACCATGGCCGCGGACTGTCCGCTCGATGCCGACGCCCTGCACGCGAGGGCCAGTGCCGATACCGGCCTGGACGATTTCGGCGCGGACGACTACCGAGAACGACTCGACGTCTACCTCGCCGACCTACGGTCGATCGACGGGCTGCACCCGGCCGGGGCGGTCAACTTCTTCGCGCAGTTGGTGCAGCTGCTGAAGAACCGGTTGCTGTTCACCGACCTGCTGCGTCGGCATCCCGAGATCCACGAAATCGACCTGCAACCGCCGGTCGTGATCGCCGGGCTGCCCCGCACCGGCACCACCCACCTGCACAACCTGCTCGCCGCGGCGCCCACGTTTCGCACCATGCCGTACTGGGAAAGCGTCGAGCCGTTTCCCTTGCCGTCTGAGGCGGGAATCGAGCCGGATCCGCGGCGCACCCGGATGGACGTCGGGGTGTCGGTCATCAACACGGTGATGCCCCATTTTCCGTTGATGCACGAGATGACCACGGACCACGTGCACGAGGAAATCCAGCTGCTCGCAAATGACTTCTCGACGATGCTCTTCGAGACCCTCGCCGAGGCGCCGCGCTGGCGCGGCTACTACCAGGCGCACGATCAGACGCCCCACTACCGCTACCTGGCCGGGCAGCTCAAGGCGATGCAGTTCCTGCGCGGCGGGCGGCGCTGGCTGCTCAAGTCGCCGCAGCATCTCGAGCAGGTGCCGGTGCTGGACCGGGTTTTTCCGGGCAGCATCGTGGTGTTCACCCATCGCGATCCGGTCCCGGTGGCGGTGTCGATGATCGCGATGATCACCTACTCCGCGCGCATGCACCGCTCGCCCGTGCCGGTGCGAGAGATTGCGGCGCAGTGGATCGACCGCCTCGATGACATGCTGACCGCGCTGGTTCGCGACCGCGACGCCATCGGTCCGGCACGCTCGGTCGACATCCGCTTCGACGACTTCATGGCCGACGAGCTCGGTGTGGCGGAGCGGGTGTACGGGCTGGCCGGTGAACCGTTCACCGACCAGGCGCGCGCGGCGGTCGCCGGCTACCTGGCGGGGCATCAGCGCGGCCGGCTGGGCAACGTCGAGACGTCGTACGAGATGTTCGGGTTGACGGAGGACGCCCTGCGGGAGCGCTTCGCGCCATACGTCGACCGGTTCCTGAGCTGAGGCGGCGGTCGGCTACGTTTTCAACTCATGGTCGCTATGCCCGCGTTGAACGGTGTCGAACACAGGTACGTGGAACTCGGCGACGGGGTGACGATCCACGTCGCCGACGCGGGCCCGGCAAACGGGCCGGCGGTGATGCTGGTGCACGGCTTCCCCCAAAACTGGTGGGAATGGCACGATTTGATCCCTCCGCTCGCCGCCGACGGCTATCGGGTGCTGTGTCCCGACCTGCGCGGCGCGGGCTGGAGCTCGGCGCCCCGCTCGGACTACCGCAAGAACGACATGGCCGACGACCTCGCCGCGGTGCTCGACCGCTTGGGGGTCGCGACGGTCACGCTCGCCGCGCACGACTGGGGCGGGCCGATCGCGTTCATCATGATGCTGCGCCATCCGGACAAGGTCACCGGTTATTTCGGCATGAACACCGCTGCGCCGTGGTTCAAAAGGGATCTCAAGCTCGCCCGCAATCTGTGGCGGTTCTGGTATCAGATCCCGATCATGTTGCCGGTGATCGGCCCGCGCGTGATCGGCGATCCCAAGGCCAGGTTCTACCGGCTGCTGGCGTCCTGGGTCGGCGGGGGATATTTGGTGCCCGAGGAGGACGTCCGCTTCTACATCGAGTGCATGCGCCAGCCGGGGCACGCGGTGGCCGGTTCGAAGTGGTACCGCACTTTTCAGACGAAGGAGGTGCTGGGCTGGCTGCGCGGCGAGTACGACGACGCCCGCGTCGACGTGCCCGTCCGCTGGCTGTGTGGAACGAAGGACCCGGTGCTGACACCGGACCTGCTGGACGGATACGGCGACCGGATAAGCGATTTCGAGGTCGAGCTGGTCGACGGCGTCGGCCACTGGATCGTCGAGCAGCGACCCGAGCTGGTGCTTGACCGGCTGCGGGCGTTTCTTCGCGGTGAAACGTAAACCGCTGCGGCGCTATTCGACGCCGATGGTGACTTCGGTGGACTTGATGAACACGGTCGCGGGCTGACCGACCGCCAAGCCGAGGTCGACCGCCGCGTCCTTGGTGACCGACGACGTGACGATCTGCTCGCCGCCGTCGAGCTTGACCTTCACGATCGCCATCACGGCGCCGAGATCGACCTCGGTGATGGTTCCCTTGAGTTGGTTCCGGGTCGATAGCCGCATCGCGTCCTCCGTCTGTGGGCTCTGCGGTCAAACCTAGTGCCGCGGCCCGAGCAGGGCTACGGAGGCGTCCACCGCCGGTTCGACGATCTCGCGCACTGGTTTGCCATCCTCGACCGCCAGCGCGGTCAGCTCGCGCAGGCCACCCAACAGGATCACGGCCAGCGGCGCGGTCAACGGCGGCAGCTCCGCGCGCCGGAAGCCCGGGCTGGCGCTGAGGTCGATCAGCAGGTTCGACAGCAACTGCAACCCCCGGCGCTGGACCGGGCGGGCGACGGCGCCCAGCGACGGCAGCTCGCGGATCAAGCTCAGGGTGATGGCCGGTCGCGCCTCCATGTGTTCGACATAGGCCTCGACGGCCTGGCGAATCTGCCGGTGCCAGTCCGCCTCCGGGTCGACGGCCGCGGCGATGTTCTCGCCCAGCCTCTCGATGTCGGCCCGCAGCAGTTCCAGGAAGCACTCTTCCTTGCTCGCGAACTGGTCGTAGAAGGTGCGCTTGGACGTGCGGGCGTGGCGGACGATGTCGGCGACCGTGCTGGTCCGGTAGCCGCGCTCCCCGATCGCAGTGGCGAGGCCGTCGAGCAGCCGGAGTCGAAAAGGATCCGATGAAGGGTCGGCCACGACCGCGTCGTCAACCGCTGATGTCACGGCCGCCCCCTTCGGTGAATACGGACCTTGTCAGGCTTGGTACCACAGAGTACCGTATCGGGAAAGGTTTGGTACACCGCGGTACCGCCCCCGAATCCGGGCGAGAGATATGGGGAGCAACAACGCCATGAGCGACGTCGTCACCGCCCCGCCGGGGACACCGGCAGTCAGGCTGCCCCCGACCGCCCGAATCCCGAAGCCGTTGTCCGGCATCGCCTTCGCGATCTCGCGGCGCGGGATGATCAAGCGGTTGGCGCGCCGCTACGGCAACGTCTTCACTCTTACCATCCCTATTTTCGGTCGGGCGGTGATCGTGTGTGACCCGCAGTTGGCGAAGCAGGTGTTCACCACCAGTCCCGAGGAGCTGGGCAACATTCAGCCCAACCTGAGTCGGATGTTCGGCTCGGGTTCGGTGTTCGCGTTGGATCGCGAGGAGCACCGCCAGCGGCGACGGCTGTTGGCACCGCCGTTCCACGGCAAGAGCATGAAGAACTACGAGGCCATCATCGAAGAGGAGACCCTGCGCGAGACGGCCAATTGGCCGGAGGGCCGGCCCTTCCCGACCTTGCCCTCGATGATGCGCATCACGCTCAACGCCATCCTGCGCGCGGTCTTCGGCGCCGACGGCGCCGAGCTGGACGAGCTGCGCCGTCTCATCCCGCCGTGGGTCACCCTGGGCTCACGCTTGGCCGTATTGCCGAAACCCGAACGGACATATGGCCGGTTCACCCCGTGGGGCAGGCTGGACTGGTGGCGGCGCCAATACGACGTCATCATCGACAAGCTCATCGCCGACGAGCGGGCCGATCCGAGCTTCGCCGAACGCACCGACGTGCTCGCGCTCATGCTGCGCAGCACCTATGACGACGGCTCCCCCATGTCGCACAAGGACATTGGTGACGAATTGCTCGCGCTCCTGGCCGCCGGTCACGAAACGACGGCGGCGACGCTGGCGTGGGCGTTCGAGCGGGTGACCCGCCACCCCGACGTGCTGGCCGCTCTGGTGGAGGAAGCCGACAACGGCGGGAACGAGCTGCGCCAGGCGACGATCCTGGAGGTCCAGCGGGCCCGGACGGTCATCCTTTTCTGCGCCCGCCGCGTATTTCCACCGACCTTCGAGCTCGGCGAATGGGTTCTCCCCCAAGGGGATTCGATAATCGTGAGCATCTCGCAGATCCACGACGATCCCGATATCTATCCCGACCCGGAGCGCTTCGAACCGCAGCGCTACATCGGGGGCAAGCCGTCGACGTTCGCGTGGATCCCGTTCGGTGGGGGCACCCGCCGCTGCGTGGGGGCCGCGTTCGCCAACATGGAGATGGACGTGGTGTTGCGAACGGTGCTGCGCGACTTCACGATCGAGACCACGACGGCGCCGGGGGAGCGTTGGCACTCCCGCGGTGTCGCCTATACCCCCAAGAACGGTGGGCGCATCGTCGTCCACCGGCGCTGAGCGCGCGCTAGGGGTTGAGTCAGCTGCCGGCGGCGGCGCGGCGCGGCAGCTTCCAGCCGGGACGCACGAAGTGGCAGGTGTACCCGTTGGGGTAGTTCTGCAGGTAGTCCTGATGCTCGGGCTCGGCTTCCCAGAAGTCGCCCGCGGGGCTGACCTCGGTCACGACCTTGCCTGGCCACAGGCCCGACGCCTCGACGTCGGCGATGGTGTCCAGCGCGACCCGCTTCTGCTCGTCGTCGACGTAGAAGATGGCCGAGCGGTAGCTGGTCCCAATGTCGTTGCCCTGGCGGTTCTTCGTCGTCGGATCGTGGATCTGGAAAAAGAACTCCAGCAGCGTGCGGTAATCGGTGACCGCAGGGTCGTAGACGATTTCGATGGCTTCGGCGTGCGTGCCGTGATTGCGGTAGGTCGCGTTGGGAACGTCGCCGCCCGTGTAGCCGACCCGGGTCGAGATGACGCCGGGTTGCTTGCGGATCAGGTCTTGCATGCCCCAGAAGCAGCCGCCGGCGAGAATCGCCTTTTGAGGATCGGTCATGATTGCCCCTCCTTGCCGTCTCGCTATCGCAACCCGAAGCGATCTTCCGATTATTCCGCACAACCGCCGCCGCCGGTGGGCAGGTGTTGGCCGCCGCGGCGACGGCGGGCAATGCTCGACAAACGTCAATAGAACGTGTTCTAGTTTTGGCATGACTACCGCCACGTTCTCGCACAGCGAACTCGCCGCCGCCTTCGAGAAATTCGAGGAAACGGTCGCCCGGGCCGCCGAGACCCGGGACTGGGACGCCTGGGTCGAGCAGTACACGCCGGACGTCGAATACATCGAGCACGCGGCGGGCACCATGCACGGACGCGACGAGGTGCGCGAGTGGATCAAGCAGACGATGACCACCTTCCCCGGCAGCCACATGGTCGCGTTCCCCACACTGTGGTCGGTCATCGACGCGCCCACCGGGCGGGTCATCCTCGAACTGGACAACCCGATGCGCGACCCCGGCGACGGCAGCGTCATCAGCGCCACCAACATCACGATCATCACGTATGCCGGCGACGGCCTGTGGAGTCGTGAAGAAGACATCTACAACCCGCTGCGTTTCCTGCGCGCGGCGCTGAAGTGGTGCCGCAAGGCGCAGCAGCTGGGCACCCTCGACGACGACGCCGCGCGTTGGATGGAACAGAACGGTGGGCAACAGTGAGCGCGAAACCCAAGCTCGTCATCGGCGCCAACGGCTTTTTGGGTTCGCATGTGACCCGCCAACTCGTCGCCGACGGCGCCGAAGTGCGGGTGATGGTGCGCCCGAAAGCCAACACCCGCAGCATCGACGACCTGCAGGTCACCCGCTTTCAGGGCGACGTCTTCGACACCGACACGGTGCGTGAGGCGATGGACGGCGTCGATGACGTGTACTACTGCGTCGTCGACACGCGCGCCTGGCTGCGTGACCCGTCGCCGTTGTTCCGCACCAACGTGGACGGCCTGCGCAATGTCCTCGACGTCGCCGTCAAGGAACCCGGCTTGCGCAGGTTCGTCTTCACCAGCACCTACGCGACGGTGGGCCGGCGACACGGGCACGTGGCGACCGAACAGGACCTTATCGACCCACGCGGCCTGACGCCGTACGTCCAATCCCGGGTCCAGGCCGAAGATTTGGTGATGCGCTACGTCGCCGAGGCCGGGCTGCCCGCCGTCGCGATGTGCGTCTCGACGACGTACGGCAGCGGGGACTGGGGCGGCACCCCGCACGGCGCGTTCATCGCCGGCGCGGTCTTCGGCAAGCTGCCCTTCCTGATGAACGGCATCCAGCTGGAGGTCGTCGGCGTCGACGACGCCGCCCGGGCCATGATCCTGGCCGCCGAGCGCGGCCGCATCGGGGAGCGATACCTGATCTCCGAGCGGATGTTCGCGCTGAATGACGTCGTCCGAATCGCGGCCGACGAGGCGGGCGTACCGCCGCCGCGACGCTCGATCTCCGTGCCGGTGCTCTACGCCCTGGCCGCGATGGGCACCCTGAGGGCGCGACTCACCGGCAAGGACTCCGAACTCAGCCTCAAATCGGTGCGGATGATGCGCGCCGAAGCGCCCGTCGACAGCAGCAAGGCGATGCGCGAATTGGGCTGGCAGCCGCGCCCGGTCGAGCAATCGATCCGCGAGGCGGCCCGGTTCTGGGCCGCCCTGAAGGGAGCGCAGTCCGCTCGATCCGCGACGAAGAACAGCACCGCCGCCCAGGCCGACTAGCCTGCGCCCGTCGGTTCAGTTGGCGGGCCGCGGCGGCAAGGTCGTGACTACCGCGTCGCCGGTCGCGGTGGACGAGGAGAGATGCAGCGGATGCAGCGGCAGTTCGCTCGTCTGCGTCAACGCGGCCTGATGTTGCAGGATGATGCCCTCACGCAGCGCCCATGGGCTCACTTGCACGGTGGGAATCTCCAGGTAGCGCAGCGTCTCGAGGGCGACGATCGCCCCGGCCAGGATCTGTCCCGCCCGCGCCGTCGACACGCCACGCAACCGGGCGCGTTCGGCCGGGGTCAGCCGTTTCAGCCGGGGCAAGCAGCGAGCCAGGTCCGCCGTCGCCAGGGTGCGGCGAACGAACGGGCCCTTGCGCATCTTGGGGGCGCCGCACAACCGCGCCAATTGCCGGAACGTCTTCGACGTCACGACCACCTGGCCCGGTTTCCCCTCCCAGATGATCCGGTCGGCGACGTCACCGAGCTCGCTCTCGACGCGTTTTCGCAGCGCCTTGAGTTGCTTGGCGGAGGGCACCGGCGCGGAGCCGAAGAACTCGCGGGTGGCGCGGCCGGCCCCCAGCGGAAACGAGAAGGCGAAGTCGGGCGCCTGGTCACGACCGAAGGCCAGTTCCATCGAGCCCCCGCCGATATCGATGATGAGCATCCGCCCGGCCTGCCATCCGTACCAGCGGCGGACGGCGCCATAGGTCAGGCGAGCCTCTTGCTCCCCGGAAAGCACTTGCAACCGGATCCCGCACTGATCTTCGATGTGGTCCAGCACCGCTTCCCGATTAGAGGCATCGCGAATCGCGGCCGTCGCGAACGGGTACAGCCATTCGACATCGAAGTCGCGCGCCGCGGAAATCGCTTGCTCCACGGCGGAAGTCACATGGGCGATGCCCGATTTCGAGATCGAGCCGTCCTCGCCCAGCTCCTCACCAAGGTGGGTGTGCTCCTTGACGGCGCGGACCGGAAGCGGCGGACTGCCCGCCACCGCATCGACCACCTGCAGCTGCGCCGAATTCGAGCCCACGTCGAGCACTCCGAGTCGCATAGCGAGCGCATACCCCCGGATGTTCGACCTATGCAAAGCCGCGGGGAAGTCTTGGACCCGGATCGGTGTTGCAGAACACATCCGCGTCTGAGGAGGAACCCATGACCCACCCGGAAATCAAAGAACCGAGCGCCGGACATCCGATCACCATCGAGCCGACGAAAGGCCGGGTACAGGTGCGCGTCAACGGCGAACTCGTCGCCGACACCACCGCGGCGCTGGAGCTGCGCGAGGCGAGTTTGCCTGCGGTGCAATACATTCCGATCGACGACGTGGTCTTCGACCGGCTCACCCGCACGGACACCAGCACGCACTGCCCATTCAAGGGTGACGCCAGCTACTACAGCGTGACGACCTCCGCGGGCGAGACCGTCGTCGACGCGATCTGGACGTACGAGCAGCCCTACCCCGCCGTCGCGGCGATCGCGGGGCACGTCGCCTTCTACCCGAACAAGGCCGAGATCTCAGTAGCCCCCGCTGGGTGACTGGGGCAGCGCGCGCTCCTGCGCGCGCGTGTCGCTGTATTCGCGCATCGAGACGATCAGCCCGTCGCGTATCTCGAAGATGCACGCGAAGGGGCTGTCGTATTCGACCCCGTCGGTGTTGGTGCCGAACGCCTGGGCCTCAACCACCACCGTGTCGCCGTCGGCGAAGCAACTGCGCAGCTCGACGGTAAGATCCAAGGTCCGTTTGCGCCACTCGACCGATTGCCGCAATGTCGCCTTGTCGAACGCTATCCGGGTGTAAAGGCTCCAATAGGTGAAGTCGTCGCTCAGCAGCGAAAAGCCCTCGTCCAGGTCGGCGCCCTCGGTCAGGCTCTGCAAGAACATCCAGGCGAGCTCCGTGTGCGGGCCATCGAATGGCGTCATCACATCGCAATATTGTCGTGGGACACGATCACCGGTCAAACGGCAGGGTCCTTGGAACTCGCTGTGACTGAAGATTGCGGAGTGAACGGGTGAAAAGCGCGCGGACGGTCACATTCCCCGGGGCGGCCAGCTTCGGACACACCTTGGCGCCCCTGCGCCGCGGTCCGCGCGACCCGTGCTTCCGGCTGCCCGGCGACGGCACCATCTGGCGGACCAGTCTGCTGCCCAGTGGGCCCGTCACGGCGCGGATCCGCCGCGCGACCGCCAACGCGGCCCACTGTGAGGCCTGGGGCGGCGGTGCTCAGGAGTTCATCGAGATGCTGCCCGCGATGCTGGGCGCCGATGACGACGCGTCGGACTTCGAGCCGCGCGACCCCATCGTTGCCGCCGCCCACCAGCGCGTCCCGCACCTGCGGCTGGGCCGCACCGGACGGGTGCTCGAGGCCCTGATCCCGGCCATCATCGAGCAGCGGGTGCCGGGCGCCGACGCGTTCCGGTCCTGGCGCGTCCTGGTGTCCAAGCACGGGACCCCCGCGCCCGGGCCGGCGCCGGCCGGGATGCGGGTGCCGCCGTCGGCCGACGCGTGGCGGCACATCCCGTCGTGGGAGTTCCATCGCGCCAACGTCGACCCCAGGCGGGCGCAGACGGTGGTGGCTTGTGCGCGGCGGGCGGCCTCGCTGGAGCGGCTGGTGGCGCGGCCGGCGGAGGAGGCCCGCCGGGCTTTGACCTCCCTGCCGGGGGTGGGTGAGTGGACCGCCGCCGAAACCGCGCAGCGCGCATTCGGCGACGCCGACGCCGTGTCGGTGGGCGACTATCACATTCCCAAGATGATCGGCTGGACGCTGCTGGGCCGCCCCGTCGACGACGCCGTGATGCTCGAGCTGCTCGAGCCGATGCGCCCACACCGCCACCGAGTGGTTCGGTTGCTGGAGGCCAGCGGGCTGGCGTACGAGCCGCGGCGCGGCGCCAGGCTGCCGGTGCAGCAAATCCACACGCTCTGACCCACGGTGTTTTCCGGATGGGCCATCGGGTACCCAGCAGGGCAGTACCGTGTGCGAACCGCAGGGAAGGAAGCTAGGAAAAGCAATGACTCAGTTCACTATTCCGGGATTGACCGACAAGCAGGCGGCGCGACTGACCGAACTGCTGCAAAAGCAACTGAGCACCTACAACGATCTGCATCTGACGTTGAAGCACATCCACTGGAACGTGGTGGGCCCGAATTTCATTGGCGTGCACGAGATGATCGATCCCCAGGTGGACGCGGTGCGCAACTTCGCCGACGACGTCGCCGAACGCATTGCGGCACTTGGGGCTTCGCCACAGGGCACGCCGGGCGCGATCATCAGGGATCGCTCGTGGGACGACTATTCGGTCGGCCGCGACACGGTGCAGGCGCATCTGGCTGCGCTCGACCTGGTCTACAACGGCGTAGTCGAGGACATCCGCCAATCCATCGACGAGACGGACGAACTCGACCCGGTGACCCAGGATTTGCTGATCGGGCAGGCGGGACAACTGGAGAAATTCCAATGGTTTGTCCGGGCGCACCTGGAAAGCGCGGGCGGCGCGCTGGCCCACGAGGGCGCGAGCACCGAAAAGGACGCGGCGAGCAGCGTGCGGCGCGAGTCCTAGCTATCGGTAGCTGATTCGCCTTCGGCGACCGTGGAGGGCTGGCGCGCGCGCTCGGCCTCGGCGGTTTCCCGGTTCAGCCGCTGCGCCTCGTAGATGGTGACGTTGCTGCGCGACAGCACCAGGGCCGCTATCCCGACGGCGAGGATCGCGCCCGGCACCACCGAAAACGAGCCCGTCATCTCGGCGACCATGATCATGATCGCGAGGGGCGCGCGCGCGACGCTGCCGAAGCACGCCATCATCCCGACCACGACGAAGATTCCGGGCTGGTGCGGCACCCCGGGCAGCCCGGACAGCTCGCCCAGCCGCCAGACGGCGGCCCCCACGAACGCGCCGATCACGATCCCCGGTCCGAACAGGCCGCCGGATCCGCCGGTACCGATCGACAGCGACGTGGCCACGATCTTGGCGATCGGCAGCACGATGACGACCCACAGCGGGATCGCCAACAGCGACGTGCGGTCGGCCGCCAGCTGGGCCCAACCGTAGCCACTGCTCAGGATCTGCGGGAGCAGCAGTCCCAGCAGCCCGACGAGCAGCCCGCCCAGCGCCGGCTTGAGCACGGCGCCGCCGGGCAGCCGCTTGGTCAGCCGCACTGTGGCATGAAAGGTGCGGGCGTATAGGTAACCGATCGCAGCCGCGACCAGACCGATCACCACGAACCACAGCAGCGGCCATGCCTTCTCGAAGCGGTACTCGGCATCGATGTAGCCGAACAGCGGATCGAAGCCCAGGAATGCCCCGAGCACCGCGTAGGCCGTGCCCGAGGTGATGAAGCCGGGGAGCAGGTAGCGGTAGTCGAAGTCGTCGCGGTAGGGGATCGACGCGGCCAGCACCGCCCCACCCAGGGGTGCCGCGAAGATTGCGCCGATGCCGGCGCCGATGCCCAGCGCCACCGCCGTCCGGCCGTCCTCGTCGGACAGGTTCAGCCGCCGGGCGAGCAGCGAGGAGAAGCCCGCCGAGATTTGCGCGGTCGGGCCCTCGCGCCCAGCCGAGCCGCCCGAGCCGATGGTCAGCGCGCTGGCCACCATCTTCACCAGCACGGCACGAAAGCGGATGGCGCGGGGATCGCCGTGGACGGCCTGGATGGCTTCGTCCGTGCCGTGGCCGGTGGCCTCCGGGGCCAGCTTCGCCACGATCAACGCGGACAGCAACGCGCCGCCCGTCGTCACCAGCGGGATGGCCCACGCCCGGCTGAAGCCCGTCGACCCGTGGCCGCCACCCTCCCCCACGGGCGTCGGGATGTGGTAACCGGCCAGGTAGCCGAGCAGAAATTCGCCGGTGTACTTCAGCGCGAAATAGAAGGCGACGGCGCCCAGGCCGGCGATGACGCCGATAGTGACGCCCAGCAGCAGCCACTTCTGCACGTAGCCCGACTTGCGGATCGATGCCCCGAAGCGGCCACCTGCGGCACGGGCCGGGGCCTCCGCGGGCTGGGGTTCCTCATCCGTCGGCTCTTCCCCGGGCACCACGTCATCTTAGGCAGACGGGAATAACCGGACTTCGGTCCGGTTATAGAGACAGCTCTAATCGAGGAGGTAAACATGCCTGCTGTAACCGCAGACACGCTGACGCTGCCGCGCGTCGGCGCCCCAAGTCCCGCCGACACCGAACGGCCCGTCCGGTCGATCACCACCGGACCACGCGGCTACGAGGGCGAGGGTTTCCCAGTTGTCCGTGCGTTCGCCGGGGTCAGCACCGCCGACCTGGACCCCTTCGTGCACATGGACCAGATGGGCGCGGTGGAGTACCAGCCGGGTGAACCCAGGGGCACCGATTGGCATCCGCACCGCGGGTTCGAAACCGTCACCTACATGATCGACGGCAAGTTCGCGCATCAGGATTCGCACGGCGGTGGCGGGCTGATCACCGACGGCGCGACCCAGTGGATGACGGCGGGTTCGGGAATCCTGCACATCGAGACGCCGCCAGCCGAACTGGTCGAAAGCGGCGGGTTCTTCCACGGCGTCCAGCTGTGGGTGAATCTGCCGAAGAGGGACAAATTCGCGGCACCCCGGTATCAGGCCATCGAGGGCGGCGACGCCGGGTTGGTGGCGTCGGACGACGGCGGGGCCCTGGTGCGCATCGTCGCCGGTGAGATCGGCGGTCAGCGCGGTCCCGGGATCACCCACACGCCGATCACGCTGGCGCACGCGACGATCCAAAGCGGCGCCCGGCTCAACATTCCGTGGCGGCGCGATTTCAATGCGCTGCTTTACGTGCTGTCCGGCGACGGATACGTCGGTCCGGTGCGCCACCCGATCCGCTCGGGGCAACTGGCGGTGCTCGGGCCGGGCGACCGGATCACCGTGGGGGCCGGCCGGCAGGCGATCGATGTGCTGCTGTTGGGCGGTCAGCCGATTCGTGAGCCGGTATTCCACTACGGGCCTTTCGTGATGAACACCCGCGCCGAATTGATCGAAGCGCTAGAGGACTACCACGCCGGAAAATTCGGAACTATTCCGCCAAATGCGCTAATGCCCCACCGTGGCGGTGGCACACTCTAGAAATGCCGCAAACGGCGAGTCGCCGGCCGGGACGTCCCCCCGCCGCAAAGGCGGATGAGACGCGACAGCGGATCATGCAGGCGGCTCGCCTGGTATTCGCCGAGCGCGGCTACGACGGCGCGACGTTCCAGGCGATCGCGGCCCGCGCCGACCTGACCCGACCGGCGATCAACCATTACTTTTCTACCAAGCGGCTCCTGTATCGGGAGGTGTTGAAACAGACGAACGCCCTCGTCATCGGCGCGGGGATGCGGCAGGCGGAGGGCGAGAAAACGCTAACGGGCCGGCTCACGGCGTTCATCACAGCCGCGGTGCGGGCAAACTCCGACAATCCCGCCGTCTCGGCATTTCTGATTGCCGCGGTGCTCGAGTCGCAACGGCATCCGGAATTAAGCGGAGCTGAAATTGATTCGGTCAAAATTAGCCGCGAATTTCTGGCGTCGGCGGTCAGCGAGGCAATCGAGCGCCGAGAGGTCGCTCCCGATATCGACGCGGCCGCATTGGTCGAGACACTAATAATCGTGCTCTGCGGCGTCGGGTTTTACGCCGGCTATATCCGCAGCTATGAAGAGATCCTCGCGATCAGCGACGTGCTGCGCCGGCTGCTGGAAGGCGCCCTCTGGAGGCCGGAGGCCTGACCCGGTCGGGCGCAGTGAAGTTGCGCACAAAGCGCATAGGCTAACTAACTTATTCGGTAGCATGGTCGCGTCATGACTGATGTGGACGCCTCCTTACCGCCTTCCCTTCGGACCGCCGGTGACAGCTGGACCATCACCGAACTCGTCGGCGCTACCGCGCTCGGGGTGGCCGCTGCTCGGGCCGCGGAAACGGCCGGTCCGGACCCGCTGATCCGTGACGAGTTCGCCCGCCTGCTGGTGTGGTCTGCCGGTGACGCCTGGGCGCGGCTGGCCGACCCCGAGCTGGCTTGGCTCGACGGCGATCCGCAAGGCCAACGCGCGCACCGGCTCGGCATCGACTACCAGGCGGTGCGCACCCACTTCTTCGACGAATACTTCGGCGAGGCCGTCAACGCCGGGATTCGGCAAGTCGTGATCCTGGCCGCCGGGCTGGACTCGCGGGCCTACCGGCTGAACTGGCCACCGGGCACCGCGGTCTACGAGATCGACCAGCCCAAGGTGCTCGAGTACAAGACCCGAACGCTGGAGGAGCACGGCGCGGTGCCGACCGCGGCCCGGCGGCCCGTTCCGGTGGATCTGCGCGACGACTGGCCTGCGGCCCTGACCGCCTCCGGCTTTGACCGCGCCCAACCCACCGCGTGGCTCGCCGAGGGCTTGCTGCCATACCTGCCGAGCGACGCCCAGGACCGACTGTTCGAGATGTTCACCGCGCTCAGTGCGCCGGGCAGCCGGGTCGCCATCGAGGCGTTCGGCATGAACTCGCGAAGCAATTCGCAGCGCTGGCTGCGGATGCGGGAGCGGCTCGGCCTGGACGTCAACGTGCAGGCGCTGACCTTCCACGAGCCCGACCGCACGGACCCCATTGCCTGGCTGACCGACCACGGCTGGCAGGTGGACGCCGTGAATAACCGCGACGAGATGGCCCGATTGGGCCGCCCCGTTCCCGACGACCTGGACGACGAGGCCGTCCGCAGCACGCTACTGCGCGCGCGTCTTGGCGGACCGAACAGCTGATGAAGGAGCAACCAACGCGATGAGCTCACTGCGCACCCACGACGACACCTGGGACATCAAGACCAGCGTCGGCAGCACCGCGGTCATGGTGGCCGCCGCCCGCGCCGTCGAAACCGAACGGCCCGACCCGCTGATCCGCGACCCGTACGCCCGGCTGCTGGTCGAGGGCGCCGGCGCCGGTGTCTTGTGGGAGGCGATGCTCGACCCGGAGATCGCGGCCAAGGTCGAGGCGCTCGATGAGGATTCCGCGGCCCACCTGCACCACATGCGGGGCTACCAAGCAGTGCGCACGCACTTCTTCGACACCTTCTTCGCCGACGCCGTCGCCGCCGGGATCCGCCAGATCGTCATCCTGGCGTCCGGGCTGGACTCGCGCGCCTACCGGCTGGACTGGCCCGCCGGCACCACGGTGTACGAGCTCGACCAGCCCGAGGTGCTGGCCTACAAATCCACCACCCTGGCCGAAAACGGCGTGACCCCCGCCGCGGATCGCCGCGAGGTGGCCATCGACCTGCGTCAGGACTGGCCGGCCGCGCTGCGTGCCGCCGGCTTCGACCCGACGCAGCGCACGGCGTGGCTGGCGGAGGGGCTGCTGATGTACCTGCCCGCCGAGGCCCAGGACCGGCTCTTCACCCTGATCGGCGAGCTGAGCCCGGCCGGCAGCCGGGTTTCGGCCGAAACCGCACCCAACCACGCCGACGAGCGGCGCCAGCAGATGCGCGAACGCTTCAGGAAGGTGGCCGACGAGATCGGCCTGGAGGAGACCGTCGACGTCGGGGAGCTGATGTACCGCGACGACCACCGCGCGGACGTCGCGGAGTGGCTCAACGAAAACGGCTGGCGCGCGACGGCCGAGCATTCGATCGACGCGATGCGCCGGCTGGGCCGCCTGATCGAGAACGTCCCGATGACCGACGACAAGGACGCGTTCTCCGACTTCGTGATCGCCGAAAGGCTGTAAATGCCGCGCACCGCGGACGACTCCTGGGACATCGCCACCAGCGTCGGGGCGACCGCGGTGATGGTCGCGCTGGCCCGCGCCGCCGAGACCGCAAGCGCCGCGCCGTTGATCTCCGACCCGTTCGCCGAGGTGCTGGTGTCTACTCCCGAACTCGAGGGGGTTCGGGAGCAGGTCGCCGCCTGGTGGACGCCGGATCCCGACGACGAGGCCGCGGATTTCACGGTCGACTCCCGGCACATGATCAATTACCAGGCGGTGCGGACTCATTTCTTCGACGAGTACTTCGCCGAAGCGGTGACCGCCGGGATCCGCCAAGTGGTGATCCTCGCGGCCGGGCTGGACTCGCGGGCCTACCGGCTCGACTGGCCGGACGGCACCGTCGTCTACGAGATCGACCTGCCCAAGGTGCTCGAGTACAAGGCCGAGACGCTCGCCGCGCACGGAGCCGCCCCGGTCGTCGACAGGCGACCGGTGCCCGTCGACCTGCGCCACGACTGGCCCCAGGCGCTGCGCGACGCCGGGTTCGATGCGACCCGTCCGACGGCATGGCTCGCCGAGGGGTTGCTGCCGTTTTTGCCGGCGGCCGCGCAGGAAGCCATGTTCGCCTCCATCGACGAGCTGAGCGGACCGGGCAGCCGGGTGGCGGTAGAAATCTTCGGCGTCGACGGGGAGAAGCGGCGCGAGGCCGAGCAAAGGTGGCAGGAGCTGCGGGACAGGCGCGCGGCGCGCGGCCAGGACACCTCGTTCAACCCCTTCGACCTCTGGTTCGACGACGAGGGACGCCCCGAGCCCGCCGACTGGTTCGCCGCACACGGCTGGGCGACGCACGCGGTGAGCGCGCGCGACGAGGGGCTGCGGCTGGGCCGCGCGCCGCAGTCGGAGGAGCGGCCGTTCACGAACAGCTTCGTGACGGCAAGCAAAGCTTGACCTAGGGCGGATCCTTCCTAACTGCTCGCCCAACCGGATGGTTAGGATCGCGGTTATCACCGATGAGCGGCCACCCGCACTGCAGCGGGCGACTCTGCTCGGGAAGGACAATGATGACCACCGAATCGGTTGCACAGAAAGCGTCGGAATCGAAGGAATCCACGAACGGCGCGCCCGCTCAGACAGGCGACATCCCCGCCACGGTGGCCCGGCTCCGCAGGACATATGCCTCCGGGCGCACCCGCGACATCGAGTGGCGCAGGCAGCAGCTGCTGCAACTACAAAAGCTGATGGAGGAGAACGAGGAGGCGATTGGCGCCGCCCTCGCCGCGGATCTGGACCGCAACAAATTCGAGTCGTTCATCGCCGACATCGCTACGACCGCCGGTGAAGCGAAGTACGCGGCCAAGCACCTGCGGAAGTGGACGCGCCGCCGCTACCAACGGCTGGAGCTGCCGCAGCGGCCCGGGCGCGGCTGGATCGAGTACGAGCCCTACGGCACCGTGCTCATCATCGGCGCCTGGAACTACCCCTTCTATCTGACGCTGGGTCCGGCCGTCGGGGCGATCGCCGCCGGGAATGCCGTCATCCTGAAGCCGTCGGAAATCGCCGCCGCGTCGTCGCGATTGATGGCCGAGCTGGTGCCGCGCTACCTGGACAACGACGCGATCACGGTCGTAGAGGGCGACGGTGCGGTGAGCCAGGAACTCATCGCGCAGGGCCTCGACCGCGTGATGTTCACCGGCGGCACCGAGATCGGCCGCAAGGTCTACGAGGGCGCGGCGCCCCACCTGACCCCGTGCACGCTCGAGCTCGGCGGCAAGAGCCCGGTGATCGTGGCCGCCGACGCCGACGTGGACGTCGCGGCCAAGCGGATCGCGTGGATCAAGCTGCTCAACGGCGGGCAGACGTGCGTCGCGCCCGACTATGTGTTGGCCGACGCGAAGATCCGCGACGAACTCGTCGACAAGATCGGTGCGGCCATCACGAAGATGCGCTCCAAGGAGCAGCAGGGAATTCGTATCGTCAACCAGCGCCAATTCGACCGGATCAGCGGTTACCTCTCGGAGGGGGACGGCAAGGTCACCGTCGGGGGCGCCTGCGACGCGTCGACGCTGCGGATCCAGCCGACGGTCGTCGTCGATCCGGACCCGGACGGCCCGCTGATGCAGAACGAGATCTTCGGGCCGATCCTGCCGGTGATCACGGTCCAATCCCTGGACGAGGCAATACGTTTCGTCAACTCGCGCCCAAAGCCGTTGTCCGCGTACCTGTTCACCAAGGCGAAAGACGTCCGCGAGCGGGTGATCAAGGAGGTGCCCGCCGGCGGCATGCTGGTCAACCACCTGGCGTTCCAGGTGTCGACGGCCAAGCTGCCGTTCGGCGGCGTCGGCGCCTCGGGCATGGGCGCCTACCACGGCAGGTACGGCTTCGAGGAGTTCAGCCACCGCAAGTCGGTGTTGACCAAGCCGACCCGGCCCGACCTGTCCAGCTTCATCTACCCGCCGTACACCGAGCGGGCCTTCAAGATGGCTCGCAGGATGTTCTGAGGCGCCGCCACGCCAAATCGCTTGCTAGGTCCAGTGTTTCACACCAGAGAGGAACCTTATGCCCGGAGTGCAGGATCGCGTCATCGTCGTCACCGGAGCCGGTGGCGGATTGGGGCGTGAATACGCCCTGACCCTCGCCAAGGAGGGCGCCAGCGTCATCGTCAATGACCTCGGCGGGGCACGTGACGGCACCGGCGCCGGCCACAACATGGCCGACGAGGTGGTCAAGGAGATCAAGGACGCGGGGGGCCGGGCGGCGGCCAACTACGACAGCGTCGCCGAGCCCGAGGGCGCCGAAAACATCATCAAGACCGCGCTCGACGAATTCGGCGCCATCCACGGTGTGGTGAGCAACGCCGGGATCCTGCGCGACGGCACATTCCACAAGATGACATTCGAAAACTGGGACGCCGTGCTCAAGGTGCATCTGTACGGCGGCTACAACGTCATTCGCGCCGCCTGGCCGCACTTCCGCGAGCAGAGCTACGGCCGCGTCGTCGTCGCCACCTCCACCAGCGGGCTGTTCGGCAACTTTGGCCAGACCAACTATGGCGCGGCCAAGCTCGGCCTGGTCGGCCTGATCAACACGCTGGCCCAGGAAGGGGCCAAGTACAACATCCACGCCAACGCGCTCGCCCCGATCGCGGCCACCAGGATGACTCAGGACATCCTGCCGCCCGAGGTGTTCGAAAAGCTCACGCCGGATTTCGTTGCGCCGGTGATGGCTTACCTGTGCACCGAGGAATGCGCCGACAACGGGTCGGTTTTCATCGTCGGTGGCGGCAAGGTGCAGCGCACCGCGCTGTTCCAGAACGAGGGTGTCACCTTCGACCAGCCGCCGTCGGTGCAGGACGTCGCCGCGCACTGGGACGAGATCACGGACCTCTCCGCAGCGCAAAAGGCCGGATTCAAGCTCTAAGGCCATGAAAGCCTGTGTGGTGCAAGAGCTGTCCGGTCCGGACGGCATGGTCTTCATCGATATCGATGACGTCAGCGCCGACGGGAACCACGTCGTCATCGACGTTCGCGCCGCCGGGGTGTGCTTTCCGGACCTGCTGCTGACCAAGGGCGAGTACCAGCTGAAGTTGCCCCCGCCGTTCGTCCCCGGCATGGAAGCCGCCGGGGTGGTGCGTTCCGCGCCGGAAGGCTCCGGCTTCCGGGTGGGCGAGCGGGTCTCGGCCTTCGGGATCCTGGGTTCCTACGCGGAACAGGTCGCCGTCCCGGTGCCCAACGTGATGCGCAGCCCCGCGGAACTCGATGACGCCGAAGCGGTTTCGTTGCTGGTGAACTACAACACCATGTACTTCGCGCTGTCCCGCCGCGCCGCCATGCGGCCGGGCGACACCGTCCTGGTGTTGGGTGCCGCCGGCGGGGTGGGCACGGCGGCCATCCAGGTGGCGCGGGCAATGGGCGCGAAAAAGGTGTTGGCCGTGGTGCACCGGGAGGCCGCGACCGACTATGTCGGGTCGCTGGGCGCCGACCTGGTCGTGCCGCTGGCCGACGGCTGGGCCGATCGGGTGCGTGACTACACCCAGGGCCGCGGGGTGGACATCGTCGTCGACCCCATCGGCGGCCCGGCCTTCGACGACGCGATCCGGGTCCTGGCGATCGACGGCAAGCTGCTGGTGATCGGCTTTGCTGCGGGCGGCATTCCGACCGTGAAGGTGAACCGGTTGCTGCTGCGCAACGTCAGCGTGGTCGGCGTCGCGTGGGGCGAGTACCTCAACCGGGTCCCCGGTTCGGCCGCCCTGTTCGCCTGGGGGCTGAGTCAGTTGGTCTTTCTCGGGCTGAAACCCCCTCCGCCGCAGCGTTTCCCGCTGTCGGAGGGGCAGGCGGCGCTACAGTGCCTGGCCGACGGGGGGGTGCTGGGCAAGGTAGTGCTCGAGCCCTAGCGGTCAGCCGAGCGCCACTTCGTCACTGGGGACCAGGGTTTGGTACGCCAGTGAAGATCGTCTGGCCCGCGTTCACAAAGTTGATGAGTTCGAAACCGCCTGCCAGCGTGACCAATCCGACGTCGGCGGCGATCGGACGGCCGAACGCGTCCATCAGTCCCTGAATTGGATTGACAGTGATGGCTTCGTTGATCCCGTCGAGGAACAGGTTGAGGTCGTACGACGGGAGGGTGACGACGACGGCGGTCGCGATGTCCGCGGTCGGCAGCAACGTCGCGTAGGCGGTCGAGACATCGCCGGTCAGCGTGCCAACGATGTTGGTGTTCGCCGACTCGATGGCCTGGATGACTCCGGTGGGCGTGGTCGGAAGCGACGCGGACGGTGGCGTCGAAAGCTGGGCGAGGCCCGTTGATGCCGCGCCGGGAAGGGAGCTCGCCAGGTTCGACAGGTCGTGGGTGAAGGCGCTGACGCCCTGCGCGGTGGCGCCGGGCAACAGGGCTCCCAGCTCCGTCGTGGCGCTGAGCGGCGGGAGGAACCCGAACGGGGTCTGGATATCGGCCGGGCTGGTCGACCAGCCGAAGTTCGGGTCGCCGTAGCCCCAGTTGACAAGGAGTTTCAGGTCCGGCTGGATCAAATCCGCCAGCGGGTTTCCGATGACCGGGAGCGCGCGCAGCGGTGTCAGCAGCGGCAGGTTATCGGTGGGGATCATGTTGTAGGTCGTCATGGAGGGCGCTCCCGACTGCCCCAGCGTCACAGCGGTATTGAGCGTCGCTTGGGTCAGATGCGGATAGGTTCCATGGATGAACACAATGCCGGCGAGGGCGTTGAGGTCGGAGAAAATATCGATCGGGTAGCGCGGGAAGTCCGCGAAGCCGTCGTATTCGAGCGACCAAATCGTGGTCGGGAAGTCATTGCTCGGCGTGGAGGTGCCGAAAGTGACGCCCAGGCTCGGGAAGCTCAGCCCCGGGAAGCGCGCGAGCAGGCCGCCGTTGGGATTGGCCGGGTCACCGAGCAGCGTGAAGTACACCTGGTTCGTCGCCGGGTTGAGTGAACCTACAAAGCCCTCGGCGAGGAGTTTCGGCATCTCCAGCGAGGAGATGATCGCACTCTGCGAGTAGCCCAGTATGGAAACGCTATTGGTCGGCCCGCCCAAGCCGGGCGTGATCTGCTGGTTGATGATGTTGTCCAGGGCGGTGACGCCGCGGGCCAAGGAGATGTCCAGCGTCAGGTCCTTGACACCGCTGAACGGGTACAAACCCTCGGCCGTGGTCACGGGGAGCGTGAGTGCACTGGTGAACGCGGTCAGGTAGCGCGTGCTGACGTTGGTGACGTAGCTCTGTGGCGGGTTGGCGGTACCGGTGCCGGTCATGACAAGGATGGCTTTGACGGCCGGGTCGGCCGCCTGGGTCACAGCCGTGAATGGCACGCCGCTGGCCGAGCCGGTCAGGCCCAGCGTCCCTGCGATCTGGGCTTCGGCTTCCGCGTAAGCATTTCCGGCGCCGGCCAGCGCCGCGACGAACTGTCCGTGGAACGCCGAGGCCTGCTGCAGCAGCGCCTGGTATTCCTGGCCGAACGAGCCGAAGAACTGCGCGGTGATGGCCGACACCTCGTCTTCGGCCGCTGCGGCGAGACTCGTTGTGGGGCCGGCCGCGGCCGCCTTGGCCTCGTCGATCGCCGAACCGATGGCAGAAGCGTCCGCTGCGGCCGTCGTCAAGATCTGGGGCTGCGTGATCAAGCTCGTCATCGCCTCTTCCCTTCCGCACTGAGGGGCAAGCGTGTTGGTCCCGAGGACGCCGTCAACCTCGGCTCGGGCACCGGCACCCAGCTAGCTTAGGAGCGACAGCGTCTTCTTGTTGGCGTTTTGCACCGGTGTTTTTGCTTCTAAAGCATTCGTTCCCGAAGTGGGGCAGGACCCATTGTGCGCGTTAGGGAATGAGGCTCTGGATGTCCTTGACGTTGCTCGCGAGCGCCGAAACGATGGTCAGGAATTCGACCCCGCCCGCCACGGTACCCAACCCGACGTCGGCGGCGATCGGATAACCGATCGCGTTGACGAGGTTGCCCTGACCGAGCTGGCTCAGGAAAAGCTCGGTGTCGTAGAAGGGCACCTCGGTGACGAGGGAGTAGCCGATATCGGCCGTCGGAAGCGCGACGGCGTAGTCGGTCGTCACGATTTTGTTGATGGTGTTGAAGACCTGTTGCGGTGACGGGAAGTTCGCCGGCGTCGTCGTCGGGCCCGGCGGCGAACTCGGCAGGGCGAGCTGCGGCACGACGGGGGGCGGCTGCGACGCGATCTGCTGCAGGTCGAGCGAGAAGTCGTGGATTCCCTGCTGGGTCCCGGTCACCAACGCGTTGAACACGGTGGCGGGGTTGGCATCCGGGAACAGGCCGAACGGTGTCGGCACGTCCGCGGGGCTGGTCGAGTACCCGAGAGTGGGATCGGGACCGTAACCCAAATTGACCAACACCTTCATGTCCGGTTGGAGCAGGTCGACCAGCGGCTTTCCGATCACCGGTATGGCATCCAACGGTCTCAGCAGCGGCAGCTCCGCGGTGGGAATCATGAAGTACTGGGTGTTGCCGGTGTAGCCCGGAGACGTCGGCAATGGAATCGCGTTATTGATCTGGGTGGGCGTGAGATCGAGATAGGTGGTGTGCACGTAGACGATGCCCGCGATCGCATTCAAGTCGGAAATGATGTTGATCGGGTACCGCGGGAAGTCGGCGAACCCGTCGTATTCCAGTGTGTAGTTGGCTACGTGGTAGGGCGTGTTCGCGTTCATCGCGGGATAGAAATTCAGCCCCAGGGCGGGCAGGGAGAGATTCGGGAAACGCGAAAGCAGGCCGCCGTTGGGGTTCACTTCGTTCCCGGTCAGCACGAAGTTGAGCTGGTTGACGTTGGGAGGGTTCGTGCCGAAGAGGGACGTGCCGTTGGCGAGGTTCTGCATTTCCAGCGAGGAGATGATGGCGCTCTGGGAAATGCCGAAGACGGTTACCGTTTGCCCTTGGTTGTGTATTGAGTTGTACAGCTGGTTGTCGAGAATGGTCACACCCTCTTGGACCGACGCATCGAGGGTCATGCTTTTGACGCCGGTCAGTGGGTACAACTGCTCGGGCGTGACCAACGCCTGCATGGCGTTCGCCAAGCGGACATAGAGGTTGTTGGCACGGGTAACGAATGACGACGACGGTATGGGGGTCCCGGTGCCGCCGATGAAGATCGTCAAATCCGTTGGTATGAATGGGGGTTGCGTGGCCGCGGGGATAGGCGCGCCGGGTGCGAGGCCCAGGGTCGCGGCGACGGCCGCCTCGGTCTCGGCATAGGCGAACCCGGCCGAAGCCAGCGTCTGCTGGAACTGGTTGTGAAACGCCTCGAACCGCGCGACGAGCTCCTGATAGTCCTGGCCGAATGTGCCGAACACATCGGCGATGGCGGCCGACACCTCGTCGCCCGCCGCCGCCGCCACACCCGACGTCGGCGCCGCCGCGGCGCCGGTAGCGGCGCTGAAGGCGGACCCGATTCCCTCGATTTCCGCCGCGACCGACGCCATCATCTGCGGCTCGGCAATCACATACGTCATCGGCCCGAATCCTTCCCCGACAAAGGCGCGACTCGACCGCTGCAGCGGACCCCGTCAGCCTAGGGCGATCTCACGATCCTGTCCGGGATTTGCGCCGCCGGCGCGGGGATCAGGCGAGCAGCGCGCCGCGCAGTCGATCCAGATCGGCGTCGGTTATGCCCGCGTCGCTCAGATAGCCGCCGAGCGAACCGAATTCGGCGTCGATGGTTTGGCGGGCGGCGGCCAGGTATTCCGGACGCACCCCGAGGACGCCGTCGGACAGCCGGGCCTCGGTGAACGTCACCACCTCCGGGGTCAGTTCGGTATCCCCGCGCTGCTGGATCATCTCGAAGATCCGCGACCGAAGCTCGGGCACGGCGTCATTGCTGCGCAGGAAGTCGGCGACGATGGCGTCGCGATCGACGCCGATTGCTTCGAGCACGGTCGCGATCACAAAGCCGGTCCGGTCCTTGCCCGCGAAGCAGTGGGTCAGCACCGGGCGACCGGCGGCCAGCAGCGTGACGACGCGGTGCAGCGCGCGCTGCGCCCCGTTGCGCGTCGGGAATTGCCGGTACTCGTCCGTCATGAATCGGACGGCGGTCTCGTTCACCGACTCTTCCGAGCCGTCGGCTTCGCCCCGCAACAGCCGCTGGAACGCCTCCTCGTGCGGCGCCGCCGCTTCGGCCTCGGCGTCGGCCAGGTCGGGGAACGGCAGCAGGTGGACCTCGACGGCGTCGGGAACCAGCCCCGGCCCGCGCCGGGCAACCTCGCGCGCGGCGCGCAGGTCGGCGACGTCGGTGATGCCCAGCCGGCGCAGCGTCGCCCGACCGTCGTCGTCGAGGCGGCTCAACTCGCCGGACCGGAACACCCGCCCGTGCCGCAGGCCGTCGACACCGTCGGCGACGTCACGAAAGTTCCACGCACCGGACAGTTCTCGCACGGCTTCAGCCATGCCGGGTGACCGCCGCGGCGAGCGCGGATTGCTCCCCACCGAGCTCCGTGCGCGCGATGGTCCGCATGTGCACCTCGTCGGGTCCGTCGAAGATCCGCATCGCGCGATGCCAGGCGTACATCCGGGCCAGCACGGTGTCGTCGCTGACGCCGGCGGCCCCGTGCACCTGGATGGCGCGGTCGATCACGTTGCACGCCACCTGCGGGGCCACCGCCTTGATCTGCGAGACCAGCAGGTGGGCGGCCTTGTTGCCGTGCTGATCGATGGTCCAGGCCGCCTTCTCGCACAGCAGTCGCGCCTGGTCGATCTCGTTGCGGGACTTGGCAATTGCCTCCCGCACCACGCCCTGCTCGGCCAGCGGGCGGCCGAACGCCACCCGGTTGCGCGCGCGGACGGCCATCAGCGCCAGCGCGCGTTCGGCGCCGCCCAGCGCGCGCATGCAGTGGTGGATGCGGCCCGGCCCCAGTCGCGCCTGGGCTATCGCGAAGCCGGCGCCCTCTTCGCCGAGCAGGTTGGTCACCGGCACCCGGACGTTGTCGTAGTCGATCTCGCAGTGCCCGGGCTGGTCCTGATAACCGAAGACCGTCGTGGAGCGGATGACGGTCACGCCGGGCGTATCGATGGGCACCAGCACCATCGACTGCTGCTGATGGCTGGCCGCGTCCGGGTTGGTCCGGCCCATCACGATGAGGATCTTGCAGCGCGGGTCGGCCGCCCCGGACGTCCACCACTTGCGGCCGTTGATGACGTAGTCGCCGCCGTCGCGCTCGATGGACGTTTCGATGTTGCGGGCGTCGCTGCTGGCGACCGAGGGCTCGGTCATCGAGAAGGCGCTGCGGATCTCCCCGGCCAGCAAGGGCTCCAGCCACTGCTTGCGCTGCTCCTCGGTCGCGAACAGGTGCAGGGTCTCCATGTTGCCGGTGTCGGGCGCCGCGCAGTTGAGCGACTCGGGAGCGAGCTCGAGGCTCCAACCGGTCAGCTCGGCCAGCGGGGCGTACTCCAGGTTGGTCAACCCCGACTCGGCCGGCAGGAACAGGTTCCACAGGCCCTGTTGTTTGGCCTTGATCTTCAATTCCTCGATGACCGGCGGAACCGTGTGGTCATTCGGGCCGGCCTCGTGACGGTATTTGTCGTATTCGGCCTCGGCCGGAAACACGTACTCGATCATGAAGTCGGACAATCGCTTGTGGTAATCGCTGGCTTTGGCCGACATCGCGAAGTCCATGACCGTCACGATAGGACACGTGTCGCCAGGCGGCGCGAGCAGAGTTCCGGCGGCTCGGTTGCGGGTGCCGCGGCGGGTGTGCGTGGCTTCAGTCTCGAGGAACTGTCAGCGCTCGCGAGGGCGCACGATGGACGCCATGACCGAATCACGCCCCCCGTTCCCGCCATTCACCCTCGAGACGGCACTTCAGAAGGTCCAGGCGGCCGAGGACGCCTGGAACACCCGCGACCCGGAGAAGGTGAGCCTGGCGTACACGCCCGACTCGCAGTGGCGAAACCGCGACGAGCATGTCGTCGGCCGGCCTGAGATCGTGGCGTTTTTGACGCGCAAGTGGCAGCGCGAACTCGACTACTCGCTGCGCAAGAGCTTGTGGGACTTCCACGACAACCGCATCGCCGTGCGGTTCCAGTACGAGTGCCACGACCACACGGGCCAGTGGTACCGCAGCTACGGCAACGAGCTGTGGGAGTTCAGCCCGTCGGGACTGATGGCCCGCCGCGAGGCCAGCATCAACGACGTGCCGATCCAGGAATCCGAGCGCCGGTACTTCGGGCCCCGCCCGGCGTCGCAGCACGGGCAAGATATTCCGCTGTGGTGACTGCGGATAGGGTGTGCTGCGGCAAGCCGAAGACATAAGGGAAGTAGATGTACGCGCCATGACAGATGCGCAGACGACGGTGGGGGTGGTCGCCGAGTCGGGGACCGACGAGCGGCGCGTCGCGCTGGTGCCGAAGGCGGTCGCGTCGCTGGTCAGTAGCGGTTTGGCGGTGGTGGTCGAGTCCGGTGCGGGCGAACGCGCGTTGCTGCCCGACGCGCTCTACACCGAGGCGGGGGCCAGCATCGGGGACGCCTGGGCGGCCGACGTCGTCGTCAAGGTGGCACCGCCGACCGCCGACGAGGTCGCCCGGTTGCACAGCGGCCAGACGCTGATCGGTTTTCTGGCGCCGCGCAACGCGGACAACGCGATCGGGGCGCTGAAGCAGGCCGGGGTTCAGGCGTTCGCGCTGGAGGCGATCCCGCGCATCTCGCGGGCGCAGGTGATGGACGCGCTGTCGTCGCAGGCCAACGTGGCCGGGTACAAGGCCGTCCTGCTGGCGGCCTCGGAGTCGACCCGGTTCTTCCCGATGCTGACCACGGCGGCGGGAACCGTGAAGCCCGCCACCGTACTGGTGCTCGGCGTCGGGGTGGCCGGGCTGCAGGCGCTGGCGACGGCCAAGCGGCTGGGCGCGCGGACGACCGGCTACGACGTGCGTCCGGAGGTGGCCGACCAGGTGCGGTCGGTGGGGGCGCAGTGGCTGGACGTCGGGATAGACGCGGCCGGTGAGGGCGGCTACGCGCGCGAGCTGACCGACGAGGAGCGCGCCCAGCAGCAGAAGGCGCTGGAAGATGCGATCGCCGGATTCGACGTGGTGATCACCACCGCGCTGGTGCCGGGGCGCCCGGCGCCGCGGCTGGTGACCGCGGCCGCGGTGGAGGCGATGAAACCCGGCAGCGTGATCGTCGACCTCGCCGGTGAGACCGGCGGCAACTGCGAGCTGACCGAGCCGGGCCGCACCGTGGTCAAGCACGACGTCACCATCGCCTCGCCGCTGAACCTGCCCGCGACCATGCCGGAGCACGCGAGCGAGCTCTACAGCAAGAACATCACGGCGCTGCTGGACCTGCTGATCAAGGACGGGAAGTTGGCGCCGGACTTCGACGACGAGGTCATCGCGGACTCGTGTGTTACCCGCGGGGAGGATTAGATGTACGACGAGCTGTTGGCCAACCTGGCGATCCTGGTGCTGTCCGGATTCGTCGGGTTCGCGGTGATCTCCAAGGTGCCCAACACGCTGCACACGCCACTGATGTCGGGCACCAACGCCATCCACGGCATCGTGGTGCTCGGCGCGCTGGTGGTGTTCGGGGAGGTCGAGCACCCGTCGCTCGCGGTGCAGATCATCCTGTTCGTCGCGGTGGTGTTCGGCACGCTCAACGTCATCGGCGGCTTCATCGTCACCGACCGGATGCTGGGCATGTTCAAGGGCAAGAAGAAGCCGGTGCCCGCCAAAGTTGACGAGGTCGCCAAATGAACTACCTGGTGACCGTCCTTTACATCATCTCGTTCTCGCTGTTCATCTACGGGCTGATGGGCCTGACCGGGCCCAAGACCGCGGTGCGCGGCAACCTGATCGCCGCGGTGGGCATGGCGCTGGCCGTGACGGCGACGCTCATCAAGATCCGGCATACCGACCAATGGGTGCTGATCATCCTCGGGCTGGTGGTGGGTGTCGCGCTCGGCGTCCCACCGGCCCGCTACACCAAGATGACCGCCATGCCGCAGCTGGTGGCGTTCTTCAACGGCGTGGGTGGCGGCACCGTCGCGCTCATCGCGCTCTCGGAATTCATTGAGACCAAAGGCTTTTCGGCCTTCCAGCACGGCGAGTCGCCGACCGTGCACATCGTCGTCGCGTCGCTGTTCGCCGCGATCATCGGGTCGATCTCGTTCTGGGGCTCGATCATCGCGTTCGGCAAGCTGCAGGAAATCATCTCCGGATCGCCGATCGGCTTCGGGAAGGCCCAGCAGCCGATCAACCTGCTGCTGCTGGCCGCCGCGGTGGCTGCCGCTGTGGTCATCGGTCTGGGCGCGCATCCCGGCACGGGCGGGGTGCCGCTCTGGTGGATGATCGGCCTGCTGGCCGCGGCCGGGGTGCTCGGCCTGATGGTCGTGCTGCCCATCGGCGGCGCCGACATGCCGGTGGTCATCTCCCTGCTCAACGCGATGACCGGGCTGTCGGCCGCCGCGGCCGGTTTGGCGCTGAACAACACCGCGATGATCGTCGCCGGCATGATCGTCGGCGCGTCCGGCTCGATCCTGACCAACCTGATGGCCAAGGCCATGAACCGCTCCATTCCCGCGATCGTTGCGGGCGGTTTCGGCGGGGGCGGGGTGGCGCCCAGTGGCGACGGCGGCGGCGACAAGCACGTCAAGGCGACGTCGGCCGCCGATGCGGCGATCCAGATGGCCTACGCCAACCAGGTGATCGTGGTGCCCGGCTACGGCCTGGCCGTGGCGCAGGCCCAGCACGCCGTCAAGGACATGGCCTCGCTGCTGGAGGACAAGGGCGTCGCGGTGAAGTACGCGATCCACCCGGTCGCCGGCCGCATGCCCGGGCACATGAACGTGCTGCTGGCCGAGGCCGAGGTGGACTACGACGCCATGAAGGACATGGACGACATCAACGACGAGTTCGCGCGCACCGACGTCGCGATCGTCATCGGCGCCAACGACGTCACCAACCCGGCGGCGCGCAACGAGGCGTCCAGCCCGATCTACGGCATGCCGATCCTCAACGTGGACAAGGCGAAGTCGGTGATCGTGTTGAAGCGGTCGATGAACTCGGGATTCGCGGGTATCGACAACCCGCTGTTCTACGCCGACGGCACGACGATGTTGTTCGGGGACGCGAAGAAGTCGGTGACCGAGGTCGCCGAAGAACTAAAGGCGCTCTAGACGGGCGGGTATGCCGGCGGCGGGTACCCGTTGCCGTCGACGACGCCGCGCAGACCCCACGGCACGTACTTGAAGAAGAACTCGATCTCGTCGCTCATGTCATAGTCCGGACTCGGATCCATGTCCCCACCTCTCGACTCGCGACCAGTTCGACACACCATCGTAGTCGTAGAGCCGCCGGTGCGACAGGCGGCGATGCCCTTAAACTGTCCAACCAGTTGATTGATAGCAGTGAACGATAGAGAGCACTCAGAGACAGATGCCATCCGAGAACGGGCTGACCCGCCGCGAGGAGTTGCTGGCCGTTGCCACCAAGCTGTTCGCCGCGCGCGGCTATCACGGCACCCGGATGGACGACGTCGCCGACGTCATCGGGCTGAACAAGGCGACCGTCTACCACTACTACGCCAGCAAGTCGCTGATCCTGTTCGACATTTACCGCCAGGCCGCCGAGGGCACGTTGGCCGCCGTGCACGACGACCCGTCGTGGACGGCCCGCGAGGCGCTCTACCAGTACACCGTGCGCCTGCTGACTGGGATCGCGGCCAATCCCGAGCGGGCCGCCGTGTACTTCCAGGAGCAGCCGTACATCACCGAGTGGTTCACCTCCGAGCAGGTCGCGGAGGTCCGCGAGAAGGAGGCCCAGGTCTACGAGCACGTGCACGGGCTCATCGACCGCGGGATCGCCAGCGGCGAGTTCTACGAATGCGACTCGCACGTGGTGGCTTTGGGCTACATCGGGATGACGCTGGGCAGCTACCGCTGGCTGCGGCCGAGTGGGCGGCGCACCGCCAAGGAGATCGCCGCGGAGTTCAGCACCGCGCTGCTGCGGGGTTTGATTCGCGACGAGTCGATCCGGCAGCATTCGCCGCTGGGCCCGTAGCCGGCGGGTCAGCCGAAGTTGGGCGGCGGGATCAGGTGCAGCACGTTGCCGGTCGCCCCGCTCAATAGGGACAGCAGCGTGGTGCTGGACTGGCCGAACGAGACGTTCAGGCCCGGGTTGATGGACGGCACCCACGGGTAGGTGTTCGGGAAGTACGACGGCGACAGCAGCCCGGCCTCCACACCGATCTCCACCGCGGCGCCATAGGGACCCTGGACCGCGCCCAGGGCGAGGTCGGGGATGACCGTGAACGGATTCGGTACGTCGAACAATCCCGCCGGGGTCGGGATGTTCGCATAGTTGGCGCCGGGCCCGTAGTCGCCGTAGCCCAGGTCGACGAGCACCCGCAGATCGGGCTGGAAGATGTCGGCGATCGGGGGGCCGGCATACGGGATAGCGCGGATCGGCTCGAGCAGTGGCAGGTTCTGGGTCATCAGCATGTAGTACTGGGTGCTGCCGGTGTAGTCGGGCGACGTGGGTAATGGCACGGCGGTGCCGACCTGGGTGGCCGTCAAGAGGGGATATTGGCCGTGGACGAAGAAGTAGCCCATGAGCGCATTGAGGTCGGACACGAGGTTGAGCGGGTATTGCGGGGCGTCGGCGATGCCGTCGTATTGGTACGTGTAAATCGAGGTCGGGTACGGGGAATTCGGCGGCGTCGCACCGTTGAAAGCCACGTCCAGGAACGGGATGTAGAAGCCGGGGAAGCGCTCCAGGATGCCGCCGACGGGGTTGTTGGGATCGCCGATCAGCACAAAGTTCAAGTGGCCCTGATAGGGGGAGCCCGCGGCCATCAGGTTCCTTATTTCGTTCGTGGCGATCGTGGCGCTTTGCGAGTAGCCGAAAACGACGGCGCTGTTTAATGGCTGGCCGTTGAGGGTCGAGTTGATCGCGTTGTTCAGCAACGTGACGCCCTTGGCGACCGACTGGCCGAACGTCATGTTGCCGAGGTTCGGCGTCACCGGCCAGAACTGCTCGGGCGTGAAGACGGGCAGCGGCGGCGATGAGACCGACGGGTAGAGGGGCTTGATGTAGGCGTTGAAGACGCTTGTCACGTATTTGGGGTCGGGTTGCGGGTTGTTCGTGCCGCCCATGATCAACGCGAACAGTGGGTCGCCGGGGGAGGCCAGCTGCACCACTGACAGCGGGGTTCCAGTAGACGAGCCTCCGGAGACAAGCGCCGCGTTGGCGGCCTCGGATTGCGCATAGGCGCTTGCCGCCGCCGCCAATGCCTGCGTGAATTGGCTGTGAAAACCCACGGCCTGCGCGAGGAGCGCCTGGTATTCCGTGCCGTACGCACCGAATAGGTTCGCGATCGCCGCCGATACTTCGTCCTGCGCCGCCGCGAGCAAACCGGTTGTCCGCGCGGCGGCATTCGTCCCGGCCGCGTTGATTGCCGAACCGATGCTTTGCACATCGGCGGCCGTGGAAGCCAAGGTCTCAGGGACAGTAATTAAATCCGACATCTCCCCGTCCTTTCCCCACGGACGCCATCCCGGCCCAAAGGGAGTTATCCGCGACCGTGGGTATTAGGTATTGACCGAGGGTAGATCTGTCCCGCCGGTAAGTTTGGCGTTTTGCGCAAGTTCTAAGCGTTCACACGTTTGAGGTGCCTGTCGAGAAAGGCGAGCTGATCCGCGACGACGCGGTCGAAGGCGTCGCCGACATAGATCTCGAAATGCCCCTCGGGATACATCCGGACCTCCCCGCGCGGTGCCTTCGCCGCGTAGCGCAGCGTCGGCACCGGGGGAGCCACCGAGTCGGCCTCGCAGACGCAGAACAGGATGGGGCACGCGACCTTCGCGGCCAGCCTGCCGGGTCGGTAGGCGGCGACCTTCAACGCGAACCGGGCGGCGACCTCGTTGGGCACGGTCTGGCCCTCGGGGATCAGCCTCATGTAGCCGGGGTAGACGTCGGGCGCGTTCATCAGGGCGACTTCGCCCGGCCTGCCGGCCGCGGGAACCATCACCGGCGACCTGCCGAGCCCGGCCGCGATGAGGTCCCGTGTGGCCAGTAGGCCGACGCGGCCGAAAATCACCGGGCTCAGCGTGCGCGCGGATGCGATGCCGTCAGTAAACGGGCACTGGGCCACGGCGGCCTTGATGCCCGGCACCCTGGCCGCCGTCGCGATCACGTGTCCGCCGCCAAAAGAGGTGCCCCACACGCCGATTCGATCGTGATCGACGCCGTCAAGGGTGTGGGCGTGGCCGACCGCGGCCGCCCAGTCCGCGAGCTGCATCCCGATGTCGAGCAGTTGTCGCGGCCGGCCCTCGCTGTCGCCGAAGTTGCGGTAGTCGAACACCAGGCAGGCGTAGCCGGCTGCGCTGAATCGTTCGGCATAGGCGTCCAGTCGCATGGTCCGCACCGCACCCAGGCCGTGCGCCATCACCAGCAGCGGCGCGGCGCCACCGCCGTCCGGCCGGTAGAGCCACGCGCTGATCCGGTCGGCACCGGACCGGAATTGGACGTCCTCGCGTTGCGCCATGAGGGTTTCCATTCTGCCCCTGCGCCGTAGGCGTCGCAGAAGTTGTGGACTACTGTCTAGAAACGTTTCGAGCGTTCGAGGGACGGAGACTCTCATGGCCATCCGCGTCGCACACGTCGGTACCGGAAACGTCGGAGGGTTGGCCCTGGCCGAGCTGATCACCAATCCCGCGTTCGAGCTCACGGGCGTGTGCGTGTCCACGCCGGAGAAGGTGGGCAAGGACGCCGGGCAACTGTGCGGCGTAGGGCTGGACGCCGACACCGTGACGGGCGTCGCCGCCGTTTCGGACCTCGACGCCATCCTGGCCGCCAAGCCCGAGTGCGTCGTCTACTGCGCCATGGGCGACACCCGGCTGCCCGACGCGATGGCGGACGTCATGCGCATCCTGGCCGCCGGCATCAACGTCGTCGGATCGTCACCGGGATTGCTGCAGTACCCGTGGGGGGTCATGCCCGACAAATACATCGCCCGGGTGGAAGATGCTGCCCAGCAAGGGAATTCGAGCATCTTCATCAGCGGCGTGGATCCGGGATTCGCCAACGACCTGATCCCGTTCGCGCTCGCCGGAACCTGTCAGCGTATCGAACAGGTGCGCTGCATGGAGATTCACGATTATGCGTCGTACAACGGCGTCGAGGTGATGAGCTACATGGGCTTCGCCCAGCCCCTGGATTACATCCCGATGCTGCTGCAGCCGGGTGTTCTGAGCATTGCGTGGGGGACCGTGATCCGACAGTTGGCGGCCGGCCTCGGCATCGAGATCGACGCGATCACCGAGTCCTACCAACGTGAGCCGGCACCCGAGGACTTCGACATCGCTGTGGGGCACGTTGCCAAGGGCACGCTGGCGGTGCTGCAGTTCGAGATCCGCGGAATGGTCAAGGGCCACCCCGCGATCGTCATCGAGCACGTCACCCGGCTGCGGCCCGACCTGCGCCCCGACCTGCCCCAGCCTGCCTCCGGCGACGGCTCGTATCGCGTCGAGATCACCGGCGAACCTTCCTACGCCGTGGACATCATCCCCAGCAGCCGCAAGGGCGACCACAATCACGCCGCGATCGCGGGCGCCGCCGGCCGCATCGTCAACGCGATCCCCGCGGTGATCGCCGCGCCGCCGGGGATCCGGACGACCCTGGATCTGCCGCTGGTGACTGGTAAAGGCCTCTATGCGTCAAAAGACTTGGTAGTTAACTAAATTCGAAAGGACTGTTAGATGGGACGGGTTGACGGCAAGGTAGCGCTGATCAGTGGCGCCGCCGGCGGCATGGGCGCCGAAGATGCGCGGCTGCTGGTCGAGGAAGGCGCCAAGGTGGTTATCGGCGACATTCTGGACGACCAGGGCAAGGCGCTGGCCGAGGAGATCGGCGACTCCGCGCGCTACGTCCACCTCGACGTCACCCAGCCCGACCAGTGGGACGCCGCGGTCGCGACCGCCGTCGGCGAATTCGGCAAGCTGAACGTGCTGGTCAACAATGCGGGCACGGTCGCGCTGGGGCCGTTGAAGGACTTCAAGCTGGACAAGTGGCAGAAGGTGATCGACGTCAACCTGACCGGCACCTTCCTGGGCATGCGGGCGGCGGTCGAACCGATGACCGCGGCCGGGGGAGGCTCCATCATCAACGTGTCGTCGATCGAGGGGCTGCGCGGCGCGCCGATGGTGCACCCGTACGTCGCGTCCAAGTGGGGCGTGCGCGGGCTGGCCAAGTCGGCGGCGTTGGAGTTGGCGCCGTTGAACATCCGGGTGAATTCGATCCACCCCGGTTTCATCCGCACCCCGATGACCGCGCACCTGCCCGAAGACATGGTCACCATCCCGCTCGGCCGTCCGGGTGAAGTCCGCGAGGTCGCAACGTTCGTGCTGTTCCTGGCCAGCGACGAGTCCTCTTACTCGACGGGGAGCGAATTCGTCATGGACGGTGGGCTGATAACCGACGTGAACCACAAAGAGTTCTAGGTGCTATAACCGCGAGCATGCTGCGCAGTTTGGCGGGTGTGGTCGGTTCGTCTCACGTCGTCACCGACCCTGACGTGCTGGCCGGCCGCAGCGTCGATCACACCGGGCGCTACCGCGGGCGCGCCAGCGCGCTGGTGCGGCCGGGTACGGCTGAGGAGGTCGCCGAGGCGTTGCGGGTGTGCCGCGACGCGGGGGCGCACGTGACGGTGCAGGGCGGGCGGACCTCGCTGGTGGCCGGGACCGTCCCCGAGCGCGATGACGTGTTGCTGTCGACCGAACGGCTGCGCGCGCTCGGCGACGTGGACACCGTCGAGCGTCGCCTCTCGGCCGGCGCCGGAGCTACCCTGGCTGTCGTCCAGAACGCCGCTGCCGCAGCGGGTTTGGTGTTCGGCGTCGATCTGGCCGCCCGCGACACCGCCACCGTCGGCGGCATGGCATCGACGAACGCCGGCGGCCTGCGCACCGTCCGCTACGGCAACATGGGCGAGCAGGTCCTTGGCCTGCAGGTGGCGCTGCCCGACGGTTCGCTGCTGCGCCGCCACAGTGAGGTGCGCAGCGACAACACCGGCTACGACCTGCCGGCGCTGTTCGTCGGCGCCGAGGGCACCCTCGGCGTCATCACCGCGCTGGACCTGCGGTTGCATCCGATGCCGTCGCATCGGGTGACGGCGGTCTGCGGGTTCGCCGAACTGGAGGCGCTGGTCGACGCCGGCCGCACGTTTCGCGACGTGGATGGGATCGCGGCTTTGGAGCTGATCGACGGCCGGGCCGCCGCGCTGACCGCCGAACACCTCGGTGTCGGGGCGCCGGTGCAGGGCGACTGGTTGCTGCTGGTGGAGCTGGCCGCTGACCACGACCAGACGGATCGGCTCGCCGACCTGCTCGAGGGCGTGCGCCTGGCCGGTGAGCCGGCCGTCGGCGTGGATGTCGCTGCGCAGCAACGGTTGTGGCGGGTGCGGGAATCGCTCGCCGAGGTGCTGGGTGTGTATGGGCCGCCGCTGAAGTTCGACGTGTCCTTGCCCCTGTCGACCGTTGGTGAATTCGCCAGGGAGGCGGTCGATTTGGTCGGGGTGCATGCGCCCGACGCGCTGCCCGTGTTGTTCGGCCACATCGGAGAGGGCAACCTGCACCTCAACGTGTTGCGTTGCCCGCCGGAACGCGAGCAGGCGTTGTATGCGCCGATGATGGATCTGATCGCGCGATGCGGCGGCAACGTCAGCTCCGAGCACGGCGTAGGCAGTCGGAAGCGCCCCTACCTCGGGATGTCGCGGGAGCCCGCCGACATCGCCGCGATGCGGGCGGTCAAGGCCGCCCTCGACCCGACCGGTTACCTCAACGCGGCCGTGCTGTTCGACTGATCCACAGTTGCAGTTTTATCCACAGGCCGGGTGCCGGGTGTGTTCGGGTGGGGGTTTTGACGGGGGTGGTTTTTAGCGTCGGGCTATGGGCTTGAGTGCGGAGTTGGCACGGCAGCGGATCAGCGCTGCTCTTGATGCGATCGACGCCGCGCACGTGGTGTTGCGGGAGACCTCGTCGGATCTGGTGGGCAACGACTTTCGCGTCGAGGTGGCCGAGCGGCTCGAGACCCAGGAGCGGGTGAATCGGGGGGTGATGTATCGGGTGTTCGGTGAGATCGCCGAGCCCCCGGACGGCAGTCCGTCCCTGCCCGCGGTGCGGGGCCGGTTGTGCGCGCGGCTGCGTCTGACGTCCGGGGAGGTGACGCGCCGGTTTCGGTTGGCGGCCCGGATTCGGCCGCGGCGCTCGCTGGCCGGCCCGCCGGTGGGGCCGGAGTTGGCCGAGGTCGCGGCGGCGGTGGAAGCAGGCGCGCTCGGCGAGGATCACATCCGCGCGATCTGTCACGCGGTGGATGTGCTGCCGGCCAGCGTCTCACCGGCCGACGTCGCGGAGGCCGAACGCCTGCTGGTAGAGCACGCCGCGAAACTGGACTCCGGGGTCATCGGCAAGCTGGGGCAGCGCATCGCCGACTATCTCAACCCCGACGGACTGTTTACCGACGAGGACCGGGCGCGGCGGCGCGGGCTGCACCTGGGCCCGCAAGGCCCCGACGGTATGTCGCGGCTGTCCGGGCTGCTCGACCCCGAGGCCCGCGCCTACCTGGAAGCCATCGCGGCCGCGGTGCGCCCGGGGCGCCACCAACCCGACGACACCAGCCCCGCCGAGGAGCGCGACACCCGCAGCACCGCCCAACGTGGCCACGACGCCCTCAAACTGGCCCTGCGGACCGCGATCGGCTCCGGGCAACTCGGCACCCACCGCGGCCATCCGGTCACCGTGGTGGTCACCACCACGCTGGGCGAACTCGATCGGGCCGCCCATGCCGCCGTCGACCCATCGGTGCCGATGCCCGCTCCCGCGCGCACCGGCGGCGGATCGCGCCTGCCGATGCCCGATCTGATTAGGATGGCGGCCAACGCGATTCACTATCTCGCGGTATTCGAGGACCACACCGGCCGGCCCCTCTACCTGGGTCGGCAAAAACGCATCGCCACCCCCGATCAACGCCTCATCTGCCATGCCCGCGACCACGGCTGCACCCGTCCCGACTGCCTGGAATCGGGCTATCACTGCGAGGTCCACCACGTCCCCGACTGGGCCGCCGGCGGGCAAACCGACGCGGATAAACTCTTTTTCGCCTGCGGCCCCGATCACGCCGGCGCCACCGACGGCGACTATCACACCGAAGTCACCGACACCGGACGCCTCGCCTGGACCGACGGCACCGGACCGCCAGAAATCAACCACGCCCATCACCCCGATGAACTCCTGAACGGAGACCCCGACCCGCCGGAGCCGACGGACTAGGTCGTTCCCTTGATTCCGACGGCGTGGCGCAGTTGCTCGAGGAACTGATCGGCGTCGTCGCTTCGCACGATGTAATGCGAGATCGCGATCCGGATGACGGTCGCCGCTCGCACCGCGGCGTTGGGTCCGGAGAGGTGCCGTTGCAGGCCGTCGCGCATCTGCGGGATGACGCGGCCGAACTGGGCGATGGTGTGCTCGGGTTCGACGTCGACCATCCGCACGCCGGAGTACGAATGCTGATACTCGACGATGAAGCGCAGCACCGCGTCGAGCTTGTCGGCTCCCTTCAGCCCCGCGGTGGCCTTGACCAGGCCGCTCTCGAAGCTCTGCCGTTCGTATTGCGAAAACGCCGACAGCAGCTCCTCTTTGGAGGCGAACCAGCGGTACAGCGTGGGACGCGAGACGCCCGCTTGGGCGGCCACCTCGGACAGGCTGAGCTTCGTCTTGCCGTTGCGGCCGAGGACCTCGGCGGTGGCGTCGAGGATGCGCTGGCGTGTTGAGGTGTCGATGTCCGCGGCTGGGGCCGGGTGGCTCATAGGAGAAACTTTACGAAGTATCGCGAGCGTGTCACTGTTTTTTCGCTTCCCGGCCAGGGCGCCCTCGCACCAGCACGCATTGTTGAATGGCGCCGACCGCGCCCCCCTCGTCGAAAAGTGTGCCGACCGTGGTGCCGATGCCGTCCGGCCCGTAGCTGGTCTCCGCGCGAATGCCGATCCAGTCGCCGTCGGGGATCCGGAACACGTGCACCGCGAGGTCGGTGTTGAGGAACGTCCACTTGGTGATGTCGAGCTTGCTGCCGATGCCGTTGGCGCAGTCGGCCACCGCGAACAGCCGCTCCAGCGGGCTCATGGCCTCGCCCTTGACCAGGTCGACGGTCGGCTTGATCCAGGATTCGCCCGGGCCCTCGCTGAGCGGTTCGGTCAGCCACAGCCAGTCCAGGCTGTGCACGTAGTTGCGATCCCAGTCCCGCGCCTTGAGGTTGCGGTCGCGGGCCTCGGCCCGCGGCCGGGGCAGGGGAGTCGCGCCGTGCGCCACCGCGCGGGTGTCTTGGTGCTGCAACCGCCACCCGCTGGCACGCGCCACCGGCCGGGGTTCGCCGTCGGGCCCCGGCGCCAGCATCTCGGCGGTGACGAGCTCGATTTGTTTCCCGCCCCGTTGGACTTGCGAGCTGACCCACAGGTCGCCCTCGGCCGGCACCCCACCCAGCAGGTCGATGACGACCCGGCCGAGGTGGGTGTCGTCGCGCTGCGCACACCGTTCCAGCGCCCGGACCAACAGCGCCGACACCGGGCCGCCGTGCTGGATGGCGGCCGACCAGGTGCCGCGCGCCAGGTCGGTCGCCGCGAACTTCTCGCCCCGCGGGTCGGCGTCGTCGATCAGCTCGTAATAGGAGTCGGTCATCCTCTGCCTTCCGGGTGTCAGGGTAGGCCCGCGCCGGGGGTGTCGACCGTCACCGCGTCCACCTGGGAGAGCCGGGTGCCGATCAGTCGCTGAGGATAAGCGTCGGTGCTCGACAGCAGAAACAGCGTGCGGCGCGCGGGGCCGCCGAACGCGCACGCGATCGCCACCCGCTCGCCCATGCCGATGCGGTCGGTCACGGCGCCGCCCTCGGTGATCCGCTCGAACTGGTGCGCCAACGTCATGGACGCCCACACTGCGCCCTCGGCGTCCAGCGCGATGCCGTCGGGCGGCCCGTCCAGGCCGTCGGCGAAAACCCGGCGGCCGCTCAGCCCGCCGTCATCGCCGATGGTGAACGCGGTCAGCCGCCGCCCCGTCGACTCGGCGACGATCAGCGTCTTCCGGTCCGGCGTGATCACCATGCCGTTGGGAAAGTCGAGGTCTTCCGCCGCGATGGTGGCTGTGTCGTCGGCGTCGAGGCGGATGATCGCGCCGCCGGAGAACGCCTGGCAGCCGATGTAGGCGCGCCCCGCGTCGTCGACGACCATGTCGCCCAGGTTGACCGGCGTCAGGGCGGCGAGGTCGGCGACGGTGTCGACGGTTTCGCCGTCGTAGCGCAGCACCTGCCGGTCCTCGGTCGAGGCGATCAGCAGGGACCCGTCGGGACGAAATCCGAGGCCCGACGGGGACCGCCCGGGCAGCGCCACCGTGGTCACCGAGCCCCGCATGTCCACGGTGTGCACGGCCTCACCGAGCATGTCGGAGAACCACAGCAGTCCTTCGAACCAGCGTGGGCCCTCGCCGAAGCAGAACCCCTTGGCCAACGGCTCCGGGATCATCCGCTCACGCCTTTACAAAACACCGGAAAAGTGTCACGTACGACGTGCGTCGGTGTCAATCTCGCCCAGCTCGCGCGCGACGGCCGTGTGGTAGGCGTCGATCCCCGCGGGATTGGTCTTGGTCCAGTTGGCCGGGTTCTTGGACAGTTAGCGGTTTTGTTGGCCAGCATTGGATGAGCCGTATTTGTCGGACCTGTCTACGAGAGTGTGGGTATGGCCGATCAGAAGTTGCGTGAGTGGCGTGGGGTGAAACTCGTCGCGGGGCCCGCGGGGGTGGCGATCACCTGTCGGATGCGTACATCAGCCGAAGATGAGTACGTGCTGGATCGTGTGGCGGCGCAGCTTGGCCGGTTGCGTCGCGCTGATCTGGCGGCGACATCCCGGCGGGATCTGGTGGATTCGCGATTGGGCGCTGAGCAACGCCGACAGGTCCGCCGGGATCAGCTCAACGCCCGTAAGAAGGTGTTGACCGCGCAGTCCAGTGCGCGGTGGGCCACCGCGATCATCGCGGGCAACGATGACCAGTACTGTCTGGCCCGCGAGGCCCAATACCGCCACGTCGTGGGGCTGCGGGCGGCGATCGCCGCCATCGAAAAGCGACTGGCCGCTCCCACCATCGACGCATTAACGGGCGCGGAGCCTAAAGCCCGCCGCAAAGCCAAAGGGCCGAAAGGTTATGCGACTCAGCACGAACGATTCACCAAACAGCAGCGGCTACAGGCTCTTCGCGGCCAGCTCGCCCAAGCCGAAGAGGATCGCCGCAACCAGCGAGTACGTGTCACTGAAGGTGGGAAACGTCTGGTCCGCACCCGCCGCCACCTCGACAAAGCCGGTCTGACCGTCGCCGAGTGGACACGGAAGTGGGCGGCAGCGCGCTGGCGGATCACCGCGAATGGTTCCCCCGATGAACCCTTTGGCAATCTGACGATCACCGTCACCCCAACGGGTGAGGTCAGTGTGCGGTTGCCCAAACCGCTGGAGCATTTGGCGAATGAGCCGCGGGGACGTTACGTACTGTCCGCGCCGGCGGTATTACCGCATCGCGGACACGAGTGGGCCCAGCGGATCAGTAACGGAAACTCGGTGTCCTACACCATCACCCGCAAGGCTGGCCGCGGCGGCCGCTATCTGACCGCGTCGTGGGCGATTCCCACGCTGCCGTACTGGGTCGGCCGCTACGACACCGCCGCCGGTGAGGACGTCTACGCCACCGGCCCCGTGGCGGCAGTCGATCTCAATGACGGGCACCTCGCCGTGCGCCGACTCGACGCCCATGGCAACCCCACCGGTCGTGCTGAGCGCATCGACATCGACCTCACCGGCTCCGCGGCACGCCGTGACGCCCAGGTCCGTCACGCCATCACTCAACTGATCCGTTACACGCAGCGGTTCGGGATCACTGCGATCGCGGTGGAAGACCTCGACTTCGCCGACGCGCGGGCCACTGGCCGCGAAACAATGGGCCGCGGGACACGCGGGAAACGGTTTCGCCGCACAGTATCCGCTATCCCGACTGCGGTGTTCCGCAACCGGCTGACCGCGATGGCCCATCATGCGCAGATCGCGGTGTTCGCGGTCAATCCCGCCTACACCAGCAAGTGGGGTGCCCAACATTGGCAGCACCCCTATCACAACGTCACCCGTCACCAGGCCGCAGCCACGGTGATCGGGCGTCGCGCCCAAGGTTTGTCGGCGAGGCGACGGAAAGGTGTGACACCAGCGCGACCAGAGGACCGCGCGGTGAGAGCTACCGACCAGACCGCACCGAACAGCCCGACGGCGAGTACCGGTCGTCGCCACGAGACAGGGAAACGGGCAACCACATGCCGTCAGCCCACCTCGCCACGCACGCGACAGCCGGGCCGGGCAACCGTTACCCCGGCACTGGCCAACAACGGCCAACTACGTATGTAACGGTTGGTGACGAAGTCGTACACGTCCTCGGCGGAATGGGTGAAGGCGGTCTCCGAAGTGCTCGTCACGATGCCCAATTGCCTTGCCTCCCTGGATGTTGTTAGCCAAGCTTTACAAATCTTACTCAAAGTGTCACGCTGAGCCCTGAGCTGCTAGCGCGGAGGTGGAGCGGATTTGACGAAGGCTTCTGAGGAATCCGAGCAGATCGAGTGGACCGTGCAAGGTCTGCTGGACCTGTTCGACGTGCGCCCCGACGGGCAGGACCGCTTCACCGGAGAAACCGGGATCGCCGTCGGCGACGAACGGCAGGTCGTCGAGGGCACCCAGGTGCTGGCTCAGGCGATTGTCGCGGTGGCCAAACGATTCCCGGACAAGTCGGTGCGCTCGGCACACGCCGTGTTCTCCCGTGCGGTGACGGTCGGCCCACCGATCGAGCTGGTGCTCGACGTCGTCGCCGAGGGCCGGTCCACCGCCACCGCGGTCGTCGCCGTGCATCAGAACGGTCGGCGCTGCCTGAGCATCACCGTGCTGGCCGACGTCCCGACGGGCGATGTCATCCGCCATCACCTGCCGCGTCCCGACGTGGCGGCTCCGGCCGAGGCCAACCATTCGCCGATGCCGATGGTCGGGCGGGAGCTGCGCCTCGTCGACGTCGTCGACGTCAACAGCCCCGACGAGGTCGGGCCGCCCGAGCTGTACGCGTGGCTGCACTACGACCCCATCCCGACCCGCGACGACCTCGCCAAGGCGCTGGTCGCCTACTTCACCGGGCACCTGGGGATCTCCACGACCATGCGGGCGCACCCCGGCATCGGCACCAGCCAGGCGCACCTGACCGTGTCCACCGCACCGATGAGCATTTCGGTCGCCTTCCACGAACCCGTGCGCTGGGCGGGGTGGCTGCTCTACACCCACGAGAGCACCCAGGTCGGCGCGGGCATGTCGTACGTGCGCGGGACGGTGCACTCCGAGGAGGGCGAGCTGCTGGCCTCCTTCGCCCAGGAGGCGCTGATCCGTCCGCTGCGCACCAGCGACACGGCGATCGATTCGCGCGCCCGGTTCTGACCGCCATGCGCTTCACCGTCACCCATCCGATGCACAGCCATCCGTACAACCCGGAACTGGTCAGCGGTGAAGGCATCGGCAAGGTGGCCGCGGCCACCGAAGCGGCGGGCATCCATGGTTTCGGCTTCACCGACCACCCCGCGCCGTCGCAGCGCTGGCTGGAGGCCGGCGGTCACGACGCGTTAGATCCTTTTGTCGCTTTGGGTTTCGCGGCGGCGAGGACGACGACGCTGCGCCTGATTCCCAACATCGTGGTGCTTCCGTATCGAAACCCGTTCGTGGTGGCCAAGTCCGGCGCCACGCTCGACCTGCTCTCGGGCGGCCGCTTCACGCTCGCGGTCGGGGTGGGCTACCTCAAACGGGAATTCGCGGCGCTGGGCGTGACGTATGACGATCGCGCCGAGCTGTTCGAGGAAGCGCTGCAGGTGATCCGGGCCATCTGGACGGAAGACGATATCTCGTTCGAAGGCAGGCATTTCAGCGCCAAGGGCATCACCGCGCACCCCAGGCCGGTGAGCCCTCCGCCGATCTGGATAGGCGGCAACACCACGACCGCCCGCCAGCGCGTCGCCCAATATGGCGACGGCTGGTGTCCATTTCCCGCCCCGCCGCAGCTGGCCCAGACCGCGGGCACCGCGGTGATCGACTCCGTCGAGAGCCTCACCGTGGGCATCGACGATCTGCGGCGCCGCTGTGATGCGGTGGACAGGGACTGGTCGGCGATCGACATCACCTTCACCAACTTCGAGGGCGGCAGCCCCGCGACTGACGACTTCAACGCCGACGCATACCTCGGCGGCCTGGAAAAGCTTGCGGCCGTGGGAGTCACGTGGGTCGGCGTCCACTTGCCCGGCGACAGCATGGCGCATGCGCTCGAGACCCTCGATCGGTTCCGCACGCTCGTGATCGACGCGATGTAGATGGACTTCTCAGCCGTCGAGCTCAGCGCCGAGGACCAGGAATTCCTTGAGGAAGCCCGGGCCTTCATCGCGAAGCACGTCACCGACGAGGTGCTGCGCCGCCAGCGCGAGTTCGGGGAAAACTTCGACGAGCAGGTGCATCTGGCGCTGGGCGAAGCCGGCTACCTGGCGTCGGATTGGCGGCCGGAATACGAGGGCGGATTCAGCCCGGTCCGCCGGCGCATCTTTCACCTCGAGATCGCCCGCGCCCACACGCCCTGGTACCACTGGGGAACCACCTCTGTGGTCGCGCGGCTGGTGCAGCAGTTCGGCGCTCCCGAGCTCACCGACAAGGTCCTGCCCGGCGTGCTGTCCGGCGAGATCCGGCTGTGCCTGGGATACACCGAGCCCGAGGGCGGATCCGACGTCGCCACCTGCAAGACCCGCGCGGTGCGGGACGGGTCTGCGTGGATCATCAACGGCTCCAAGATGTTCACCTCCAACGCGCAGAACGCCCGGTACGTCTTCCTGCTCACCAACACCGATCCGCAGGGGCCGAAACACAAGAACCTGACCATGTTTCTGGTGCCGCTGGATTCACCGGGCATCGAGATTCAACCCATCCGCACCCTGGACGGCGACCGCACCAACATCGTGTTCTACAGCGACGTGCGCGTCGACGACCTCTACCGCATCGGCGAGGTCAACGGCGGCTGGACGGTGATGCGCTCGGCGCTGGACTCCGAACACGGCATGGTCGATCCGGAAGACCATGGCCTGCAATACGTTGCGGCGATGTCGGCGCACGGCGACATCATGGCCGAGGTGGTCGACACGGTCGCTGCGCTCGTCGCGCAGGTGGACGACGCGTCGGTGAAATATCGGCTCGGACGGGCCGTCGCGCGGATGGAAGCGGCGATGTCCACGCCCGGGATGTTCGGGCGCGTCGCGATCGCGCAGACCATGCGCGACATCTCCCCAGAGTTGATGGACATCCTGGGACCGGCGTCCGCGCTGCCCGCCGAGACGCCGGGCTCTGCGAGTGACGGTGCGGCCGAACACCTTTACCGGCTGGCGCTGCCGCTCGGCATCTACGGCGGCACCCTCGAGGTGTTCCGCAACATGATCGCCCAGCACACGCTGAAGCTCGGGCGTCCCAGCTACGGTGCCTAGCTCTACCCGTGGTGGGCGGCGTTGATGCGGGCGGACAGCAGGCCCACGCCGTCACCACTCAAATACCGCAGGGCTCTGGGACGCCCGGCCAGGACCGACGCGATGTGTGCTGCTTGCCCCGTAACCCTTGGTCCGCCGGCGGAGTGAGACCAGTCGACGTCCGTGGCGTTCAGATTGAGGCCACGGGCTCGTGCGGCCGCGGGGACGAACGGGTTGGGAACGCGCACCTGCGTATCGAGCACAGTGGTGACGGTGGACGGGGGCACCGTCGATTCCTTACCCAATGCGAAGGCGATGTCGAGTTCGTGAATGACGTGATCGCCCAGCAGCAGACGCTTCGGAAAGACGCGGCCGATGCCTCGGGGTCGGCGCGCCAGCTCCTCCAGGTCGGCAATCAGCTGAGCGGGATGGCGACGCACGGCCAGATCGCGGGCCAACTGCGCGTTCGCGGCGTCGAAGGAGCCCCGCTGTCGGACCATCTCCGCGGCGACGTCCCGCGCCGCGGCGCCATAACCGATGACGAGATGGGCCAGCACGTCATGATTGGTCCACTCGCTGCAAAGACTCGGCTCGGCCCACTGCGCCGCGGTGATGTCGCGCGCGAAATCGGCAAGTCGCCCGTCGTTGTCGCGCAGCGCATCAGCCGGCCCTGACATCGAGGTGCTCCTTCAGGAAGTCGACTTGGTCGGCGAGGAGGGCCTCCAGCAACGGGGGATGGTAGATCTGGAAGTGGTCGCCGTCGTAATGCCGCACCACACCGCGAGGAGCCGAATGGCCGACGCCCTCGGCATGGCGCGAGTCCATCAACGTCTCGCGCTGTGACACGCAAACCAAAAGCGGCGCTTCGATTTTCTTCGCGCAGCGCTTGGCGCTGCTCGTCGCGATGCCGACGACGTCCACCGCGGCCATGCGGTTATCGAATGCGGTGCCGGGCGGCACGGTTGAATACCATCCTTCGAGTGCGCCCGGGCTAGTGACGGTGGCCAGGTCGCCGGGCCGACCCACGATGGGGACGTAGCGGCGGCTGGCCGAAAACGCACGGCGCACAGCGTCTTCGGCGATCGCCGGAGTCAAGCGCAAGGCGGACCACAATCCATTTCGCGTCAGCGTGCCCGGGCCATGCACGATCGGACACTGCACCACCACCGCCCGGATATCGGGTTCTTCTGCCGCCGCTTGCAATACGTGCAGCGCACCCAAACTCGTTCCCCACAAGCCCAATCGGGTTGTGTCTATCGCGTCGTGCCGGCGCAGATACCCACACGCCGCAACGACGTCCTGTCGATGCCGTCGCATGTTGAAGTGCTGCCGGGGCTCGCCACCGGACTCACCCGTGTAGCGGTAATCGAAGGCTAGCGTGGCGATGCCGGCGGCGGCGAAGCGTCGTTCGTACTGCCCAAGCAGCATGTCGTGAGTCGCGCCCAGGCCATGAGCGAGCACAACACCGGGGTGGGGGCCGCGTCCCTCGGGAAGAGCCAGCCAGCCTGCGCATTCTGTGTCGTGCGACATGAACGACACCCGTTCGGTGCCGGACCGGGGGGCCCAATTGAGATCATTCGACGATACGTACACCGTACGTTTGTATAATAAGTACGGTGTACTTGTCAACGGCCGGGTCGATGATCAGTAGGCTGATCCCGACATGAAGGCACGATTCACCGTCGCCGAGGTGCGGGCGCAGGCTCTCCAAATCGTCGACCAGGACGGGCTTGCGGGGCTGAGCATGCGGTCGCTGGCCGCGGCGCTGGGCACCGGACCGATGACGCTCTACAACTACGTCACGGACCGCGAAGAGCTCGAGGGGCTCGTCGCGGAAGCGGTGCTCGCCGACGTCCGCCTGCCGCGCCCGTCGAAAGATTGGCGCTCCGATGTCAAGGGCATCGCAACTGCCATTTGGCGGGCCGTGCGCCAGCACCCCAACGCCGCGTCCTTGGTGCTCACCCGAAGGGTTGTGTCAGCGGCCGGGTATCTTCCGGCCGAGCGGCTTATCGAATCCCTCGCCCGGGCGGGGCTGAGCGACCTCGATCTGTTGGCGGCGTTTCGCGGTGTGCTCAGTCTTGTAATGGGTGCTGCGCAAGTGGAATTGGCGGGGCCACTGTCCGAAACCGCACCCGCAAGCGTTCGCGAGAAGTCGAATGTGGCGATGGCCAAACGTATCGGGCAGCTCGCGGCGGCCGACCACCCGCACATGGCCGCGCTCGCAGAAACCTCCCAACGCTCAACGATGGCCAAGGATTTCGATCGGGCTCTCGACATGCTGCTTGCCGGTATCCAGTCCCAAGCCCGACGTTAGGCTCCCGTAGCCGCCTGGACTGGAGTCGTGCGGGCGTTGATGAGGGTGGGCCGCCCCCGGTCGGCGATGCCGGCCCGCACCATCTCGACAACGTCGTCGGTCGTATGGGCTTCGTGTGCGTCGACACCGTAGCTGGCCGCGGTGGCCACGACATCCAGGCCCGGCAGGTCCAGGCCGGGTACGCCTGGCGTCTTCTCCCACACGCCGAATTCTTTGACCACGCCGTATTCGCCATTCGAGGCGACAACGATGGTCACCGGTATCTCATACTGCGTGGCGGTCCACAATGCGGTAATCGCGTAATGCATTGAGCCGTCGCCCATCAGAGCGACGACCGGACGATCCGGGGCCGCCAATTGCGCGCCGACTGCAGCCGGCAGGCCGTAGCCGAGGCCGCCCCCGGCCGACGACAGGTGCGACAACGGGCGGCCGGGCCGGATGCTGTTAGTGATAGCGACTTCGTTGCTACCCGCTTCGCTGACCCACAGCGTCTCCGCGGGTGCGGCCAGGCCGACCGCCGTCCAAAGCGCCTCGGGCTCGAAGGGAACCTGCGCTTGTCGCAGGTCCGGAATCGGCGCGCGCGGAGCGGGGGCGCCGCGCTGGGTGGACTTCGCCGCGGCGAGAAGAGCTTGGGCAGCGCTGGCCAGGTCGGCAATGATCGCGTCGCCGACGGGGGCGCGGGCGGCTTCGTCGGGATCGTTGGTGATGTGGAGCAAGGTGGCGCCTTCGGGCACGTATGGGCCGGGAACTCGGGGGTAGTACCGAAATACGGGGGCACCGATCACCAACAAGAAATCATGTCCGGCAAGCATGTGTGAGATCCAACCGGCGCCGGGCGGCAGTATCCCCTGATATAGCGCGTGATTCTCCGGGAAGCCGCTCCATCCGGTCAGCGGTGCCGTCCACACGGGGGATTGCGTTCGTTCGGCCAACCCGACGACCGCCTCCCACGCGCTGTAGCGCTCGACATCGCCACCAACGATCAACGCCGGTGATCGCGCGCCGTCCAACCGCGCCACGATCTGCTCGGCGACTTCGGCGGAGAACCCCGACACGGATGTCACTGAACGGTTCCCGATGGCGGCGACGTCATCCGCCTGCGCTTCGTCGAGCTCGATCGGCATGTCGTCCATCGGGAGCGAAACGAACACCGGGCCCCTCGGCGGCGCAGTCGCGAGGTGGATGGCGCGAGCCAATACGGCAGGAGCCTCGCTGGCGAGGGCGGGCTCGGCCGCCCATTTCACGAATGGTCTCGGGACGGACGTGGGCTCGATGTTGGTCAGCAGGCAGTATTGATTTTGCATCGTCCGGCGCTGATTCCCCGCAGTGACGATCAAAGGCGTCTTGTTGACGAACGCGTTGTACAGCTGTCCCTGGGCGTTCCCCATTCCCGGGGCGGTGTGGAGATTGACCAGCGCGGGCCGGCCGGTAACTTGCGCGTATGCGTCGGCCATGCCGACGGGCACCATCTCCTGGAGTCCCAGCAGATAACGGAAATCGTCTGGGAAATCCTGCAGCAGAGCCAATTCCGACGAGCCCGGGTTCCCAAACCAGGTCGTCAAATTGTGTGCGCGGAACAGATCGAGAATCGCGTTACGGACGGTGGCCATGGCAGCTCCAGAGGTCGGGTCGGCGGTGATAGGGAGAGTCAGTAGTTGGTTCGCCCGCTGGTTGGCTTGCGGTGCGGGATCAGGCCGATGCCCCCAGGCGGTGCCTCACCTCGATGATGACTTGGCGTGCTGGCCGCGGAATCCTCAACACCTGGTAGTCGACTGTGATTAAGGCCGTGCCGACGTGGAGTTTGTCGCGGCAAGTCGGGCCCGCGCACCGGGGACGTCCAGCCGATACACTTCCCACATGATTTACGCCCGGAGCTGGGCGGGCGCGAAGTCATCGATACACCGATGAACCCTGCCGAGCACACGCGACTGGCAGAGCAAGCCGACGCCTTACCTCCCGTGTTGCGCGGCGAGATGATGTTCACCTCCAAGTTCGGCAGCGACGCAACCGCGGCCTTGCTCGAGATGGCCAACGCGTACACGGCGCGCGATATCCGGTTGGCGCGCGAGCTGTATCTGGAGGCGCTCTCGACGGTCCTTTTCGCCGGTCGGCTGGCCGGCGCTCGCGGCGTCCTGGAAGTGGCGGTAGCCGGCGCGGCCGCGCCCCGACCGGAAGATCCTGCCCGGCCAACCGATGTCATGCTGGATGGATTGACGGCCGTCGTCATCGATGGCGCTGCGGGAGTCAGGCTGGTCCGACGAGCCGTACACGCGTTCTGTCGCACGGACGAAACAAGCCACCACGACGGGACGCGATGGCTCTGGCTTGCCTGCCACGCCGCAATAATCGCCTGGGACCATCGAGCGTGGCAGCTGCTCCCGGCTCGGCAGGTCGCTTTGGCTCGGGAGGCAGACGATGAGCGTGCGCTGGCCGTCGCGCTGCAGTCGCACGCGGCGGCGCTTGTTTGGACCGGTGACTTCGCGGCGGCTCGGCGGTTGATCGCCGAAGCGGACTCGGTCGCCACCGCGACGGCGACAATGATGTTTCCCTACGCCGCGCTTCCTCTCGCGGCGTGGCAGGGCGACCAAGCCGAGGCCCGGCGACTTATGCGCGCCGGCAAGCACTATGCCGTTGCGCGGGGCGAGGGGATGTGCTTGGCCTCGATTGAGTTGGCGACGGCAGTGTTGTGCAATGGGCTCGGGCGGTATGAGGACGCCTTCGTCGCGGCCCGAGAAGGCAGCGACCATCCCCAAGAGCTGTGGGCGAACTTCCTGCTGCCGGAGTTGATAGAGGCGGCAACGCGTTGTGGGCAGGCGAACGTAGCGAACCGGGCCCTGCACTTGTTGACCGAAAGTGCCCATGCTGCCGATACCGACTGGGCGTTAGGGGCTTTGGCGTGCTCGAAGGCGCTCGCCAGTGGTGACGCGGCCGCCGAACGTCTCTACCGCGAGGGAGTCGAGCGACTGGACCGCACGAACCTTCGTCCGGCCGCCGCACGTGCGCGACTCGTCTACGGGGAATGGCTGCGCCGGGAGCGACGCCCACTCGATGCGCGTGCCCAGCTGCGACCGTCCTACGAAATGTTCGCCGCCATGGGTATGGAAGCCTTCCGCGAGCGGGCTCGGCTGGAGCTGGAGGCGACCGGCGAGCATGTGCGCGAAAGGCATTCCCCGGCAAGCCCTTCTGGGCTGACACCGCGAGAAGTTCAGGTCGCCGCATTGGCGGCGCGGGGAGCCACGAATGCCGAGATCGGCGCCCAGTTGTACATCAGCTCCAATACCGTCGCGTACCACCTGCGCAAGGTGTTCACCAAACTGGGCGTCACCGCGAGACGTCAACTCGGACTGGCGTTGAAGGACGAGTCGGACGATTAGCCGCGGTGGCTGAGCGGCAGCTCGGCGACGACATCGACGCGCGCGGCGTCGAAGCTGAAAAAGCCCTTGATGGGCAGGCTTTCGGGCGGCGGATCCTCGTAGCTCCACGCGACGTCGTCGACATCGTCCGTGGACCAGTAGGTCGCGTAACCCTTGTAGTTGCAGTAGCTCGACGTCTCGGAGCGCCGCAGCAGATCGGTGCGCACGTGAGCGGGCGCGACGTAGAGGCGCGGCTCGAGCGCGGTCTCGAACAGGATCACCGTGTCGTCGGTGTCCACCAGCGTGGTGCCGTCGACCGTGACGCGCAGGCGGCGCGTCGTCGGGCGGCAGTCGACGCGGTGGTACGGATTCGGCGGGTAGTGCACCAGCTGGCGCCCCTCCTCCAGCCAGGTGTCGACGGCGTCCCAGGGCACCTGGACGAAACCCGGGGCCTCGGGCTCCGGCTCGTTCCGGAGGTCGCCGACCTCCTCGGCAGGAAACGCGTAGCTGAGCGGGCGACCCTGCCGGTGCACCAGCAGCGCCCGTTCGGTGTCGATCACCAGGCGGCCGCCGACGAAGGCCTGCACGCGTCGGGGGTGTGGCTCGACGTAGACCACGCCGGCGGGTATCTGGGGAGCGAACCGCCCGGCCGGATCAGCGGACAGCGGTCCCCGTCCTGCTACCAAAGTCATTGGTCAAAGCTTATCGGCAGCGCCGGTCGGGCCGTTCGGAACATTTGCGGAGGGCGCACTGTTGTGTCGCCCGTGACGAACCAGGAAGTAGACGGCCGGCTGACTGCTGAGAGCACGCCGCCGCATGAGTCCCTGTTCCTTCCGGCAACGATCGGGCGCGCGGACCTGAAAAACCGTGTCGCCCTGGCGCCGATGACCCGCGTCAGCGCTACCGCGGAGGGACTGGCCACCGAGCGGATGATTTCGTACTACGGCGTGTACGCCGACGGTGGATTCGGCCTGCTCATCACCGAAGGCATCTACATGGACGAGCAGGCCAGCCAGGGTTATCTGTTCCAGCCCGGCATCGCCACCCCCGCTCAGGCCAAGGCCTGGCAGCCGGTGGTCGAGCGGGTCCACGCGGCCGGCGCGAAGATCTTTGCCCAGTTGATGCACGCCGGCAGCCAATCGCAGGGCAACGTTTACACATCCTCGAACGTAGGCCCGTCCGCGGTGCGTCCGAAGGGTGCACAAGCCGCCATGTATCGCGGATCGGGCCCGTACGCGATGCCCGAAGCGATGTCCGCCGAGCAGGTTCGCGAGGTGCGCCGGGCCTTTGTGAGGGCTGCGCGCCTGGCCCGCGATGCCGGCTTCGATGGGGTCGAACTCCACGGCGCGAACGGGTATCTGCTCGACGAGTTCCTCACCGACTACTTGAACACTCGCACCGACGAGTACGGGGGAACTGTCGCCAATCGCGTTCGCTTGGCCGCAGAGATCAGCAGCGACGTCGCGGTTGCGGTGGGATCCGAGATCACCACCGGAATCCGCATCTCCCAAGGGAAAGTGTCCGACCATCAGCACCGCTGGGCCGGTGGCGAACAGGACGCGGCGGTAATCTTCGGCGCGTTGGCCGACACGGGCATCGACTACATCCACACGACCGAGTACCGCGCGCTGGCACCGGCTTTCGATGCGGGCCCGAAGACGTTGGCCGAACTGGCCAAACAGCACAGCGGCCTGCCCGTGCTCGTCAACGGACACCTTGACGATCCCCGCGATGCGGCCGCCGTCATCGAATCCGGGATCGGCGACGTCGTCACTCTGGCCAAACCAGCATTGGCCAACCGCAATTGGCCTCAGCTGGTTCGCGCGGGTCAACCGCTCGCCGGCGACATTCCCGCGGATCTGTTTGGCCCCATCGCCGACATCAAGGACTGGGAACTGCTCTCCCCGGGCAGCACCAGCTGATCCCGGCGCCGGGCTCTCCGGAAACTCGTTGCGTCCCAACCCATTCCGTAGGTCAGCCGCGGCCGCGACACAAGCATAGGCATTCGTGTTCTCGGAAAGCCCGAATGTCGGCTTGGAATCTGCATACGCTGAGCCGACGGCCGGTAGGAGGAAGCGATGTCGTATCTTGCGGTGGCTACGGACTTCGTGGCACGGGCGGCATCGGATCTGTCGAACATCGGCGCGGGCCTGATCGCGGCGGACGAGGCAGCGACGACTCCCATCACGTCGATCACGCCCGCCGCGGGCGATGAGATCTCCGCGGCCATCACGTCGGTGTTCTCCGGCCATGCGCGGGCCTTTCAAGGCCTGACCAGCCAGGCGGCGGCGTTTCACGCCCAGTTCGTGCAGGCATTGAGGGGCGCGAGCGGAGCGTTTGCGGCCGCCGAGGCGGCCAACGTGCCGTCGTTGCAGACCGTGGAGCAAGACGTTTTGGCGGCGATCAACAAACCCACCAATTTGTTGTTCGGGCGCCCGCTGATCGGCGACGGCGCCAACGGGACGGCGGCCAACCCGAACGGCGCGCCCGGCGGGTTTTTGCTCGGCAACGGCGGCAACGGCTTTTCGCAAACGGGCAACCCCGGGGTGGCCGGCGGCGCCGGCGGGGCCGCGGGATTGGTCGGCAACGGCGGTCTCGGCGGCGCCGGTGGGGCCGGCGCGGCGGGCGGGGCGGGCGGCACCGGCGGGTGGTTGTACGGAAACGGCGGCGGCGGCGGTAACGGCGGGGTGGCGTTGCGGGGCGGCGG
>NZ_LQPV01000010.1:0-37366 GCF_002101935.1 Mycobacterium sp. IEC1808 | reverse complement strand
GGTTCGGTGGGCGCGCGAGTGATGCCGCGGACCCCTCGGCGAACGCGCCGACTGGTGGTGGTACACCCCCTTCGAACCCCAACCCCCACCGACAAACAACTAGGCCGGTTCCGCACCTGAGCCGAAACGAATTGTCGCATAGGGGAATTCGTTAGCGCTCGCCGCTATCGGACCTTGACGAATTTCAGCGAAGTCCGGTCTACAGCGCGTGGCGCAGATCGGGATCCCGGCGCTGCGGAATCCTGTTCTGCTTGGCGGTGTACAGATTCGCGTCGGCGACCGCCCACAGCACGGCGACGTTGGCGCTCGCTCCGCCGGCCGATGCGGTCCCGACGCTCGTGCCCGGGGTCTGTAGCCGCACGGCGGCGACGAACTGCTCGGCCGCCGTCGGACCGGGGCCTGGGCGCTCGGCGATGCACACGGCGAACTCGTCGCCGCCGAGCCTGGCCAGAATGGCGTTGGGGGGAACCGCGTTTCGCCACGCGGTCGCTCGGCTGATCAGGTGCTGGTCGCCGGCGACGTGCCCGTCGGTGTCGTTGATGCGTTTGAAGTTGTCGATGTCCAGCGCGATGACGGTAATGACGGTGGAAGTCGAACGCGATCGCGCCAGCAGGTCGGCAGTGGCAATTTCCCAACCGGCGCGGTTGAGCGACCCCGTGAGTGGATCGGTGCACGCCGCGTCCACCAACGTCCGTGTCACCAGGCCGAACGACTCCGCGGCGCCGACGATCGCGATCACAAAGATGAAGTAATCGATGTCCAGCGTGGCGGTGCGCGAGACCGCCAGGCCGGCAACGCAGGCCAGGGCGAGCACGCCCACCAGCACCATGCCGCGGCGCGGCGAGTAGAACGCGCGCAGGTACATCGCCAGAAACATCGGCGCGATCAGGCAGACGAACTCGGCGATGATCGCGATGTGGAAGGCCATCACGATCGGCGTGGCCACGATGGCCACGGCCGTCGCGGGCCCGGTTTTGTCGGGCCGCACGGCCAGCCAGGCCAGCGCCGCGATACCCAGGACGATCGCCACGATGCCGCCGACCGGATGCCCCCGGGGTCGGTCGGGGTGAAGCGGAATCACGGTGGTGAACAGCACGCCGTAGGCGAATAGGAATGTTGTGGTGCCTAAGTAGATTCGCAGCAGCCGGACCTGGTGTTTGCCGTAAAAACCGCTTCCGGAGTCGACTCGCAACCGCAGCTTGTATCGGCGGGGGTGGCCCACGGGGCCTGCGAGGCGTAGACCCATCCCGTCACTCTCTGGTCAGATGCGCCGATGCGGACGCGCGGCCGATTATTTCACCGCCATTTTGCGAGCGCGCAACCGCCATTCGTCTGAACCGTAGTTCAGATCTCAGGAGACCGTCGATGGTTTATCGAAAACCCAGATCGGATGCAAAAAGAAGGGGCGGCTTTTAATCCGTCCCACTTCAACATATTACGCACCCGGGGGCTTGCGGCAAGACCGGGGTCATGCCGCAAAATCGCTGGTCGAAGCGAAAGCGGACCGACTCGGGGGGCGAGATGAGTGTGTTGAGGGAACCAATGGCCGACCATGCGGTGGCAGTTGTCGGGGGCGGCCCGACCGGGCTGATGCTGGCGGGCGAGCTGGCGTTGGCGGGCGTCGACGTTGCCATCGTGGAGCGGCGCGACAGCCAGGAGCTGATCGGGGCGCGGGCTGGGGGCCTGCATTCGCGCACCATCGAGGTCCTCGATCAGCGCGGCATCGCCGATCGTTTCCTTTCCGAGGGCCAAGTCGCACAGGTCGCCGGGTTTTCCCAGATTCGGTTGGACATCAGCGACTTTCCCACCCGGCACCCCTACGGGCTCGCGCTGTGGCAAATCCACATCGAGCGCATCCTGGCCGGCTGGGTCGACGAGCTGAACGTACCGACCTATCGCGGACGTGAGGTGACGAGGGTCGCCCAGGACGACGCCGGCGTCGACATCGAGCTCACCGACGGCCACCCCTTGCGCGCGGAATACGTCGTCGGGTGCGACGGGGGACGCAGTTCGGTCCGCAAATCGGCGGGCATCGACTTCCCGGGGTGGGAACCCACGATGAGCTACCTCCTCGCCGAGGTCGACATGGAATGCGAGGCCGGGGAAGCGCCGGAATGGGGCATCCGCCACGACTCCCTCGGTGTCCATTCGCTCAGCATGGTGGAGGACGGCGGCCCAGTGCGGGTCATGGTGACCGAGCGACATGTCGGGCCCGCCGGCGAGCCCTCCCTGCGCGAGCTGAGTGAGGCGCTGATCGCCGTGTACGGGACGGATTACGGGATCCACAGTCCCGCATGGATTTCCAGGTTCACCGACGCGGCGCGGCAGGCGGCGACCTACCGCGACGGGCGGATCCTGCTGGCCGGCGACGCGGCGCACGTGCACCATCCGATCGGCGGGCAGGGCCTCAACACCGGCATGCAGGACGCGGTGAACCTGGGATGGAAGCTGGCCCAGGTGGTCAACGGCGCGGCCCCGGAAAGCCTGCTGGACACCTACCACACCGAACGGCACCCGGTGGCTGCGCGCGTGCTGCGCAACGCCATGGCCCAAATGGCGCTGCTTCGCTCGGACGACCGCACAAAGGCCTTGCGAGAGGTCACTTCCGACCTGCTCGGCATGGCCGAGCCGCGGCAGCGATTCGCCGCGATGATGTCCGGTCTCGACATCCACTACAACCTGGGCGAGGGCCACCCGCTGCTCGGCCGTCGGATGCCCGATCTCGACCTGGTCACCGCCGACGGCACGGTGCGGGTCTTCGCCCTGCTGCACAACGCGCGGCCGGTGCTGCTCAACCTCGGCGAGCCCGGCGCCGTCGACATCGCCGGCTGGGAGGACCGCGTCGCGTTGGTCGACGCGAAATACGTTGGAGCGTGGGAACTTCCGGACCTCGGCGCCGTCACCGCCCTCGACGCCGTGTTGATCCGGCCCGACGGACACGTCGCCTGGGTGGGGGAGCGACCCCTCGCCGACGCCCTGACGACCTGGTTCGGGCCGCCCGCGGGTGGGAGATGATCAACGCCGACCGAATGCGCCGGGCCCGGCGTGAAAGAGTCCGATCAAGAGCACCCCGATCGCCGCCGCGCAGAAAGGCCACAGTGGCTCGCGCCCCTCGAACGCCGTGTGTAGCGCCGCCGCGGCCAGCACCAAACCAACCCATCCCGCAACAACATTGGGAATGGGACCGCCACCCCATGCATTCGGGTAGCGCTGCTTCGTGATTCCGCGGATGAAGTGAGGAATCGCATTGCCGCCCAGGAGGCCTCCCACAAAAGCGAGCACAAGCGCCCCGATCACGACTTTCCCCTCCTCGAATCGCACGTCAGCACGGGCATCAACGCCGCGTCCACGATGCGCACGATCTCGTCGTCCCCAAGCGGCTGGCCCGTCACCAGGATGCGCGTGAAAACCAGTGCGGAGGCGATCTCGGAGGCCAACTCGTGGTTGGCGCGGGTGGGCAGTTCCTTTCGCCTGACCGCACGCTCGACGAGTCGGCCAATGACCGCTCGCTTTTCACTCAGGACGTGACCGCGGACATGCTCGGCGAGCTCCGCATTTTCCCGTATCGCGTTGAGCAGACCCAAAATCACCGCACCATCTTGGGACGCGAGTCCGTCGCGCATCTGGGTGACCGCTTGAATCAGGTCGCCGCGGAGGTCGCCAGTGTCAACCTCTGCGGTCGAGGCCGCGCCACGTCGCGCCAACGCCGCGATCACCAATTCGGACTTGCCGGGCCAGCGGCGGTAAATCGTGGCCTTGCTGGCTCTCGCGCGCGATGCGACGGCATCAATGGTGAGGCGGTCGTATCCGGTCGTCGCCATCAGCTCGATTGCCGAATCCAGAATCGCGTCGGTGCGGGCGTCTCCACGGACCACGCGACGCTCCTCGTGAACGAAACGGTTTCGTACACCTGATTAGGTTAGGGCCGTATGGATTGGCGGTCAAGGGTTCTCGAGGGCAATCACCGCGGCCCTAGTCCGGCGGCTCGTCCTGCGCGCCGGGCCCGGCGGCGTCACGGTCGCGGTCGCTGGGCTTGCCGGGGACACCTTCGGCCTCCCGCTCGTTGGCAACCTTCTCGTCGAGCTCGTCGACGATGTTTTCCAGCTCCTCGGCGTGGCTCAGCTGGTCTCGGTCAGGTCCGGTCATGTCGCTTTCCATACCCCGCCCCGCGATTGATAACCGCGCAGATCGACCCCAACATGGGGCTGCACACACGGCGCTGCGATGGAAGGATCGCAAGGGTGGCCGACAAGAAACCGCAAACGATCTCTTACCCGGCGCCGGAGAAACGCCCGCGACGCCACGACACTGAACGGCTGGAGCCCCACGTCATCGTCCTGTTCGGCGCGACGGGGGACCTCGCCAAGCGCAAGTTGATCCCGGGCCTGGCCTATTTGGATCAGTCCGAACTGGCCCCCGACATTCAAGTCGTCGCGACGTCGCTGGAAGACATGAGTGACGACGAGTTCCGTGATCTGGCCAAGAACGCGGTCGATTCGTTCGGCACGCACAAGCTGACGGACGAGCAGTGGGCCAATTTCGCCAAGATCATCACCTACGTCCCGCAAGGCGCCGGACCCGCGGCGCTCGCCACCGCGGTCGCCGAGGCCGAAGCGAACCTCGGACCCAATGTTCGGCGGCTGCATTACCTTTCGGTTCCGCCGAAGGCGGCGCGTGACGTCATCACCATGCTGCGCGACGCAGACCTCGTCGACCGTTCCCGGGTGGTCATGGAGAAGCCGTTTGGCACGGACCTGGCCAGCGCGGTGGCGCTGAACGACTTCGTGCACGAAACGTTCGAGGAATCACAGATTTTCCGCATCGACCATTTCCTGGGGAAGGAGGCCGCCCAGAACATCCTGGCGTTCCGCTTCGCCAACGGCCTGTTCGAGCCGATCTGGAACCGCAACTTCATCGACCACATCCAAATCGACATTCCCGAGGCGCTGGGCCTGGATCAGCGGGCCAACTTCTACGAGGAAACCGGCGCCTACAAGGACATGGTGGTGACCCACCTCTTCCAGGTGATGGCGTTCGTGGTGATGGAGCCGCCGACGGCGCTCGAACCCTTTGCCATCAGCGAGGAAAAGAACAAGGTGTTCCGCTCGATGCTGCCGGTCAAGCCGTCCAACGTGGTGCGCGGCCAGTACAGCGGGTACCGCGAGGAGAAGGGAGTGGCGAAGGACTCCGACACCGAGACCTTCATCGCGCTCAAGGTCGGCATCGACAACTGGCGCTGGGCCGGCGTGCCGATCTACCTACGCACCGGCAAGAAGATGGCCGAGGGCATCCGCATCATCTCGATCGCCTTCAAAGAGGCTCCGCGAACGATGTTTCCGCCCGGATCGGGGGTCGGGACCCAAGGTCCGGACCACCTCACCTTCGACCTCGCCGACAACTCGAAGGTCTCACTGTCCTTCTATGGCAAGCGGCCGGGCCCCGGCATGAAGCTGGACAAGTTGTCCATGCAGTTCTCCTCGCAGGAGATCGACACCGTCGTCGACGTGCTGGAGGCCTACGAGCGGCTGATCCTCGACGCGATGCGGGGCGACCACACGCTGTTCACCACCGCCGAGGGCATCGAATCGTTGTGGGAGCGTTCGCAGGAGCTGCTCGACGACCCGCCCCCGGCCAAGATCTACCCGCAGGGCACGTGGGGTCCGAACGCGATTCACCAGCTGATCGCCCCCAACGCATGGCGATTGCCGTTCGAGCGGGAGTGGCGCGAGAAAAAGGGCTAGTCCGCAGGCGGGACGGGCTGATCGAGCCAGTGGTGCAACTTCGCATAGATGTCGGCGTGGTTGAGCAGATCGAAGTGGTGCAGGCCGGTGAGCGTCAGCCCGTGATCCGGGTCGAACGGAATCTGCCGGGACTTGCCCGCGCCGGACGCGCTGTGCGGCCGCACGAGGCGATCGCCAAGCACCGCCCCGACCGCGCCCGGGCCCGCGCTGGTCGCCACGAAGTGGTAGACGGCGTGGGGAAGGAAGGGCACCTCGTTGCAGCGGTCCCGCAGGAACTCGTCGGGGTCGCAGTCGCTCCAGTCCTCGTCGAGCAGCGCGCCGTACCGCAGATCCTTGGTGCCCGAGCTGCGGGCGTTGAGAAATGAAGACAGGGCGCGGGTTTCGGGCAGTCGGGCCAGCGCCCACGAGGCGGCGTTGACACCCTTCTCCAGGTCGGCACCGAGGTGCGGAGAGCCGAGGCAGACGACGTGCCGAACGGCGTCGGGCCAGCCGTGCTCATGCTGGGTTCCGTAGTGGCAGGCGCTCCGGACCACCAGGCCGCCCATCGAATGACCGATCAGCGCGATCTCCTCGACGGGCACCGGCCACCGCGCCTGCAGCTGATCCAGCAGGCCAGCGAGCGATTTTCCGTTGTCGGAGATGTGCAGGCCGGTGTTGTAGCGCAGATAAACCGGGGTGAATCCCAGATCGTCGCGCAGCCGCGCGCCGTAGGACTTCACCTCCTCGCCATCGCGCGGGCGTCGCCACCACGACATCTCGGTCATGCACCAGCCATGGACGAAGACAGCGATCCGGCCCGTCGCCCGCGGGAACGCCGCCGCGATGTCGGGGGCGGTCATCGCGACCGGCTTGCCGCGATGGCGCACCTGCATGGTCAGCGCGAAGCCGTTTCCGCGGTCGGTCAGCTCGTCGCCGTAGATGCCGTTGAGCGCCGCGATGACCCCGGCGACCCTCGGATTGGCTTCGACGGTCTCGTCCTCGTCGCTGCCGCGCGCCTCGGCGGCCAGTTCACCGGCGGCGCGCAGGGCGCCCCGCAGCGCGCGGTCGACGGCGTAGTACGTCGCCGCGGCGGTGGTGTTGTGGACGACCTCTACGGGTTTCGACACCGGTCCGACGGCGCCGAACACGCGCCGCGCGATGCCGCTGTGCGTATCACGCACGAGCGTGGTCAAGACGCGGGTGCCCTCACCAGCCAAGTCAGCGAGTGACCGGATTTCGTCTCGCTGCATGAGTTGCTCCTCCCTGTTCCCACCTGGGATTCCCATTCGGGGGGTTTCCCACTGCGGGCGAGGCTTATCCCAAAGCCCTACTGTCGTGGCATGCCGCCGACGCTGCGCCCGCGCCGATCCGCCCTGTACCTGCCCGGCAATAACGCGCGTGCCCTGGAGAAGGGCCGCACGCTGCCGGCGGACGTGCTCATTTTCGACCTCGAGGACGCCGTCGGGCCCGACGCCAAGGCCGACTCGCGCTCGCGGGTGTGCGACGCCGTCTCTTCCGGGGCCTACCGACCTCGCGAGGTCGTGGTGCGCATCAATGGCCTGGGCACCGACTGGCACGACGACGATCTGGCGGCCGTGGCCGGTTCGGCCGCCGACGGCGTGCTCGTGCCGAAGGTCGAGACGGGCGAACAGGTCCGGGCGCTGATCGCCGCGCTCGACCGGGCCGGCGCGCCGGAGTCGTTGCAGCTGTGGGTCATGATCGAGACTCCCAGGGCCATCTTGCGAGCCGAAGAGATCGCGTCGGCCAGCGATCGGTTGGCGGCGTTGGTGGTCGGTACCAACGATCTGGTAAACGATCTGCACGGATTGCACCTGCCCGGCAGGGCGCCGGTTCTCACGGCGCTGTCGCTCGCCGTATTGGGGGCGAGGGCGGCCGGCAAGGTCGTCTTGGATGGCGTCTTCAACGACATCACCGACGAGGGCGGCTTCCGGGCCGAGGCCCGGCAAGGCCGGGAGTTCGGTTTCGACGGCAAGACGCTCATCCACCCATCCCAGATCGGACCGGCGAACGACGTGTTTGGTCCGTCGGACAAGGAGCTGGCCGATGCCCGCAAGATCGTCTCGGCCTACCAGGAGGCCCAGGCCGCGGGGAACAGCGTCATCACGGTCGACGGCCGGATGATCGAGAGCCTGCACGTGCGCGACGCCCAACGGATCCTCGCCCTCGGCGACCTGATCGCCGAAATGGAAACGGCATAACCGGATTCGGCCGTCAAACGGCGTCGACGCGGAATTGCCGGTAAGGTGCCTGCAGCAAATCGATCGTCGGGCAAAGGAGTGTCTGGTGCGGCGAAACGGAACTGCGCTCGCGGGAATGGTCGCCATCGCGGTCATCACCGCGGGCTGCTCGAGTGGGAATACTCAGCCGGCTTCGACGTCGAGTGAGACGTCGACCTCGAGCTCGCCGACGGCGGCCTCGTCCCAGCCGACGACGGCACCCACCTCGTCCGCGCCGGGCGCGCCACTCGACCAATCCACCTGCCTGGACATTTCGTTCGCCAAGGACAACTTGATGGTGGCGGCGAAACCGGAAAACGCGCGCAAGTGGGCCGACACGCTGGAGAAGTACGGTCCGCCCGATCCGGTGAAGGCCGCGATCGAGCACTTCGTCACTACAGTCGGCGCGCGGCCCGACGACCCCGACCTGAACTCCAACCGGGACTCGATCACCGGTTGGATCAAGCAGATCTGCCCGAATGTGAACCCATAGACGGCCGTCTGCCGGCTACCCTGTGCCGTTTCGCTCGATCCACTGGTTGAGCGCATCTTCGAGCGCGGCCGAGACCCGCACCCCGGCGCCCTCCGCGGCCTGCTCGAAGCGCTCGACCAACTCCGTGGGGACCTGCGCGTCCACCCTGCGATGCGTCGGCTTTGGCTTCGGCGGCTGCTCGGGGACGGCTGCGGCCGCGTGCCGCGCCGCGGTGGCGTCCATGGTTTCGCGCAGTGCCGGCATCTCGTCGAGCAAGCGGCCCAGGTCGTCGCGTTCGATGCGCAGCACCTCGGCCGGCCCGGTCGTCGTGACCGTCGCGGAGCGCAGTTTCCCACGGCGCAGCGCAGATTCGCCGATCACCTCGCCCGGCCCCACCACGGCAACGCGGTCGTGGCCGACATAGACGCCGGCCTCGCCGGTCAGCAGGATGTAGCAGGCGTCCGACGGGGTCTGCTCGTGAATGAGCGGCAGGGGCGCGTGCGTGGAGGTGTGATGTGCCGCCGAGACAATGCGCCGCAAATCACTATCCGAAAGCTTGTCGAATGTGGCGAATTCCCGTAGCCGGCGGATGTCTTTTTCCTCGTGTCCCTGCGCATCCACTTTCATAGCGGGCTCCTAATCTGCGATTTGACCGGACATCGAGGAGCCTAACTCCAATTTGCGGCAACTCCGGAAACAAATTTTGCGGCAAAAGGTGCGGCAGATGGGCTTACGTCGAACGAGCGTCCAACGCGGCGCGCGCCGCTGCATGGGTCCGCGCGGCGTACCCTCCGCCGAACAACGCGACATGCGCCAGCAGTGGGTAAAGCTGGTGCAATCCAATCCTCTTGCGCCAGCCCGGGTTCAGCGATCGCACGCGCTGGTAACCGGTGAGGACCGCGTCGTAGTGCGGGCAGCCGAACAGCGCCAGCATCGCCAGGTCGGTCTCGCGGTGACCGGCATGGGCGGCCGGATCGATCAGGACCACCCCGTCGGGTGTCCACATCACGTTGCCGCTCCACAAATCACCGTGCAGCCGCGCCGGAAAGTCGTCATCGGAGTCGTAGTCACCGGCGCGGCAACGCGCCACGACGGCGTCGATCGCGGCGCGGACGGAAGCGTCGAGGCGCGGCGCCGCTGTTTCGGCCATCGGGACCAGCCGCTCCTCGGCGTAGAACTCACCCCACCTCGGGTGGCTCCGCAGCGACATCGGCAGTGGCTGGGACAACGGGCCAAAGAACCCGGGACCGTCCCAGTCGTCGGGCCCGGCGCCAAACGCGGGTGCGCCGGCGTCGTGTGTGACGGCGAGTCGGCTGCCGAATTCGCACGCCGCTTCGGGGCTGGGAGGCACCGACTCCAGCCGCCCCAGGGTGAGGTGGTCGGCGCCGAAGGAGACAACCGCCGCGCACGGCACGCCACCCGCGACGGCCGAAAGCCATCGCAGCCCCGCGGCTTCCCACGCGAAGTAGCCGGCGGGTGCGCCCGCATGGCGCTTGACGAAGTCGGTCACCCGGTAACCGCTGACGCGTTCATCGCGCTCCAACTGTAGTTGCGGCTGCGCCCTTCCGCGCCCGCGCGAACCGGTAGGTTGAACCCGGATTCCGAACGAACCGGGAAGGAGAGGCTGTGCCCCAGACCGCGGCCATGGCGGAGGCCGACCGCGCGTGGATGATCGACACGCTGCTCGCACTGCTGCAGACCCCGAGTCCGGCGGGACGCACGGATGCGGTGATGCAGCTGATCGGCGACATCTTCGATGACTTCGGGGTGCCGTTCACCCTCACGCGCCGCGGTGCGCTGACGGCCGAACTGCCGGGGGAGTCCGCGACCATCGACCGGGCGCTGGCCGTTCACGCCGACACCATCGGTTGCATGGTGCGCAGCCTCAAGGAGAACGGCCGCCTCGAGCTGGTTCCGGTCGGCACCTTTTCGGCCCGGTTCGCCACCGGCGCCCGGGTGCGGATTTTCAGCGACGACCCCGACGAGTTCATCACCGGCACGGTCTTGCCGCTCAAGGCAAGTGGGCACCGGTTCGGCGACGAGATCGACACCCAACCCACCGACTGGGAGAGCGTCGAAGTCCGCGTCGACCGCAAGGTGTCCTCGCGGGAGGACCTGGTCAAGCTCGGCGTAAACGTCGGCGACTTCGTCGCGCTGATCGCCAGCCCCGAACTCACCGCCGACGGGTTCATCGTCTCCCGTCACCTCGACGGCAAGGCCGGCGTCGCGGTCGCGCTCGCACTGGCCAAGCACTTTTCGGAGAACAAAGTCGTACTGCCGCACCGCACCACGATCATGGTCACCATCACTGAGGAGGTCGGCCACGGTGCCAGCCATGGCCTGCCTGCCGACGTCGCCGAGCTGATCTCGGTGGACAACGCGGTGTGTGCGCCCGGCCAGCACTCCATCGAGGACGGCGTCACGATCCCCATGGCCGACATGCACGGCCCCTTCGACTACCACCTGACGCGTAAGCTGTGCCGGCTCGCCGAGGAGCAAGGGATTCGCTTCGTGCGGGACGTGTTTCGCTATTACCGCTCGGACGCCGCCGCGGCGATCGAAGCGGGCGCGGGCACCAGGGCGGCACTGGTCGGCTTCGGGCTGGACGGCAGCCACGGGTGGGAGCGCACCCACATCGACTCGCTGGAGGCGGCCTACAACCTGCTGCACTGCTGGCTGCGGACGCCGCTGACCTTCGCCAAGTGGGACGCCAAGCCGTCGGGTCCGCTGCGGGACTTCCCGTCGTCGAAGCAGCCCGCGCCGACCGAGCAATGGGTTCCGCTGGCCCGTGGCGAGCACGCCGAACCTGGAGATGCGTCGCCGGGTGCGCACTGGCCGCCCTCGGAGGGCCCCCAGGCCTGAGGCGCCCGTCGCGGCAACTCGTCGTCGCGCCGGGTCTTTACCCGACCCGATCGAGGGGATAGCGTGGTTGGCCTGGCATTAAATCAACCAATTTATTTAGCCGTAAGCTCATCGCGAGTTAGGAAAGACCATGCCTCAGGCCGTTGCGAAAAACGAGAACGAACAGCTCGTGCTCGACTTCCTGCATGCGGCGTACGGCGAGCGCATGAACGTGGATGCGATGACCGCGTTGATGGCGGACGACTTCGTTTGGCAGCTTCATGTTCCTCTCTCACCGGTGGTCGTGGGGCGCGATGCCGCCCACGCGGAGCTGGAAAAGCACAGCAGCCTCGCGACCGGGATGATCGAGGGAAGCGAGATTCGCACGGTCGTGTCGGACGCGGACACGGTGGTGGTCGAACGGGTCGACGTGAATGCGATGAACGGTGTCGCGGTCACGTTCAACGTCACCGCCCTCTTCGAGGTTCGCGACGGCGCGATCACCCACTGGCGCGAGTATAGGGACACCAGCCACGTCGCTCAGCAGCTCGGCATCGACCCGGCGCACATGTTCGCCCCGCTCGCCGGCTGAAGGATCGGCTGCCTAGTGGCGATCGCAATCGCGCGTTGGAGGGCGAAGCGGGTCGCCACCATTCGACTAGGACGCGTGTACGTCCGGGATGCGCACGTGCTCGGGGCGGAAGCCGCGTCCGACGATGATCGGCGGGATGAACTGCAAGGGACCGCGACCGATGAAGCTGGGAATCTTGATCGGGGAGAGGTCGCCGGTCAAATTGGGCTCGACGGCCCGGTTCTGGATGAAGACCTGGCCGGCCTGGATGATTCGCGTGGGTAGCTCGCGGCGCCGCTGAACCTTCGCGAGATCCGCATCGGTCAACCGGTTTTCGCGAAGTGGGGCGCACAGAATATTCGCCGCGGCGACCGCATCGGCGACCGCGAGGTTGATGCCGACCCCACCAGCCGGAGACATGGCGTGCGCGGCGTCGCCGATGCAGAGCAGGCCGGTGCGCCACCAGGTCTCGAGCCGGTCCACCCGCACGTCGAGGTGGCTGGTGTCATCCCACGAGTGCAGGTCGTTGACGTGTTCGCGCAGCTGCGGTCGCGCTTTGACTAGCCGCTCTTTGAACTCCTCCAGCGAACCGTCGCGCGGGTCGGTTCCCTTGGGCATGAGATGGGCGACCTGCCAGTAGTCCCCGCGGTAGATCATGGCCATCAGCAGGCCCCTACGGGCGATTCCGAAGAGCTCTTGGGGGTCGCCGGGACGCCATTTCAGCCGGAACCACAAGACGTCCATCGGCGAGTGCGCGGCGGCGAGGCTCAGGCCGGCGGCCTCCCGCACGGCGGACTTGCGTCCGTCCGCGCCGACCACCAGTTCGGCATGCACCTCAAGTTCCGGCGTGCACACCCCGGCGACCCGGTCGCCGTCGAAGATGAGCTCCTTGACCTCGGCGTTGCGGATCAAGGTGAATTCCGGGTAAGCGCTTGCCTTTTCGGCCAGGAAGTCGAGGAAATCCCACTGCGGCATCAGCGCGATGTACGGCTGGTTGAATCCCAGCCGTTTGAGCGCGCTGAAGTTACCGAAGGTGCGAAGCGTCCCGTCGGCGTCGAAGGCGACACGGGTGATCTTGGTGTGGGGCAGGCGCAAGAACTCGTCCACGAACCCCAGCTCGTCCATGATCCGAAGGGTGGTGGGGTGCACCGTGTCGCCGCGGAAGTCGCGCAAGAAGTCGTTGTGTTTCTCCAAGACGACAACCTGGACGCCGGCACGTGCGAGCAGAAGAGCGTGAACGAGCCCGGCGGGACCGCCGCCGGCTACACAGACCTGGGTTCGCAGAGCGGCCATGCGCTGACCCTACCCGGGGACGCAGGGCGTCTTGCTAAAGCTGACGAGCAGTTTCGCAGCGCGGCGAGTCCCTAAGCCTCGCTCGGCGATCGAAAATCCTGCCCTTGCCACCAGCCCACGGCGGCGCTGATCCGTTCCGGGGGAGCACCGGCGTCGGCGCAGGTTTCCGCGACAACCTCCGCAGAATCGGCGGCAAACACGCCGAACGCGTAGTCGTCCGCGGGAACGGCCACCGCCATGAGCAATCGGATCAGTCCACCGCGGGCCGACATTGCCGCGGCGTGGTCGTTGAGGCGCTGAGCGGTTTCGCCGATCCAATGCGCGGGCGCGCGGGGGCCATACCACTCGACAAGAAATGAGTGTGTTCCCGCGTCGATGCTCGCCACCCCGGCCACGCTATAGCTGATGTAGGCCGCTTACATCAGGGGTTCACCTACTCATATCCGATTCTGATCTCCAGACTTGCAGCGCTTGGTAGAGCTCCGCGCGCGAGCGGATGTTGAGCTTGCGGTAGGCGCGGCTGAGGTTGACCTCCACCGTCTTGGTGCTGACGAACAGCGCGGCGGCAATGTCGCGGTTGATCATGCCCGAGGCGGCCAACTCGGCGACCCGCGCTTCGGTCGCGGTCAATCCCTGCTCGCGCCGCCTGCCCGGGCCACCGCGCGCCAATTCCGCTTCGGCGCGCCCGGCCCACACCGTGGTACCGAGCTGCTGGAATGTCCGGAGGGCCTCGCGCAGGGTCGGAATCGCATCGCCGCGCCGCTGGCGACGTTGCAGCTGACCGAGCAACAGCTGGGTGCGGGCGCGCTCGAATGGCATTGCCAGGCGTTGGTGCTCGGCCATGGCGAGCTCCGCCGTGGCGGTGGCTGCCTTCACATCGCCGAGCCTGGCCTGCAGCATGGCCCGACCGCGCGCGCCGGTGGCCAGCATCCATGGGCGATCAAGCCGGCGACCGTTGCGCTCGAGCGCATCGATCAGCGGCTCTGCGTCGTCGAAGCGGCCCACACCGATCATCGCCTCAACGGCGTCGGGGACGAACGTGGCTTGGACGATTTCGGTGGCATTTGTACCCGGATCCAGCCTGGAAAGCAGCGGCCGAATCGCATCGAGGGCCGCTTGGTAGTTGCCCAGAGACACTTCGAGAAATCCCAGTGCGGTAAAAGCCCATTCCCGCAGTCGGAACGAGTTGGCGCGCTCAAACCCCGCGAGCCCCGCGGCGGCATCGCTTCGAGCCAGTTGCTCATTCCCGGAGTAGGCCGCAACCACGGCCCGGCTCGTCACTGCCGCAGCCAGGGGAACGTCGCCACCGAGTTGGCCTGCACGTTCGACCGACTCCTCGGCGATCATTGCCGCCTCGTCGAGGCGACCTCGCCAAATGCTGTTGAGTACGGCGTTGAAGTCGATAAAGCTCAGCGCTGCCTCATCGCCGCGTTCGACGCATGTGCGACGCAGTCGCAGCAGTCCATTTCGCGCCTCGGCGTGCCGGCCGCTCCAGTCCAGTAGCAACGCACGTTGAGCGCTGGGCCGAAACGGAATCGGGATGCTGACGTCGCCGCCCGCTAATTCCACTGCCCGCCGCAGGCTTTCGTCGTCAACGCCGGCGCCGGTGAGGAAGCGCATCATGATCCGCATCCCCAATGCTTGCCCGAGCAGTGGTGTATCGGCCAGTCGTGTCGCCGCAGCGACCGCTTGCTCGGCGCGCTCAACAGCCGCCTGCAACTGGTCGCCATTGAACAATGCATAGGACAGCATTACCAAGATGGTTGGTTGGAGCGCGTCGTGATCGGCCGCGTCAACCAATGCGCGTTCCAGCAGCGCGGCCGCCTCGGCGAAATCGTCGTTGACCAGCCTGACCAACCCCAGCATGCTCAATGCGTTTGCGCGCAACGGCCCGGGGCCACATCGCTCGATCGTGTTCTCCAGCATGAGACGGGCCCGTGTCGGATCGCTGGCTTCGAGATAACATAGGGCACAAAGGATTTGGCGTTCCACTGCATCAGCACTCAGGCCGAATGCGAGTTCAAGCAGTTCCGCGGCGGCCGCCGGGGCCCCTCTGTTGCGAGCGATCTCGGCGGCCGCGTCGAGGGCGGCCACCGTCTCCGGCTGTCCAGACGTGTCAGCCAGGGCGAGGTGGCGGGCGCGTAACTCGGGCTCGGTGACGAGTTCGGCGAGGCGCCTGTGCATTTCGCGGCGCCGCCGCGGCGGCGCCGCGCTGTAAACCCCGTGCGCCAAAATCGGGTGGGTGAATCGCAGCTGCTGCCCGTCGAGGGCCACCACCGCTTCGTTCTCTGCTTCACCAAGTGACTGCACCACCTGATCCGGAGTCGAGTCGGTCGCGCGGGCCACCACCGGCACCGTCGGATCCGGAAGGCTGGCCATGGCAAGCAACACATCGGATGCGCCGACCCGGCTGATCCTCGCATCGACCAGATCATTGAGACCGCTTGGCAGCCGCACTTCGGCGGCGGGGGCTTGGGCGCCGAGTTCCCGGGCCAATTCCAACGCGAAAAAGGGGTTCCCGCCCGAGATCTGATGAATACGCAACAACGTAGGGCGAGCTGGCGACCGACCCAGCCGGGCAACCAAGACGCGATGTAATTCACCGACGGTCAACGGCTGCAGCCGGATTCGGCGCATCGCGTCCGGGCTTGGCAGCTGCAGGGCCGCCGCGACCTCCTCGGCACGGGTCGTGCACAGCAGGGCGGCGCCGGCCGGAAGCCGCCGCGCTGCATACGACACCACATTCGCGCTGGAGGTATCCATCCACTGCAGGTCGTCGATCGCGATCACCACCGGACTTTCGGTCGCGAGCCGGCCGATAACGGTCACAAATGCCGCCGCAACCGCCCGCGGATCGATGTTGTGGGCGTCCATGCGGCGCCGCAGCAGAGCGGCACCCAAGGCTTGCTGTTGCGGTGGCGGCAAGTCCGCCCAGATCGAGTCGTCGACATCGCGGAGCAGGTCGGCCAATACGGTGTAGGCCAGCACAGATTCGGCCGAAGCCGCGCGACAGCTCAACGTCCGGAAGCCACGCGCCGCAGCGAGGTCTACCGCGTCAAACCACAGCGTGGTCTTTCCGATACCCGGGTCACCCTCGATGACCAGAGCAACGGCCCCACGCGGCACACAATCGAGAAATTCTGTAACGACTCGTTCTTCAGCTCGCCGTCCGACGACCTGCTCCGCCATATCGAATCCCCACGCCCGGCCGCGCCCGTCGTCGCATGCACAAGTGTCTTAGACAGGCTAAGGCAGCGCGCGCCGTTTGGCGCGGGATCTAGTGTTCTCGCGGCGGTGGGACTCTGTCGTCAGGACATCGCCGCCGGCGCGGGGGAGCGGTGGTGTCGAGCTTGGTTTCCGCCGCATCTCTTGGCTTCGTACATAGCGGTGTCGGCATCGGCGACCAGCTGGCGCAGCGCTTGTTCCACGTCGTCGCAACCCACGTCGCGCAACGGCAGGGTGGCGGTCCCGACGCTGGCCGTTACCGAGGCAGGAATCGCCGCGACCGCATTGCAGAACTTATGGCCCCATCCCTGCGGGCGTTGTGTCGCGACGACGTCCGCGACCAAAAACTCTTCTCCACCGACACGGCCGACGACCGCGCTCTCTTGGCACGCGGCGGTTATCGCGCGGGCCGCCGCGACGAGCGCCTCGTCGCCCGCGGCGTGTCCTCTGCTGTCGTTGACCGCTTTGAAGTGGTCGAGGTCGACCATCGCCACTGCCAGGAACATGTGGTCGTGGCCGGCAAGCATCCGGCCGATAATGGCGCGATCGCAGGCGCGCCGATTCAGCAGACCGGTGAGCGGGTCCCGGTCGGCGCGCAACAGATCTACGCCCAGCGCCCGGACGACGATATGGATAGCGAAGGGCACGACCACGTTGAGTTCGAGCACCAGAAAGTAGCCAGTGAGGGCCAGCGTCGTCTCGCCAGCCATGACCAGGCGAGCCACCTCGACACCGCCAGCCGCGCCGGCCAGCAAGAAATTCACGACCATATATCGGGCGGTGTGGAAAAACGCGAGGTATCCGCCCGACACTGCCAAGGCCGAGCATGCCATCAGCGCGACCATCGGCTGGGTCTGCGTCACGCAGCCGATCACGATGCTGGCGCTGCCCATCATCGCGAAAAATATCGATTGCCGGCGTGTGGGCCAGCGCGTCAACCAAAGCGCCGCCATGACCAGCCCGATCAATCCGGCCAACACCGACACCGCCAGCGAAAGGCCCGGCAAGTACGGGGGCACTCCCCACAGGACGTTTGCCGGCCACAAGGCCAGCGATGCCGAAACCCCCGCCATGATGCGGCGGGTGGGGGTGCTCAAGCCGTGAGCCTGCAGGTAACCGGTCAGCCAGTCGAAGTGGTCAGGCCGTCTCCACGACGCCGCCAACCAACTCATTGCGAGCCTTCCCAACTTGCGCATTCACCGACCGACGTCGCTGAAACCTGGCTTGGATTTCTACCAAAGTAAACCGGATGGCGCGAATTGGGGAGACCAATTCGGGAGTGCCGTTCTCGCGCAAATGCGCGCCCAAAACACCTGGTCTAACCGAAAACCGCGGAATTCGATCCCGTCGACTTCATTCGGTGCCCGTACCGGAAAATGGGTTTCTTCGACGCCGCTTTGACGTACCCGCGGGCTGTACGACGATTGTCAATTCGCGACGGATTTTTCCAGGGTCGCCAGCGACGCGGCGAGGTAGTCCTCGCCGAAGATCGGCATCTCGCCGACGCGCTCGCGGAAGTCCTGTGGCGTACCGCTCCAGTCGTAGGTGAGGGTGACATCGGTGCCGTCCCCGTTCGGTGCGAGGTCGTAGCGCCAGAACCAGCCTCCGGGATTATGGTTGCCCGCCTCGTCGAGCTGGCCCGGAATCCACCCGATCGCGCGGTCCTTGTCGAACACGTTCACCAGGTTGTAGACGACGTAGTGACCGCCGGCCTGGGTGAGGAACATGTTCATCGCGAACATCTGTCCCGTGCCGGTGATCGGTCCGGTGCCCACCGCGTCGCGGACCCAGTCGGTGGGCTCGGTGTTGCAGTGGCGGGCGGGGTCGGCGAGGACGGTGAAAATCTCGTCAGGCCTCGCGGCGATGGTGCGGGTGACGTCGTAGCGTTCGGTGGTCGTGGTCATGCGTTGTCCTTGGGTCCATAGGCCGCGGCGATATCGGGGGAGTCGAGCCAACCCGAGTATGTCGGCCGGGAGGGCCACCCTGCGGGCGAATCGAGCCATTCCTCCTGGCGGCCCCACGGCAAGATGTCGATCAGCCCGAACGAGTGGCTGAGCTGCTCGGTGCCCCGCCCGTTCGTATGCCAGGTCCGGTAGACGGTGTCGCCGTCGCGCAGGAACACATTGACCCCGAAGCCCCCGCCGGGCGGGGCGTCCATGTCGGCGCCGAACGAGCTCTCCGACGACGAATACCACTCCATCCGGTTACCGACCTTGCGCTTGTAGGCGAGCGCCTCGTCGATCGGTCCGTTGGTGACGATGACGAAGCGGGCGTCGTAATTGTCGAGGAACTCCAACCGGGTGAACTGTGACGTGAAGCCCGTGCACCCGCCGCACTGCCACTCCGCGCCGTCGGACCACATGTGGTGATAGACGATGAGCTGCGATCGGCCGCCGAACACATCCACCAGGCGGACGGGCCCGTCGGCCCCGATCAGGGTGTAGTCGGGCAATTCGACCATCGGCAGCCGGCGCCGCTGGGCGGCGATCGCGTCGAGCTCCCGGGTGGCGGCCTTCTCGCGCTTGCGCAGGGCGTCGAGCGCGGCGCGCCAGGTCTGCTGGTCGACGATTGGTGGTAGTGCCGTGTTGTTGGAGGGCATCGGACCAGACCTCTTTCGTTCGCGCTGTCGATTACTCCGTTCTCTTCGGTATGACTGGTGGCGCGCCCGGAACTCATCGCTGCCGATCGCGTGATTTACCCACGGAAGTCCGGCAGACGCCGGAGTGCTACGCGCTCACCGCGGTGATCGTCGCTATCGCGTCGATCACCGCATCCGGCTGATCAAGGGCGACAAACGTTTTCGCGTCGGGCACCTCGATCAGCTTCGCGTTGCTGAACAACCCGGCCAGGCGCCGGCCCAGGCCGGGGGTGAAGCAGCGGTCCCGCTGGCCCCACACCAGCGTGACGGGCTTGGTGAATCGGGGCAGGCGGGTGGCAACATCGGTCAGATCGAAGCGCGCCACGCTACGCGCCAACGCAGCCATGTCGCGGCGGATGCGCGAGTCCTTCAGGCAGGGCTGCAGACAGGCCGAGGTGAGGTCCGGATCGGCCTTGCTGACGAGCAGGCCGAACCCTAACAGCGACTGTCGCACCGCGCGGAACCGCAGGGGTTGGGCCAGCGCCTTGATCGAGGCGGGGCCCCGTAGCGCCGCGAACGCGACGTCGAAGGGGAAGGGCGGGCACTTGTCGAAGGCGTCGCAGTTGGTGAGCACGAGACGGCCGATTCGGTCCGGGTGAGCGTCGACGACCAGTTGGCATATTCCACCTCCGGTGTCGCTGCCGACCAGCGTCACATCGGAGAGGTCGAGGGCGACGAGCGCGTCGTTGACCCCTCGGCAACCCCGGGCAGCGACAGCGCGGTGGCGTCATTGACCGGGATGGTGTGCGAGCCCAGCGGCCACGTCGGCACGATGCAGCGGAACCCCCGACGCGCCAGGCCGTCGGCGACGTCGCGCCACAGTTGCCCGTCGACCAGGATGCCGTGGACGAACAGCACCGGCGGGTGCGGTGAATCCTGCGGTCCGAATTCCTGGTATTCGATGGTGGCCTGGCGAAGTGCGAGCTGCGGCATGTCGGTTGTTCCTCCCTGAGCCTTCCGTCCCGACCCTTGTCTGTCATCGCACCTCAGGGCCGCTGCCAGGTCCACCCGATGAACTGCCAACTACTGCCAATGTCCTCCTCAGGGCTCCAGGTTGAGTAGCCCGGCGCCCGTCGGCACATCCAGAGGAGCCGACACGTGGTCGTGGGCGATGAACCAGCGGCCATCGAGCTTCCGGAAGCACGTCGTCGCGCGGACCCAGAAGCCGGCGGTCGTCGGTCCGCTCTTCAACGTGCCGCTGAGCCGATTCAGGCTGTAAGCAAATGCCACGTCGTCGCTCACAGTGATGGTGAGGTCGCGAATCTCGTAACCGAGCGGGTGCTCGTATGCCGCGAAGACGCGTTCCCAGTTTCGCCGCTTTGCCTCCGTCCCAACGTGTCGTAGGGGCGGTTCGATGTCGAACGACACGACGTCCGGCGCATAGATCGACATCACGACTTCAAGGTCCGCGGCGCGAATCGCGGCCGCAAGCTGGTCAGTTCGCTGTCGAATGTCGGCCTCGTCATCCGAGCGTTCGGTAGCAAAGGTCACAGGATTCACGGTAGCCGCGCCCGAGCGGTGCCGGCTGCGGCCTTGACCTCGATGTCTCGGCTCGGTTCGATTGATGCATATGTCGACTGGGGGAGGCTCGAAATGAAGACGTGGATTACCCGTGCGGTGTCCGCCGCGAGCGTGGCTTTGGGATCGATGGCGGCCGTGACCATCGCGATGCCGGCGGTGAGTCGGGCCGACTGCGCGAACGGCGAGTGGTGGGACGCGAAGGCCAACGTCTGTCGACCGCTCGGGGCGCCGATCCCGCTGCAATGCGACGCAGGACAGTGGTGGGACCCGACGGCCGACACGTGCCGGCCGCTGGGCGTCGGGCCGCAACCCCTAGCGTGCGATGCCGGCCAGTGGTGGGATCCGACGGCCAATGTGTGCCGGCCGCTCGGTGTCGGTCCGCAGCCGCTGGCATGCGACAACGGTTGGTGGTGGGATCCGACCGCCAACGCGTGCCGTCCGCCGCTGGTGCCGCCGCCCGGCTAATCCCGCCCTTCGGGTCGGCGGTTCAATCCGACCAACTGCCGTTGTCGACATGGCTAGTAGCACCCACCTCCACATCCGCTCGGGCCGCAAGCTTTCGGCCCGAAGTCGAGATCGAGGGCCAAGTCACACGGGTGCTCGCCGAACAAACCGCGGCGGTCGATCCCGGCCGCCTCGGCAACAGCGTGGGTTATCTCAGCCTCGAAGAGTCGCGACGCGTCGACGCCGCTCTGCGAATCGTGCTCGATCTGTAGCGGCCCTACCAGGGATTGACGAAATCGACTGGGCCGGCGACGTCAGTGGTCGCCCACGTGGGGATCGATGAGAGCGTTGAACTCGGCCACGCTGTACACGCCATCGAGATAGTTGAACGACCCGCTGTCGAGCACCTCACGCGCGGCACGGACAACGGCGGTCAGCGCGGCGCGGCAAAAGGAGGTGCCGATAGTCACCCTGCGCACTCCGAATTCCTTGAGCTCGGCGACGGTGAAGCGGGCCGGCCCGATCCCGGCAACGTAATTGAGCGGCTTCGAAACGCTGCTGCACGCGAGGCGAAGGGCCGCCTCGTCGGGAATGCCGGGCGCGTAAAGCACGTCGGCGCCGGCGGCTTCGAAGGCCTCAAGCCGTGACAGCGTGTCTTCGAGGTCGGGCCGGCCGCGGATGAAGTTCTCGCAGCGAGCCGTCAGGGTAAAGGGGTACGGCAGCGACCGCGCGGCCTCCACGGCGGCCTGGATTCGTTCGATCGCCAGTTCGCGGTTGAAGATCGGGTCCTCAGGCCGGTACGTTGCGTCTTCGATCGAGGCTCCCGCCAGGCCGACCTGGCCCGCGAGGCGCACCGTCTCTGCCACGGTCTCGGGCGACGCTCCGAAGCCGTTCTCCAAATCCGCGGTCACCGGCAACGATGTCGCGTCGACGATGGTGCGCACATGCTCAAGGGTTTCACTCCTGCTGACCGCGCCATCGCCATCGCGCCGACCCAACGAAAACGCCAGTCCCGCACTGGTAGTCGCCAGCCCCTGAAATCCGAGGTTGGCGAACAACCGTGCGGTGCCAATGTCCCAGGGGTTGGGCAGCACCAGCATCTCGTCGCCGTCGTGTAGCCGGCGGAACCGTTCGCCGCGCTGGGCCAGAGCTGCGCTGTCCATCCCGACTCCAATCTGTTGCTGCTTAAGGAATAGCAGCAGCCACCGACAACCGCGTGAACGTCCTCCGTGAGTCAAAACACGAGTCCGCGCCGGTAGCCTTACGCGGCATGAACGACTCCGTCGTCGTCAAGGTCAAGCCCGGCAGCCGCAAGGGGCCCCTCGTCGAGGTCGGCCCCGACGGTGAGCTGACGATCTACGTCCGGGAGGCAGCGGTGGATGGTAAGGCCAACGAAGCGGTCATCCGCCTGCTAGCGGCGCACCTTCAATTACCAAGAAGCCGAGTCGAATTGGTAGCGGGGACGACGTCACGGGTCAAGCGTTTTCGTGTCAGACGTTGAGCATTGAGTAAAGCCTCGAAAACTACAGTGGGCTGGTGCGGATTACCGCACCAGCCCACTGTCAGGTTTGTGAGTTCCCCTAGACGGCTGTGACTCCTACTGCCTGAGGACCTTTCGCTCCTTGCCCAACCTCGAACTGAACCCGCTGGTTCTCATCGAGGGTGCGGTAGCCGCTGCCCTGGATCTCCGAGTAGTGGACGAAGAGGTCCTTGTCACCTTCGTCGGGGGTGATGAAGCCGAAGCCCTTGTCCCCGTTGAACCATTTCACAGTTCCCTGTGCCATTTACTTACTTCTCTCATTCAAATATGGATGTACCAAAAACATCCAAGCGACCAGGTTAGCACGCGCTGGTGTAGTTGTTGAAAATGATTCCGGCGCTGGAAAATCGGCGCTCAGCTCGAGGCGCTGAGGATCTTGATTGCGAAGACGAGTGTGTCGCCCGGCCGGATTCCCGCGCTGGGCTGACCGTTCGGGTACCCATCCGCGGAGGTCATTGCCACCGCGACGGTGGATCCCACCTTTTGTCCGGAAATGGCCTTTTGGAAGCCCGGTACGACTCCGCCAAGTGGAAAGTCGACGGGCGCGCCCCGTTCGTAGCTGCTGTCGAACACGGATCCGTCACGTCCGTTGACGCCCATGTAGCAGACGGAAACTTTGGCCGTGCCCGGAACCACCGGTCCATCGCCGGCGCGCAGCGTCTGCACCTGGGTCTGGGTCACACTGAACGGCGTCGTCACGTTCACCCGCGGAGCCGTCGTATCGGTGGATCCAGTGACCGCGACGCTGCCGGTGGTCCCGGTCAGCGTCCACTCGGGCGTGCCACCGTTCGGCGGTGCTGCGGTCGGGCACGAGCCGACCGCGGTTGCCAGGCCGGGTGCGGCGAACGGGAGGACGAGCGCTGCGACGCAAGCCGCGAGCGTGACGGAGGAGGACCTCACGGCCGTCACGCTACAGTCGCTTATCGCGTTCCCGATCGGAGGCCCACCGTTGGTTTCTTCAATCAGGATGCTCGAGGAGCAAGGCACTCCTCGGGTTGAGATTCGCACAACGGCATGACTCCGCGGAATCGATACCGGTGCGCGGCCACCCAGCGGTAGACCGCCTCTTGCACCGAACGGATTCCCGGCACGCGGTAGATGCGCAGCGGCAACTGCGTTCCCAGCGCCGCCGACAGCGCCGCATTCATCGCCTCCGCGCCGGCGAACACCGTGCCAGACGAATCCAGCCACCAGCTAGTTTCCGACAAGCGCTCGGATGCAACTCCCAGCCGCTCGGACACTCCTGGCTTCTGCATGGGCTCGGTTCGCAGCCGCCCGGTCCTGTCGAGCCGGAGGAGGCCGTTGCGAGCACGCGTGCACGCCCCGCAGTTCCCATCGAAAATCAGAACGCCGTCCATACTTTTGAGTGTGCCCCTCCGGCGACTGGAGCGCGATGTACCGACCGTCACTGGCGACTTCGGCGCATAGTATGCTCACAGTAAATAGTGAACGTTTCCGTCTACAATATGCAGAACGAAGGCGCCATGTACACCGCACCATCGCCTTTTGACGACCCGACCGCGCCGATCGATGTTCAGACCCTGCGGGCGTGGTGGGAGCGCCAACGCCAGGAAAGCCAGGTCGTCAAGCGGCGGAGGCCGGAGCGGGTCACTTTTATTCGTCAGAGATAGCCGCGGTGGGGGACTCGGCCAATTCGCCTGACACCGCGTCGAATGCACGCAACGTGTCCAGCATGTGCGGCTCGTGCGAGTGAGGCTGGGTGGACAGCTTGGCGGCAACTATCTGTGCAGCGCGGTTGACGTAGATCATTTGACCGCACATGCCCAGGCACAGCGCGACGTTGCTGTCGGGGTAGGGCAACCACACTTGGTTGCGGTACATGCCGCCGGGCAGCTCGGTGTCGTCGGGGCTGGCGGCGAAAGCCTCGCGCGAGTCGGGGCCGCCGTCGAGGGTGTCGGCGATCCACGCCGCCGGCACCACTTGATCGCCGGTCAACGAGGCGCCGTCGTGCAGGAGTAGCGACCCGAACCGGATCATGTCGGTGAGGCAGGCGCTGACGCCGCCGTCGAAGAATCCCGTGCCGGCCGCGTCGACGGCGATGGTGGCGTCGTGTTGGGCGCCGATGCGGCTCCACAGCAGTTCGGACATCAGGTCCGGCATCCGCTGGGCGCCGGCGACCTCGCAGATCCAGCCGAGGACGTCGGTTTCGCACGAGCGATATTCGAACGGACCGCCGTGAGCTGACTTCTTACGCAAGGTCAGCAGGAACTCCTGCAGCGTGGCGGGTGCGTCCGGCCGAGTCCTGGGCGCCCAACCCATCGACTGGTCGAGCAGGTGAATCTCCGCGGCCGGATCGTCGTAGTTTTCGGAAAAGGCGATGCCCGACCTCATGTCCAGCAGGTTGCGCACCGTCGCGCCGGCGTAGCCGCAATTCGCCAGGGCGGGAACGAATTTCGTCACCGGAGAATCAAGGTCGATCGCACCGGCGCCATGCAGCGCGCCGACGACGGCTGCGACCAGCGACTTGCTCACCGAAAACAGCAGGTGCCGGGTCTCGGCCCCCATGCCGTCCAGATACTCCTCGGCAATCAGCGACCCGCGGTAGGCGACGGCCCAGCCGTCGGTGGCCGTGGCGGCCATCACCGCGCCGACGGTGGTGGGCGTCCCGTTGGTGTTGGTCACCGCGATCTCGGCCAGGGGAGCGGGGGACGCCGCGATCGTGGCGACCGGCCCGGTCCCATGCGAGATTCGCGCGGTCGGCACGAAGTCTTCGACGTGTTGAAACGACCAATGCGAGTAGGGCGGCGCCAGCCAGTTGTCCAGTGAGATGCCCGCCGGGCGGCTCACGCGCGTGCGACGAGCCGCGAGACGATCGGCGCGGCCGGAGTCAGGGGCGTCGAGATGAACTTTGCCTTCATCCCTTTGACCCAACGCTGGCAGCGCTCGCTGAGCTGGTAGTCGTCCGTCTGCAGGTGTGAGCGAGTGACCAGCACGCCCAGTTGGGCGCCCTCGGAACGTAAGTCACCGGGCGCCGCGACCCGCATGTAAAACGCCTCGGAGCCGTCGAGCAGCGTGGCCCAGTCGTTGGCGGTCCGCGAAAAGGAGACCCGGCCCTCGTCGTCGATGCGCCAGACCCCGGTGCGCGGCGTCGCGGTGAAAATCTCGATATCCGGGGAGGTCTCGGTGAGTATCACCTGGCCCCAGACCTCGTCCTCGCCATAGCCGCGCTCCCAGCGCGAGTTGATCTCGTCGATGTCGAGCTCGTACTCGACGTCCATGTACTCGAGCAGGTGAAAGAGGAAGAGCGGCATGTCGGCGTAGGCCTCGGTGGTCAGGTTCGTCATCGGACTGGCGCCGCTCAGGCGGGGGTTCACTTCGCCGAGGTAGAGCTCGTCGGAGTCGAGGTCATGCAAAAGGTCCACCTCGAAGTAGCCGAGGTAGCCCTCGCGGCGCATGACGTCGCCCAGCTTTGTCACCATTTCTCGGGCGGCGTGCGTCTGGGCGGGCGGCAGCACCTCGTGCCAGATGTCATTGCCACACCAGCTGCCCCGGCTCGGCGTGAGCTCGGAGTAACCGACGAGGCTCGTCATCGCGGGGCCGACCACGGTGCCGTGGCGGGTGACTGCACCCTCGAGGCACACCTCGACGTTGCGGATGCGCTTCATGACCTTGAGTTCCTGCCCGACCAGGTTACCGGCGTGCTCGTCCCAGTCGCGCTGACCGTGCACAAAGAACGTCCCGCTGCCGGCGTTGCCATAGGCGATCGAGATGACGAGGTCGTCTCCCAAGCCGGCGTCTTGTGCGAGCGCCACCAATTCGTCGTACGAGCCGGCCCGTCCGATTGTGTTGGGCACGCTCGGTACGCCCGCCTCGTCGGCCAGGCGCGTCATGACGATCTTGGAGCCCAGGCGATTGCGCAGTTCGATCGGCGGATGCATGATCTCGAGGCCCGCCGACCGCGCGAGGGCCTGGATCTCCTCGTTCATCATCACAAAGCAGCACTTGCCTCCGGGGCCTTTACCCGCGATGAACTCGAGCGTCTCGGGATCGGACAGCAGATGGCTGCACACCTCGTCCATGGAGTCGAAATCACGACGGTCGCGCCGGCGCGGCACGAACACGCGCGAGTGCGTGCCCTCGAACGAGTCAAAGTAGGTCAGGTAGAAGAAGTTTCGTATCCAACGGTCCACGCCCAACAGGTTGAAGGGGGTGGGGGAGATGAAGAAGAGCGGCGTCTTGTTGGTGTGGAAAAACGCACGTATGTCCGAGAGGCCGTTCAGCTTGCGGCGCGGCTGCGGCTCAGTTGCCATGTTCACGCCACCCATTCTGACGCCTGCGCCGGGGACTAGCGCAAGGACAGCGGCGCTGCGGTCAGCGGGAGCGTGCTGAGATGCCAATCCTCCATTGCACAAGTGTGCGTCAGACCCACGATCGCGTGATAGTGCGGAGCGCGTGAGCACGGCCGAAAGCAGGATCTACCGGTAAAGCCGCATAGTCGATCCGGCGCATTCTCTTACCGTGTGCGGCCCCAGCCTCGCCTAGTAGACGGTATCGGTTGTGATATCCGGGCCGTTGTCACAGTGCACATTGACATTCCATGTCGTGTTCAACTTGACACCCGGGAACCACAGCTGCGCCGTTCCGTTGGGTTCCAGAATGAAGTTGCGAGGTCCGGGTGGAATACCGGGGCCGACTATGGGAAACGCGTTGTAGGTGCAGTGGCCGAAAGTCTGGCCGTCGGACGCGACAAACACCGTTGTACCCAAGTAGTCGGCGTTGTTCCAGATAGCGCCGCCTGCATGCGCAGTTCCCGCACTCACAAACAGCATTGCCGGTACCGCCAAGGTGGCAATAGCCGCACCCAGTGCGGCGGTGATGGGTTCTTTGTGGTTCTTGATCGTGCTCATGATGGCCTCTTGGTTCTGGTTGGTGCTTTGCAGTTGCTGTCTCCGAATGCTCGGGCTCCCGTCCAAGGCGGCGATAGCGTAGTCACCTACTCGACCTGTGATGCGTCGACGCCGGATCGCGCGCCGTCCGCGGACAAATCACCGATTTCAAGGGGGCGTCGCGCTTTCGGAAATCGACGTTTCCGCTTTGGCGGTTCAGCACGTGTGCAAAACTCGCGGTGCTGCGGCGTCATGTGACCCGGACCGGAGGGGGGTGTCCAGGTCGCCGACAATTCTTCCAAGGTGATTCAGCAAGAACGCGACAACGGAGCGCATCCGTCTACCTGGGCGCCGTTGGGGAGTCGCGTATTTCGCGCTTTGTTCATTGCCCAATTCGCCTCCAACATCGGCACCTGGATGCAGATCGTGGCGGCCCAGTGGTTCTTGGTGGAATCGCACAGCAGCGACGTCGTCGTGGCACTGGTTCAGACGGCAAGTCTTGGGCCGACCCTGTTATTGGGGTTGTTCGCGGGAGCGCTCGCCGACCTTTTCGACCAGCGCCGCCTCCTCATCGTCCTGCAGTCCTATGCAGTGCTGGTAGCGCTGGCGCTGGCCGCGGTGACTTACCTCGGACGGCTCAGCCCGACAATGCTATTGGCGTTCACCGTGGCCATCGGTTGTGCCTCCGCGCTCACTGCTCCGGCCTGGCAAGCGATCCAACCCGAGGTCGTGGCGCGTCAGCAGATATCTGCTGCCGCGACACTCGCCAGCGTTTCGGTCAACGTCGGCCGTGCGCTCGGGCCTGCGCTCGGCGGGGTCGTTGTTGCTCTCGTCGGACCCGCCGCGGCGTTTGGTTTGAATGCGGTGTCGTTCGCGGGCATCATCGTCGCGCTGATGACGTGGCAGCGGTCCCGGCAGCTAACGCCTTTGGAGCGTGAACGTTTCAGTCAAGCCGTCGTCAGCGGACTCCGATACGTCCGCCATGGGCCGATATTCCGCAGGATTCTGCTACGCGCAGCGCTCTTCCTGTTTCCCGCGTCGGCCCTGACGGCGCTGTTGCCGGTGGTGGCCGCACAGCGGTGGGAGACGGGGTCCAGCGGTTACGGTGTCGCGTTGGGCGCCATCGGGCTTGGTGCAGTCCTGGCCGTCGCGGTAGCCGCGCCGCTGCGCCGGCGCTTCTCGGACAACGTGTTGTTGGCGGCGTGCGCCGTCGTCTACGGTTTTGCACCGCTGGCCGCGGTGTGGCTGCCCTTCGTCGTGGCGACGCCGTTTCTCATATTGTCAGGGACGGCGTGGCTGATCACCCTCACGACGTTGAACGCCGCGGCACAGTTGTCCTTGCCGCGATGGGTTCGAGCCCGCGCGCTGTCGATCTATCTTCTGGTCTTCACGGGTTCGCAAGCGATCGGCTCGTATGCCTGGGGGCTCGTCGCCACACGTGCGGGACTCGATGTCGCGATGATCGCCTCTGCCATCTTGTTGGGGGCGGTCGCACTCAGCGTCTGGCCGTTTCCATTGCGCCCCGCGACCGGCAAGGTGAACGTCTTCGACGTTTCCTCGACCTTGCCGGTGCCGACGCTGATGACAGAGCCCTCTGCCAACGATGGGCCGGTGCTAGTAAGTGTCCGTTACGAAGTACCGGCCGAGAATCTCAACGATTTTGTGACGGCGATGGGCGCGGTCAGGCGGTCGCGGCTGCGCACGGGCGGCCACAGTTGGCAGCTGTATCAGCGTGTGGGAGAACCGGACACGTTCATCGAACGGTTCACCGTGGCGTCGTGGACCGAATTCGAGCGTCAGCGTACGGAGCGATGGTTGGCCTACGACTCACAGGGCACTGCGGAGGCCATCGGCTATACGGTCGACAAGAAGCGGCGCCCCGAGTACTACCTCGCGGTCCGTGTTCCTCGATGATTCCGCGGCGGCCGGGACAACTGGCACGCGCTATGTGCTCTGCGCCTGACAGTTTCGCGTGAGTGGCTTTGCGGCAGGTGCCGGGGCGAAAAGCAGGTAGCGCGCTACGCATGCGGCCGCCCCGTCGACGGTGACACGATCCAATCAGGCCAGCCCGCGGGTGGGTCGGCTGTCAGGGGAAAGGCACATGCGATGACATTACCCGCAAGCTCTGATCAGACGACCGACACAGATAAAGGTCTGCTGGCCAACGCAGCAACGGCCGATCTGGCGGTGGTCGCCGCGCGCCACAAGCCGGGTGCGAGCGAGCATCCGCCCGGCCACGTCGAGGCGCCGCGATCCGATTCCGATGACACGGCCGGCGCGGCTCGCCGTGCGCCACGGGCAGGGGGTTCGCGATGAGCCTTCGGTTCAAAAGCGGCTATCCGTCGACCATCTGGACGATGATCGAGTGGTACCACCCCGGCTGTCCCGATGGAGGAGATTGGGAGAAGGCGGGCTGGTGGAAGATCGATCCCGGGGGCTCGGCGATTGTTTACGGCGACGATCTCGAAGACGTGAATAGGTATTGGTACTTCTACGCCCAAGCCGCCGACGGCGCGTACTGGGCCGGCCCGTACGACGAGATCGTTCCGTACATCGCGTTCGACTGGTGCTCGAATACCGCAAACAGCAACTCATTCGAGATCGGTATGCGCGAACTCGACATCAACGACAACGACGACTACACGCTCACCTTCGTGCCTTAGCAGGGACGGGCTCACCGAGGTGGTTGGCGTTCGCGCGGGATCTACCGTCGTTCGGAGAGCATAAATCGGTGTCCTTCAGGCGAGCGCAGGCCCATCTCGCGCCGGCCCCACGGCTCGGTCGTCGGGGGCTTCAGGATGTCGGCGCCTTCGGCGATCGCGCGCCTGTAGTACTCATCGAGGCCGACGACGGTCAAATACGCGATGTAGTTGTGGTCACCGAGGTCCGACGCCGGCATGGCCTCCGGACACCGGCCGAGCCTGAACGTCACCGACCCGGCCGAGCAGAATGCCCAATTACCGGGGTCAGGCTCGGTCACCGTGCAATTCAATATTCGGGTGAACCACTCCGCCGCACGGCCGAGATCACGCACAGCGAGGACAGGGTCGGCGCCGAGGAGCGTCATGTGTCCAGTGTGCCGCATCGATCGCGCCGCATTCCTTGTCCATTAATTGTCAATGGGGTTGCGATTGCTCGACATTTCTGAGCCGGTCGCGGCGTGAATCGTTCGCATCGGCCACCAATTGCCATAAACGGCATTGCCATCCGCGAATCTTTTCCGCGGAGACGTCGTGGCGGAACGGGGCGCATCAGCAGCACCCCGTTCTTTCAAGTCTTGGGTCCGACTGCGAATATCGCACGCGTCGGGTGGACGGTCGTTATCGTAAACGGCGCGACCCGCACACGCCGCTGCGAACGGGGGTGACATGTCGGAGAGCCTGGCGCAGGCACTGGCCGCGTCGATGGATCCGGTGTCTTTGATGGGACGCATTGCTGAGCAGGCTTGTGCGTTTATGGCGAAGGCCGATGGAGCGGCCGTCACGCTACTTCGCGCCTCCGATAACGCGTATGTGACCGTTTCTGGACATGGCGTACTCGCGACTACGCCGGGTTTCGTCGTGCCCAAGCAGACCAGCATTCAGGGGCTCGCGGCGCGGGAGAAACACCCGAAGCTGATAGACGACGCCGTTAGCGACCGACGCCTATCGGCACGTGTTCGTGCGATGAATAAACAGTGGGGCACCCGGTCGTGGGCGGCGATTCCCCTGATGTACAACGACGACGCCATCGGTTCACTGCTCCTGGCGGCGACCGCCCCCGCCGCGTTCACCGACACAGATGTCGACGCGATGCTCGCCATCAGCGAGTTCGTTTCCGCGGCGATCGGCGCCCAGTCACAACTGTCGACGCTGCTGACCCAGGTGATGAGCGACAGCGACGAGCGCGGGCAACGCGCCCTCACAGAGCGATTCATCGCCTCGGTGATGTTGCCGGATGCAGTGGACACCGAGGCGCTGCAAGATCAAGTGGACGCACTGCTGGCACACCCGAACGCTCTCAGCGCGGTCTTTCAACCGATCGTCCATCTGAAAAGCGGCACGACGATCGCGTACGAGGGGTTGATTAGGTTTCCTGCATCGTCGGAGATGACCCCAACGGAATGGTTTAGCGCTGCCCGGCGCGTAGGCCGAGGCATCGAATTAGAACGGGCCGCGTTGTGCACCATCCTCAGCGCTGCTCGCGGCATCCCGAGTGATCGTCCAGTCGCCGCCAACCTGAGCCCAAGCGCTGCGCTCGAGCCGGCGATTCAAGACCTGCTCACCGCCCAAAACCGGGCGTTGGTCGTGGAAATCACTGAGCATGAACCGTTTCCCGACGACCTCGGCCCGAGTCTGAGGCATCTGCGCGATCGGGGGATACGTGTGGCAGTCGACGATGCCGGCGCCGGATATGCCAGCTTCACCCAATTGCTGCGGTTACATCCAGACATCATCAAGATCGACGGCGAGTTGATCGTCGGCATCGACGGCGATCCCGTCAAACGTGCGTTGGCGACCGCACTGAATTCGCTGGCCGCCGAGCTGCACGCCAAATTGGTGGCCGAAGCTGTGGAGACACCCAGCCAGCTCCAGACGCTGATTCGTCTCGGTATCGAATACGGCCAAGGCATTCACCTTGGAGCGCCTCAACCGGGCGCTCATACTCCGGTATAGCTGGCGGGCCTCACCTGTAATATCGTTCGCTGATCTTCGTGCAGTATTGCGTTGAATTGCGGCAATATTCTCAGGGCGGTCGAGGAGGCGTCTCTACAGATGGCTTCGCTGGCCGAGTCCAGAAGTTTCGCGGTGTTTCGCGGTCTTGTCGGTGAATGGTGGAATTCGCCGGTCGACTACGCCGCGCAGGTGCAGTACTTCGCCAAACGGTCGATGGCAGAGGCCATCCGGGTAATGATCGGGCTGGGTAACGGGCTGACGGTCGTGACTGCCCTGGCGATTCTTCTGCCCTGGGCCGGCCCAGATCGTTTCGTATCTCGGGTCGTCGTGGCATCGTTCGCGGTCCTGGTGATGTTCTGGGTGATCCGGTGGTGTTTTCGACCATGGCCGACGTTGCCGGTGTCGCGCGCGTTCGTCATCTCCTGCGACATCGGCATCGCCACGCTGGCGTTGTACGAACCGACGTGGCTCGCGGGCCTGTACGGGTTCAACGCATTTACGCAACTCTCGGTCTATCTGCTGTTCTTCGACGGACCGAGATTCCTTGCGCTGCACACCCTGTGGATCTTCGCGTCGACGGCGGTGTTTGCCGTGCGGGCGGCTGCGGAGGCAAACTTTGACGGTTTGGTCTTCGGCGCCAGCATCCTCGCCGTGACGACACCAGTCCTTGCCGCACCGGTGGGAATCCAGTTCGGGATCCGGACGCTGCGCAATGACGCGAACGAGTCGGTCACCGATCCGCTGACCGGTCTACTCAACAGGCGGGGACTGCACCTTCACTTCGCCGAGTTGTTGAGCGACCATCATCCCTCGGGCAGGCACCTGGCCGTGATGATCGCCGACCTCGACCGCTTCAAAAGCATCAACGACACCTTTGGCCATCCGATCGGCGATGACGTCTTGATCCGGACTGCTCGGCAGATCGAATCCGCTGTGCGCGGCAGCGCATTAGTGGCCCGCGTCGGGGGAGAAGAATTCGTCGTCATCGAGGTCAGCGATCCCGGCCACATAGAACAAACCGCTGAACGAGTCAGGTGTGCGGTCGCCGAACCGGCCGACCACGCACAAGTCACCGCCAGCATCGGCGTCACTCATGTCGAACTCGGCTTCTTCACCGCACCAGAGGCCGACCCGGTGGCCCTCCTCGACGCCGTCCTTAGTCGAGCCGACCAAGCGATGCTCGATGCGAAACGCAAGGGCGGCAATATCACCGTCTCCACAACGCCTGTCGATCAAGGCAATTGAGTCATCGGACCGGTACGCGGCACGGTCGCGCGTCGGCGTTGAGCGGCGAGACCGAAGCTGCCAAGGCGCTTTAGTCGCCGGAGACCGCACCTCTCATGCCCCAAGTGGCTGCCGCGGTTTCGAGCGGACTTCGGTCTCCCGCTGTCTCCAAGGTGACCCAGTCCAGGTGCTGGCGAGCGTGGTTGGCACGCAACGAATCTGTGCTGTGACCGTTAGGGATCGTTACCGCGATCGTGATTTTCACACTCGTATCTTGGATATACGAGAGAAGGCCGATGCCTTCGACCCACACCACGCCTGTCGGCGTCCGCAAGCCTGGGGGGCTGATATGACCACCGCAATCGTCGCGCACGACCCGGTCGAGAAATACGCGGCCCAGGGAGATGACGATCTCAGTTCGGCGGTCGCAAGACTCAACTCGAATGCCTACAGCGATCTCGTCGAATTCAAGCCGCGCTGGCGACTCACGGAGGAAGAGATTGTCCGCGCGGCGATCACGGTGATCTTGGTGGCCCTCGTGGTGGTGATTTGCGTCGCGGGCGGCGCGATCGTGACCATGGGTTAGCACCCGGTAGGCACAGTCGTCCCCTCGCAGTGGCCTGTCGCGGGCGGTCGCCGCGATCGAATGACAGTCAACCGCAAGTCGCAAGTTTTTTCCTGCGGGCTTTACGGCGGTTGAGTTGCGCCTCCGATCACTCTTGTTTCGCCTCGTAGCGCAGCAGGACCGTGCCGCCCGGGAAAGTGCGGTTCTCCAGCAGTCGCAGCGAGATCCATGACGGCAATGCCGGGAAGAACGCGGTGCCGCCACCCACAGCGGTGGGCGCGACCACGATCCGGTATTCGTCCACCAGTCCGGCCCGCACGATCGGTGCGGCCAGCGTCGCGCCGGCCACCTCCAGCCTGCCGTCAGTTTCGGCTTTCAGCTTCGTTACCACCTCGACCGGGTCACCACGTTCCAGGCGGGAGTTCCAGTCGACGGACTCCAAGGTGCGCGAGAACACGACCTTGGGCATGTCCCGCCAGATGTGAGCGAAGTCGACGATCAGGGGCGTGGCGTCCGGGGACTTGTCGGCGGTCGGCCAGTACGCGGACATCAGTTCGTAGAGCCGCCGGCCGTAGAAGGACAAGTCGGTCTCCCGCTCGAAGTCGCTCCAGTACTGGTGAAGTTCTTCGCTCGGCTCGGACCAGTCGATGTTGCCGTGTGCATCGGCGATGTACCCGTCCACCGACACGTTGAAGCCATAGATGAGTTTGCCCATACAGATCAGACTGCCCTGGAGGGCAAAACTGATCGCCACTCCACCCGCCCGTTGCGACACTCGACGGATGTAAGGCTTGGGCGGCACGGGAAGACCAGGGAAAGTCGTGATCACATTCCTCCGCGTCGGCCGTACCCGATGCCGGATGCCTTCGACGCGCCACCGGCAGAAGCCTGTTTCGTCAGGACATTTCGATGATCGGGCCGGTCAGCGAGCGCCCCGGAACCGCCGCGGAGGCGGACACCTCGGAGCGGACGTGCGGCAGGGTGAGACTGATGACCACGGTCGCGGCGATGAAGGCGAGCGCCAGCCACCAGCCGAGGTCGAAGTCGCGCACCGAGGCGGTGGGCCCCAGGGCGGTCACCAGGATAGCCACTCCCAGCGCCGAGGCCACCTGGCGACCGGAGTTCACCAGCGCCGAACCCGTGGCGGCGCGTGCCGGCGGCAGGGCGGTCGCGCCGGCGGCCATGAGAGTGCTCAGCGTCAGTCCAACCCCGACTCCGCTGAGCAGCATGCTGGGCAGCAGATCGGTCACGTAATGTGGCGCGGCCCTGGCGAAGACGATTCGCCAAACTAGGGAGCCGGCGAACAGCGCGCTTCCGATCGCGGCCACGGGGCCGGGACCGATGCGGTGGACGAGCCGGGCGGACCCGAAGGTGACGAGCGGCACCAGGGCCGGGCTGGGCGCCATCGCGAGACCGGTGCGCAACACGCTGTAGTGCCAAATATTCTGACACCAAAGCGAGTTCGACAGAAGCATGATGGCGAAGGCGGCGCCGAAGCAGAAGAACGCAAGGTTGGCGATGGCGAAATTTCGGATCTTCAGCAGCGGCAGTTCGAGCAGCGGGTCCGGGTGCCGCGCCGTCCGCCACAGGAACCCCGCCGTGCCCAGTATGGCGAGCGCCACCAAAGCGATCGTGCCTGCCGAGACCCATCCCCAGATGGGCGCCTGCACCAGCGCACCGGTCAGGGCGGCCACCGCGACGATCAACAGGGCACTGCCGACGGGGTCGGGCAATCGCTCGTCGCGGCGGGCCGGTTCGACCGGAAGGACACGGCGGCCGAGGAGCCACGCCGCGAGCCCGACGGGCAGGTTCACCAGGAATACCCACCGCCAGCTGAAGGTGACCAGGACCCCGCCGAGCACTGGCCCGCAGACCGCGGCCAGCCCGCCGACGGCCGCCCAGCCACGGGCCGCGTTGGTACGACGATGCGGTTCCACCGAGGCCATCAGCAAGGCCAGGGATGTCGGCAGTTGCGCGGCGGCGCCGACGGATTGCAGGACGCGCGCGGCCACCAGGATGGCGAGATTGGGAGCAACAGCGCAGGCCAGCGAGGCGACAGTGAACACCGCGATGCCACAAAGGAAAACCTTTCGCTGTCCGTACCGGTCACCGAGGCGCCCCGCCGGTATCAGCAGCGCGGCCAGCCCGATGGCGTACGCGTTGAGCACCCAGGAGGCGGCAGACAGCGAGTTGCCGAAGCCGCGCCCGATGTCCACGAGGGCGACGTTGACAATCCAAAGGTCCAGGTTCGACATGAACACCGCCGCCACGACCACGGTGGCCATGGTCCACCGCGCCGCTGCATGGTTTGATTTCCGGACCATCACAGGCAGCAGACTAGCGGCCCGACGGTTTGATATGCAAACCTAGGGCGTATGTCCGTACGTGCCGCCCAAAACCCGGAACCGTTGCAGACCCCGACGGTCCGGGGAAGGCCCTGCGCGATCGCCGCCGCATTGGAGATCGTCGGGGACCGGTGGTCCCTGCTGATCATTCGCGAGGTCCATCTCGGGCACCACCGCTTCGGCGAGATCGCGCGGGGCACCGCCGCGCCACGAGACCGTCTGGCCGCCCGGCTCAAGGAACTCGTCGCCGCTGGTGTCCTCGAGCGCACAACGTACCAAGAGGCGCCGCCGCGCTGGGGCTATTACCTCAGCGAGGCAGGTCGTGACCTGATACCCGTGCTGCAGGTGCTGCGCCAATGGGGTAACCGGTGGGCGGTCGAGCAGCCGCCGATCTCGATGCGTCATCGCGACCACGAGTTGTCGGTCGGTCACACCTGCGACGCCTGTGGGGAACCGGTCGACTACGCCGAAGTGAGCCGCGTCCGGATCACCGGCGAGGGTTGATCCGATGTCCGCGCCGCACAGTTCGTTGAGGTCATGCTGCGGCCTCAGCAATCGGAAAGGCTTGGGCCGCAGGGGAAAACGATGAACAGCGCCTACGACCGGCTTCGCGACGAAGACGGTCCGCTCATGGGCGCATTCGAGGATGTGATTACTTGACGTCCAGTGGCCCAGCGAATCGATTCGACGCCTTTGGCTCCAGGTTGGCGATGCTGTCGGTTACCGGCGCTGCTGGGCTTGGTCGCCGGAAGGCGCATAGATGTTCACGCCGTCGGAATCGGTTGGGACAGTGCGGTCCTGACACCGTCGGATGCTATGGGGGAGAATAAGATGCCGGCCGCAGGAGAAGATCGCACTCTGGCCTATCTCGTCGTGCGCCTTGCCATTGGGGTCAGTCTGCTTGGGCATGGTGTGGTTCGGCTGCCGAAGCTGGGTGTCTTTCACGCTCACTTGATGAGCGAGTTTCAGACATCGCTGCTGCCTCGGGCGCTGGTCTCCGGGTGCGGCTATGTCTTGCCGTTTGTGGAGTTGCTGAGCGGATTGCTATTAGTGGCCGGCGCAATGACGCGTATGGCCGCGGTGGCGGGCAGCTGCGTCATGATGATCCTGATCTTCGGCGCGACGTCGATTGAACGTTTCGACCTTATCGGGGGCGTGTCTCATTGACTGTGTAAGGGGTTCGGCCTGAATGGTGGTGGCTGACCACCGGACAGGAGAGTTCTCAATT
>NZ_LQPV01000009.1:0-124326 GCF_002101935.1 Mycobacterium sp. IEC1808 | reverse complement strand
GCGCCGGCGCCGCCGGCACCGCCGAAGCTGCCCGCGAGAGTCCCGCCGCCCCCGCCGGTTCCGCCGGCGCCGCCAGACCCGATCAGGAACGCGTTGCCGCCGGCACCGCCGTCACCGCCGATGTTGCCCAAGGTTGCGGTCCCGCCCATCCCGCCGGCGCCACCGTTGCCCCACAGCCACCCGCCGGTGCCGCCGGCGCCGCCGGCGAAGCCGGGAGAACCGGTCCCGCCGGCCCCACCGCGGCCGATGAGGCCCGCGGGGCCGCCGGCGCCGCCGGCCTGCCCGGTCCCACCGGAGCCACCGTTGCCGCCGCGACCAAACAAAAGCCCGCCCGCCCCGCCGGCCTGCCCGGTCCCCGGTGCGCCGTCGGTGCCGGGGCCGATCAGCGGACGGTTCAACAGCAGCTCGGTCGGGGTGTTGATCACCCCGAGCACGTCTTGCGCAATGGTCTGAAGTGGGTTCGCGCTGGCCGCCTCGGTCGCCGCGTAGGCGCCGCCGGCACTCTGCAGCAGGTCGACGAATTGGTTGTGAAACACCGCGGCTTGGGCGCTGAGCGCCTGGTATTGGGCTGCGTGATTGGAGAATAAGGAGGCGATCGCGGTCGACACCTCATCACTCGCCGCGGTCAGCAGGCCGGTGGTGTTGGCCGCCGCGGCCGCATTGGCCGTGCCCAGCGATGAACCGATGCCCGCCAAATTCTCCGCCGCCGTGGCGACCGCGTCCGGAACTGCAACTACAAACGACATCCGACAACCTCCAGGTCGCCCCCGACAAGCGGATAGTAGGCACTTCGGGTACCTAATTAGACGTGGTTACAACAATTCAAAGCTGTTTCCCAGCCGCAGCTAAGCGGGCAACAATAAATCAACCCCGAATTTGCGGCGTTTCGGCGAACCGGAGGTAACCAGCGTCATGGCCCCGTTACTCGCTGGCTGCGGTGGATTTCTGCTCGCCGTTTTGTGGATGGACCTGATTTTCGACGTCCAGGTTCTTCAAAATCGAAGCGCGGGTGACGAATTGCCCGAGCCGGTGCTCGCTTCGATCGCGGGCTATTACCATCGCGCGACCACCACGTCGCGACCGTTGAGCCGGTTGATCGCCTTGGTCATGCTGATCTTGTTGGCGGCGTTGGGCTTTCAGGCCGCCCGGGGCCACGACCCCGGGTGGCTGCTGGCAATCTCCGCGGCGCTCGCGGGTGTCCCGATGGTGCTGGCGCTGACGCGCACGGTCCCCGCCGCCGTTCGGCTCGGGTACCGGGCGGACGGTCCGGCCGAACAAACCCGGCTGGCGCGAGCGATCTGCCGCGACCACCTGGTCTGCTTCGGTGGGATGTTGGCATTTGTGATCCTGTGGACCACCTGATACGTCGTAGTGACCGCGCGCTGGTCGGGGGCGGCTGGCCACGTCAACGGCGTCCGTACTAAACTAGAACACGTTTCAGTTCTTTTACATCGGTCAAGCTTCCAGGAGTAGGCATGCACACCGCGATCTGCGACGAACTCGGCATCGAGTTCCCGATCTTCGCCTTCACCCACTGCCGCGACGTCGTGGTCGCTGTCAGCAAGGCCGGTGGTTTCGGCGTGCTGGGCGCCGTCGGCTTCACGCCCGAGCAGCTGGAGATCGAGCTCAAGTGGATCGACGAAAACATCGGCGACCACCCCTACGGCGTCGACATCGTGATCCCGAACAAGTACGAGGGCATGGATTCGCACCTGTCGGCCGAGGAGCTGGCCGACACGCTGCGCAAGATGGTGCCGCAGGAGCACCTGGACTTCGCGAAGAAGATCCTGGCCGATCATGGTGTGCCGGTCGATCACGCCGACGAGGACACCCTGCAACTGCTTGGCTGGACCGAGGCGACCGCTACCCCGCAGGTCGAAGTCGCGCTGCAACACCCGAAGGTGGCGATGATCGCCAACGCGCTGGGCACTCCCCCGGCCGACATGATCAAGCACATCCACGAATCCGGCCGCAAGGTGGCCGCTCTCTGCGGCTCACCGTCGCAGGCCCGCAAGCACGCCGACGCCGGGGTCGACATCATCATCGCCCAGGGCGGCGAGGCCGGCGGCCACTGCGGCGAGGTGGGCTCAATTGTGTTGTGGCCCCAGGTCGTTAAGGAGGTCGCGCCGGTGCCGGTGCTCGCGGCGGGCGGGATCGGCAGTGGTCAGCAGATCGCCGCGGCCTTGGCCCTCGGCGCGCAGGGCGCGTGGACCGGTTCGCAGTGGCTGATGGTCGAGGAAGCCTCGAACACCCCCGTTCAGCAGGCCGCATATGCCAAGGCGTCCAGCCGTGACACCGTGCGCAGCCGTTCGTTCACCGGCAAGCCGGCCCGGATGCTGCGCAACGACTGGACCGAGGCGTGGGAGCAGCCGGACAACCCCAAGCCCCTCGGAATGCCGTTGCAGTACATGGTTTCCGGCATGGCCGTGCGGGCCACGAACAAATACCCGAACGAGACGGTCGACGTCGCGTTCAACCCGGTCGGTCAGGTCGTCGGGCAGTTCAACAAGGTGGAAAAGACGTCGACCGTCATCGAGCGGTGGGTGCAGGAATACCTGGAGTCGACCAACAGGCTGGACGAGCTGAACGCCGCCGCCGCCGTCTGACGGCGGCTACTCGTCGACTTCGTCGAGCTCGTCACTACCGGGGCCGGTGAAGACCTCCTTCGTCCGGTCCACCGCATAGGTGCCGATGTCGATCGAGTTCTGGACGATGCCGCTGGCGCCGCCCGCGAGGTCACCCCGGATGATGTCGCTGGCGTGTTCAACGATGTCCGACGCCTTTTCGACTGCATTGGTGGCGATGTCGCGGACTGCGTCGACTGCGTCTTTCGGATTGAAGCCCATCGGAATCTCCTTTTGTCGCAGGACCTTTGGGAACGACTCTAGTGGCGATCGCGAGCGCGGCGTAGCCGGGCGCTGCGGATCGCCACCATCGGCTCTAGTGGCGATCGCGAGCGCGGCGTAGCCGGGCGCTGCGGGTCGCCACCATCGGCTCTAGTGGCGATCGCGAGCGCGGCGTAGCCGGGCGCTGCGGGTCGCCACCATCGGGTCTAGTAGTTCACCAGGGTGCGCCAGTAATCCTCGGGGATCTCGGCGCCGGACCGCAATATCCGTGCCAGCCCGATAGCCATCGCGATCCCGAGGAGGCCCAGCCACAATCCGGCCAAGGCGATGAACCCCCAAAGCATGGCAGTGACCGCCGGCCACGGCGACAACACGGCGAGCACCGGCGCGAAGAAGAAGCCGGTCCCGACGTACCAGGCGGAACCCGCGCGATCCGACGCGAGGACGAAGCGCAGCCAGCGCGGGACCGATGCTTCGGGGGGCCGAGTCTGGCTCATCGCATCAGCCGGTCATGACGACGGGGGGAAGAATCCCGCCCCGGTGAACCATCCCTCTTGCCAGCCCTTGTCTCCCAGACAGAGCATGGGCAGGCCGCGCTCCGACTGCGCCGCCGCTTGCGGGCCCGGGCACCTCGCGCCGGCCTGCTGCACCCCGTACAGCGGATATGAGATGACCCAGTAGCCGGTGGTGGCCGCGGGGAACTGGTTCGGCGGCGGGAAGTGGCACGCCTCCGCCTGGCCGCTGGGGCCCCGCCCGAAGATGAAGCGCTCGTAGTTGTCGCAGGGCGCGCCCAGCGAGGCGTCGTAATTCATGTTCGGCACGTCGCCGTCGTAACCTGCGGCGGCGCACGGGGCCAGGCCGATCGTGATGCCCGCGATAGAAGCGGCGCTGAGCAGTTCCCGAATCATGTTCCACCCCACCTGTCGCCGATGACCTGCACAAAGCATATGGGACGGTCAGGAGCGTCGGTAGGTGCAGATCAGCACCCCGGTCCCGGTCGTCGTCGCCGAGACGAGCTCGAGCGCCCGGGCCCGTCCGTCGTCGGGGAACACCCGCTTGCCGCCGCCGAGCAGGATCGGCTCGAGCATCAGCCGGTATTCGTCGACCAGGTCGTGCTCGATCAGCTGTGAGACCAGCGACGCGCTACCCATCACCTGCAGCGACCGGCCGTCGCGTGCCCGCAGCTCGCGTATCGCGCCGATCGCGTCGTCTGCGGGCAGCAGGGTCGAGCCGTGCCAGTCGAGATCGCTTTGGCTGAGCGACCGCGACGCCACGTATTTGGGGATCTCGTTCATCCGGTCCGCGAACTCGTCGCCGGCGCGAGCCGGCCAGGCGGCGGCCATTGTCTGCCAGGTGCGACGGCCGAACAACAGCGCGTCGGTCTCGGCCAGCAGTTCGGAGACCGCCGGTCCCATGGTCTTGGGTTCGAAGTACGGCATCGACCAACCGCCGTGTGCGAATCCCCCGTCGCTGTCCTCGCCCTGGCCGCCCGGGGCTTGGACGACCCCATCCAGGCTCATGAAGTGGCTGGCAACGATGCGCATGTGCTCCCTCTCGGTCGATCGGCCTCTCGTACCGATACAGACCGGCGGCGCGCGGGAAACTCATCGGCGGTGAACATGTTGCAATTCGGCCTGGCGATCTTGCCGCAATCCTTCCCAACGGTGGTGTAGCGGTGGTTTATTTGGCACAAAGAAGACGACTAGACGACTTCGTATGAAGGAGCGGACCTTGTCAGCATCGAAGACAACCACCGAGCCGAATCTGCCGCCCGGATTCGATTTCACCGACCCGGACATCCATGCCGAGCGGTTGCCGGTGGAAGAGCTGGCCGAGCTGCGCCGAACCGCGCCGATCTGGTGGAACGAGCAGCCGATCGGGGCCGGAGGCTTCGACGACGGCGGGTTCTGGGTGGTGTCCAAGCACAAGGACGTCAAGGAAATCTCGCTGCGCAGCGACGTCTTCTCCAGCCTGGAAAAGACCGCCCTGCCGCGCTACAAGGACGGCACGGTCGGCGAGCAGGTCGAACGTGGCAAGTTCGTCCTGCTCAACATGGATGCGCCGCAGCACACCCGGCTGCGCAAGATCATCTCGCGGGCCTTCACGCCGCGCGCCATCGAGCGCCTGCGCGACGACCTGGCCGATCGCGCCCGGCGCATCGTCGAGGAAGCGGCGGCCGAGGGCCGCGGCGACTTCGTCGAGCAGGTTTCGTGCGAGCTGCCGTTGCAAGCGATCGCCGGGTTGATGGGTGTGCCACAGGACGAACGCAAAAAACTCTTCCACTGGTCCAACGAGATGGTCGGCGACCAGGACCCCGAGTTTGCGAACAACGACGCCATCACCGCTTCCGTCGAACTCATCACGTACGGCATGCAGATGGCCGCCGACCGGGCGAAGAACCCGGGCGACGACCTCGTCACCAAGCTGGTGCAGGCCGACATCGACGGCCACAAGCTCTCCGACGACGAGTTCGGCTTCTTCGTGATCCTGTTGGCGGTGGCCGGCAACGAGACCACCCGCAACTCCATCACCCAGGGCATGATGGCCTTCACCGATTTCCCCGACCAGTGGGAGCTGTTCAAAAGGGAACGCCCCGGCACCGCGGCCGACGAGATCGTGCGGTGGGCCACCCCCGTCACGTCGTTTCAGCGCACCGCGCTTGAGGACTACGAGCTGTCCGGCGTGCAGATCAAGAAGGGTCAGCGGGTGGTAATGGTGTACCGCTCGGCCAATTTCGACGAGGACGTGTTCGACGACCCCTTCACCTTCAACATCCTGCGCGACCCCAACCCGCACGTAGGATTCGGTGGCACCGGTGCGCATTACTGCATCGGGGCCAACCTGGCGCGCATGACGATCGACCTGATGTTCAACGCGATCGCCGACGGCATCCCGAACCTGGAATCGATCGGCAAGCCCGAGCGGCTGCGCTCGGGATGGCTCAACGGGATCAAGCACTGGCAGGTCGACTACCACACCGACGGCGCGAAATCACCTGCCGCGCACTAGCCTCAAGGCATGGCCACCCATCGAGCTGTCCACGTCAAGTCCGCGGGCGCACCACTAGAACTGGTCGATGTCGAAACCAAGCCGCCGGGCCCCGGTGAGGCGCGGCTGACGGTCACCGCGTGCGGGATCTGCGGCACGGACGCACACTTTGTCGCGGGCGGCTTTCCGGGCATGACGTGGCCGCTGACGCCTGGGCACGAAATCGCTGGAACGATCGCCGAGCTCGGCTCGGGTGTCGAGGGTTTCGCGGTGGGCGATCGCGTGGCGGTCGGGTGGTTCGGCGGGTGCTGCTACCACTGCGACGAGTGCCGGAAAGGCCACTTCATTCATTGCGAGAACGGGAAGGTCCCGAGCTACCAATATCCGGGCGGGTACGCGGAGTCCGTGACCGTCCCGGGCAGCGCGCTCGCCCGGATACCGGCGGGGCTCTCCGACGCGGAAGCCGCGCCGATGGGCTGCGCCGGCGTCACCACCTACAACGCGTTGCGTCATACCAAGGCGCTGCCCGGCGACCGCGTCGCCGTCCTCGGTGTCGGCGGGCTCGGTCACCTCGGGGTGCAGTTCGCCCGGGCGATGGGTTTCGAGACGATCGCGATCGCCCGAGGCGCCGGCACGGAGGAGGATGCCCGCAAGTTGGGTGCCCACCACTACATCGACTCCACCGCGGCGGATCCCGCCGAAGCGCTCAAGGCCCTGGGCGGGGCGGCGGTCGTGCTGGCGACCGCGGGCAACTCGCCGGCGATGGCGGCAACCGTCGGCGGGATATCGCCGCAAGGCGAGCTGGTCACCATCGGCGTCACGCCCGAACCGTTGCCGATCAGTCCCATCCAGCTCATCACACCGGGGGTCAGCATCGTCGGGCATCCCTCCGGCACCGCGAAAGACGTTGAAGACACTATGCATTTCGCCGTTGTGTCGGGCGTTAGGGCATGGATCGAGGAGCTACCGCTGGCGCAGGCCGCCGAGGGCTACGCGGCTTTGGAGCAGGGGCGCGCTCACTACCGCACCGTTTTGACGATGTGACCGCGGGCGCGCTGTGACCGGCCTGTGGACCCTGACCGCATCCGACGGGGAGTTGCTGGTCCGCACCGGCGTCGCGGGCAGGGCGGCGCGAATGGGGCATCGGCTGACCATCGCGATGACGCGCTGGGAGGCCACCGTGGCCTGGGCCTCCGGCGAACCGGTCACCGCCGAGCTGACCGTGGACGTCGATTCGTTCGAGGTGCTGCGCGGCGAGGGCGGGGTCAAGGGGTTGTCCGGGCCCGAAAAAGCGGTGGTGAAATCCAACGCGCTGAAGTCGTTGGGCGCCAACCGTTATCCCGAGATCCGATTTAACGCGGACACGATCGAGAAGAGCGGCGACGGATACCGCCTTACCGGAAAGCTGCACATCCGCGGGCAGTCACTAAAACACGTGATTGACTTGCGCACAGAGGATCTCGGCGACCGGTGGCGAATGACCGTCGAATCGCGGGTTCGCCAAACCGATTACGGCGTCAAGCCCTACTCGCTGCTGATGGGCTCGGTGCGGGTCGACGACGAGGTGACGGTGTCGTTCAGCGCCGTTCACGCCAAGGACGGCTGAGTTCAGGCGCCGCGCTACGGCGTCGGGGTGTGCGGCGCCGCATCACCGGCGTCGCCGGGGATGTGCTCGAGCACCCGCGTCAAGTACGGCTGACGGTCGTTCGAGTCCGGTTGCTGCTCGCCGGGAGTGCCTTGCTGCTCCCCTCCGGCCCCCGACTCGGTGACCGGCTCGCCGGCGGGCGTCTTCGACTGCGGGGCCGTCGATACCGCCTCGGGGGGCGGAGCGGGGGCAGGCGCGACGGCCTCGGCGATCTGCGGCGGCGGCGCATGCACGACCCGCTTGCCCGGCGCAGACTCGCTGGCCGGGGCAAGGTGGATGCCCAGGGCGAGCGAGACGGACGAGACGAAGGTGATCGCTCCCGCGGCCAGCGCGGTCATGGCGCCGGCGTAGGACAGCCTGCGAGGCCGTTCCCGGGGCGCGACGGCGGGCTCACCGACGTGCGCCACCAGTTGATCGTCGGTGAACTCGGTGCTGCGGGCCGCGGCCAGCGCCGCGCCGCGCGCCACCGTCACCTGTGCCATCGTCTGCGCGAAAACCGGTACGGGCAAGGTCTTTTCGAGCTGCCAGGAAAATCCGTCGACGTCGCTGCCCCCGCCGACGACAACCACCCCGCCGGGCCGCCAGCCGGTCGGTCGTTCGAACATCCCGCTCAGCCAGGAAGTCAGGCCGTCGAAGCCGCCGCGCACGTGCTTGACGGCCGTCTGAGTCTGGCCCTCGTGAGTGGCGACCATGACTACGGTGGCCCAGTCCTGGTCGAGGATGCAGACGGCGGTCTGCTCGTACCCGATGACCGGGGCGATCGCGAGCGCCAGCGTCTCGACCGCCTCCAGCAGCCGGACGGGCACCACGTTGTCGAAGCCGGCGTCCGTCAAGGCCTCCAACAGCAGCGCCGCCTGCGCGGACGCATCGTCGTTCCAGGTGAGCCCGATGACACGCACCCGCCGTTCGCAGGCCGATGCGCGCGCATCCACCCGCAATACCTCGTCCGCCACTTGCTCCGCGGTGCTCAGGGCTCGGGCGCCACGGCCTGCGCGCAGGCTCAGCTCGGAATGGTCCAGGATCGTGCCGTCTGCGCCGTGTCCCTCGGCCAGGACCCATCCGAGGGTGGTCGGCGTCAGCGATAGCCCCAGTACCGTGTCCAAGTCTGCACCTCAATCGGTCCCGGACCTCCGAAGCCCTCGGCCGCACTCACGCAGCAAACGGTGCTGGTGCGGCGGTTCATGAGGGCCGGAACGGACCGGGATTGCGTGGTCTCCATCGGCTTGCTCCGTGAGAGCCTACGCGGTCCGCGCAAGTTCGGCTCCCCCCGGTTCCGATTCCCGTCAAACCCGCACGCGAACGTGGCCAAGCCGGCGATCCCTCCCGAGCCGGCCGCGAAAACGGCAGGTGACGGGCACCCAGGGCGTTTCAACCGGTCCGCCCATTTACGGCCCCGAAAAATTATCGCGGCCCGGCCGTCGAGCATTCGCCATCCGCAATCGAACGCGTGGGCGGCCAACTCCGACACACCGGACCGGCTCGGGACTATGTCACGCGCACCCGCTGGAAATCGAGGTCGCCATTTCCGATCGTGGGCGCCCGATCCCTTAAGTCGGATACCGTCCGCTCCCGTGGCTCTCCGCTCTCGTCAGGGCCGGCGGCCTCGGGGTTTGCGGCGCAACGGCCGCGAACCGGCGGTCCGGGGGTTCCCGCAGTTGGGCCCCTGCCATCGCCATATCCGCATTGCGAAATTCGGACCAAAACCGATATGAAACTGAGACACCAACGCGTCCCGATCGACATTTGGTCTAATAACCCGGTAAATTCCTGCCTGAGATCGCGATCACAGATACGGACAGGGGCAGGTATGACAGACGTGAGCGAGAAGATCCGGGCCTGGGGGCGCCGGCTTTTGGTCGGTGCGGCGGCGGCTGCCACCCTCCCGGGCCTGATCGGTCTTGTGGGGGGGTCGGCGACCGCGGGGGCGTTCTCCCGCCCGGGTCTGCCCGTCGAATACCTTCAGGTGCCGTCGGCTTCAATGGGCCGCGACATCAAGGTCCAATTCCAGAGCGGCGGAAGCGGCTCGCCCGCGGTGTACCTGCTCGACGGCCTGCGTGCCCAGGACGACTACAACGGCTGGGACATCAACACGCCCGCGTTCGAGTGGTACTACAAGTCGGGCCTCTCGGTCGTCATGCCGGTCGGTGGGCAGTCCAGCTTCTACACCGACTGGTACCGCCCGGCGTGTGGGAAGGCCGGCTGCTCGACTTACAAGTGGGAGACGTTCCTGACCAGCGAGCTGCCCGGCTACCTGTCGTCGCAGCGGAGCGTCAAGCCGAACGGTAGCGCCGCGGTCGGCATCTCGATGGCGGGTGCGTCGGCGATGAACCTGGCGAACTACCACCCAGGCCAGTTCATCTACGCCGGTTCGCTGTCCGGCTACCTGAGCCCGTCCACCGGGCAGGGCTGGATTGGCCTGGCGATGGGCGACGCCGGTGGCTACAAGAAGGAAGACATGTGGGGGCCGGACAATGACCCCGCGTGGCAGCGCAACGACCCGTTGGTCAACGTCAACCTGCTCGTCGAGCACAACACCCGGCTCTGGGTTTACTGCGGTAACGGGACGCCGAACGAGCTGGGCGGCGCCAACTTGCCGGCGACGTTCCTGGAGAGCAACTTCATGATCGGCGTCAACAAGAAGTTCCAGGACGCCTACAACGCTGCGGGCGGCCACAACGCCGTCTTCAACTTCCCCGCCTACGGCACGCACAGCTGGGAGTACTGGGGAGCGCAGCTCAACGCCATGAAGGGTGACCTGCAGAGCAGCTTGGGCGCGACCCCCGGCGGCGGTGGATAACCACCTGACCTGCCAGAGATTCCGCTACTGCGCTTGACGGCGACGTCAGGCGCAGTAGCGCGTCAGGGGGCCTTGAATCGGTCGGTGACGTCGGTCCACGCGGTCACGTCGGTGCGGTGGTTGTTCATGTTTCGGCACTGGCCGTAGACGCGCAGGACACCCACGTGTGGGGCCTCAGTCTGCCGATACACGATCGCCGTGACGGCGTCCTTGGTGAGGGACCGGGCGAACACGTGATCGTTGGGTGGTAGGCCCTCGGTCCAGCCGTGGCCGACGAGCGTCGCCGCGAGGCCTGGGAAGTAGGTCTCGGCTTGCGTGTCGGCGGGCAGCGCGAAGGTCAGGTAGATCGCGCCCTGGTACGGGGGGTCGTCGCGGTTTTTGCACGACATCAACGTGTAGCCCGCCGACGTCGTCCGCAGTCCGGTCAGGGTGACGATTTGCCTGGCCGACTCGACCGCCTGGGCCTGCGACTGATCGTCGCTGACCGGGTTGGCGGGATGGTCGAGAACATCGGAGGGCGTGGTGTGCAGCCTGTCCACCAGCAGGATGGCCCCGCTCATGAGCAGCGTGGCCGTCAGCGCGGCCGCGATCAGCGCGCGAACCTGTGTCGTGCGCAACCAATCTCCGCGAGACACCTGCGACATCAGTGCCCAGGCTAACTCGGGAGAGAATCTTCAATCATGGTCATGACCGGCGCTCGTGGGCGGCCTAACCGCCCGGTGGCGCGCCTCGCGCTGCCCGGCACGGTGGCCGTCCTATTGCTCGCGGCACCTGTCGCGCGGGGCGACGCCGCCGGCCCGCTGGTCGCGTTGGTCGACGCCGCCGCACAGCGGCTCCAGGTCGCCGAGCCGGTGGCCGCCTTCAAGTGGAGGACGGGCGGCGCCATCGAGGACCCGGGCCGGGTCCAGCAGGAGCTCGCCAAACTGGGCGCCGAGGCGAGCGCCGCGCGCGTCGACCCGAATTACGTCACCCGCGTCTTCGGCGATCAGATCAACGCAACCGAGGCAATCGAATACGCGCGGTTCGCGGACTGGAAGCTGAACCCGGCGGACGCGCCGGGCGTGGCGCCAGACCTGTCGGAGTCGCGGTCGACGATCGACGGCCTCAACCACACGATGCTGACTGCGATCGTGGCCGGCTGGGACCTGTTGCACTCCCCCGGCTGCGCCTCGGACCTGGACGCCGCGCGAAGCGAAGTCGCCCGCGCCCGCCAACTCGACGGCCTTTACCAGCAAGCCCTTTCGCTTGCGACCAAATCGTATTGCCAGGGCTAATTTATTTAATTCTCACCATTCTCTAAAGCTCTGATTTCGCTGCTCAGGGGCTCAATTGCGCTGCTAGACGGCTTATCTCGCCACCTTTTCGAATCGGTAACGCTTCGGACACGCCCCGCGAAATGCCTGGCATGAGAAAACTCTGCAAGCCTCTCATCACGTCCGCCATCATCGGCGGGTTCGTTGCAGCATCGCTGAGTTCCTCCGGCGTCGCAGGCGCCGCTCCCGGCGCCCCCAACTGGGACGCGGTCGCCCAGTGCGAATCCGGCGGCAACTGGCACGCCAACACCGGCAACGGGGAATACGGTGGGCTGCAATTCAAGCCGGGCACCTGGGCCCAGTACGGCGGTGTCGGCAATCCGGCAGCCGCGTCCAGGGAAGAGCAGATCGCCGTCGCCAACCGGGTTTTCGCGCAAGACGGACTCGATCCGTGGCCGAAGTGCGGCTCGGCGTCGGGCCTGCCGATCGCGATGTACACGCACCCCGCGCAGGGCATCAAACAGATCATCAACGGGCTTATCCAGGCGGCCGTCCCGCACTGACGGATATCGCGCCCTATGAGCCGGGGCGAAGCTGTGTTTGGATCAGCGCATGGAAGGTTCGGCGACTGTTCACATGGCGGCGCCCGCGGACAAGATCTGGGATCTCATTGCGGACGTTCGCAACACGGGACGGTTCTCCCCGGAGGTGTTCGAGGCGGAGTGGCTGGGCGATGCGACCGGCCCCGCGCTCGGCGCCCAGTTTCGCGGCCACGTCAAGCGAAACGAGATGGGACCGGTCTACTGGACGACGTGCAAGGTCACCGCATGCGAGCCCGGCCGCGAATTCGGGTTCGCGGTAATGCTCGGCGACCGGGCCGTGAACAACTGGCACTACCGGTTGGCGCCCAGCGGCGGCGGCACCGACGTGACCGAGTCGTTTCGGCTCAATCCCGCGCCGTGGCTGGGCATCTACTGGTTGTTGGGCGGATTCCTGCGCAGGCGACGCAACATCCGCGATATGACCAAGACCCTCAACAGGATCAAAGACGTGGTCGAGGCGGGCTGACTCGACGTGAAATCGGTCTTCATCACCGGCGCGGGCAGCGGCATGGGCCGCGAGGGAGCGAAGCTGTTCCACGCCAACGGCTGGCGCGTCGGCGCGGTGGACCGCAACGAGGACGGCCTGACGACGCTGCGAGGAGAGCTGGGTGACGACCGGCTGTGGACGCGTGCCGTCGACGTCACGGATAAGGCCGCGCTCGAAGCCGCGCTGGCCGACTTCTGCGCCGGCAACCCCGACGGCGGGCTCGACATGATGTGGAACAACGCCGGCATCGGCGAATCGGGCTGGTTCGAGGATGTCCCGTATGAGGCCGCGATGCGCGTCGTCGAGGTGAACTACAAGGCGGTGCTGACCGGCGCGTACGTCGCGCTGCCCTACCTGAAGAAGCGGCCCGGCAGCCTGATGTTCTCGACGTCGTCGTCTGCGGGCACCTACGGGATGCCGCGCTTAGCGGTCTATTCGTCGACCAAGCACGCGGTCAAAGGGTTGACCGAGGCGCTCAGCGTGGAATGGCAACGGCACGGGGTGCGCGTGGCCGACGTGTTGCCGGGTCTGATCGACACCGCCATCCTCACCACGACCACCAACCACTCGGACGACGGCGGGCGGGCGATGTCCGGCGAGGACGTCCGAGCCAGCGCGCCGAAGAAGGGCATGATGCGGCTGATGCCGGCGAGCAGCGTCGCGGAGGCGGCCTGGCAGGCCTATCACAACCCGAAGCGGCTGCATTGGTACGTGCCGAAGAGCATTCGCGTGATCGACCTGCTCAAGGGTCTGAGTCCGGAGTTGGTGCGGGGCCGCATCGTCAAGGCCCTGCCCGCGCTGATGCCGAAGCAGCAGTGAGGGGGATGGCAGGGTGCGAAACCGTTGGGCCGCAGCCATTTTGGTGCTGATCGCGGGGGCCGGTGTGGCCGGTTGCGGGCAGGCGCAGACGGTGCCCCGCAAAGCCGCCCGGGTGACCGTCGGGGGCGCCGCCCAGACGACGCGTCCCGCCGCGTGCAGCCAGACCCAGTCCTATCGGACCCTCGACATCGCCGATCACGATGCGCACGTCGAGGCGGTGGTGATGCTCAGCGGCTACCGGGCCATCCCGCAGTGGGTGAAGATCCGCAACTTCGGCGGGTTCACCGGCAGCTTCTGGCAGGGCGGGGTCGGAGACGCGCACGCCGACGTCACCAACAACGCCTACACCATCACCGGTAGCGCATACGGAATCAGCAGCAGCGACCCCAACAAGACGGTGACCACCGACTTCAAGATCATCGCCGAGTGCTGAGCGGGCACGCGAATTCCGCCTAGGCTGGGTCCAAACCACCGAGCTGATGGAGGCCCCGTGAAGGAGAGATTGCACTGGCTCGTGATGCACGGGTTCATCCGGGGCGTCGCGGCGATCGGCATGCGGCGGGGCGACCTTCAGTCCAGGTTGATCGCCGACCCGACGATCGCCAACGACCCGGTTCCGTTCTACGAGCAGCTGCGCGCCCAGGGGCCGCTGGTGAAGGGCCGGGTGAACTACCTGACCACCGACCATGCCCTGGCCCACGAGCTGCTGCGGTCGGACGACTTCCGTGTGGTGAACATGGGGTCGAACCTGCCGGCGCCGATGCGTTGGGTTGAGCGCCGCACCAACGACGACGATCTCCTGCATCCGCTGCGCGCGCCGTCGCTGCTGGCCGTCGAGCCGCCGGACCACACGCGCTACCGCAAGACGGTGTCGGCCGTGTTCACGCCCAGGGCGGTCGCCGCGTTGCGCGACAACGTCGAGCGCACCGCGACCGACCTGTTGGATCGGCTGACCGGCGAGCCCGGCGTGGTCGACATCGTCGGGCGATACTGCTCGCAGCTCCCCGTCGCGATCATCAGCGACATCTTGGGAGTCCCCGAGCGAGACCGGCCCCGGGTCCTGGAATTCGGCGAACTCGCCGCGCCGAGCCTGGACATCGGACTGCCCTGGTGGCAATACCGCACCGTGCAGAAAGGGATCGTCGGGTTCAACGCCTGGCTCGCCGATCACCTGCGCGAGCTGCGGCGCGCCCCCAGCGACAACCTGATGAGCCAGCTGATCCAAACCGCCGAAAGTGGCTCCGCCGAAACGCATCTCGACCCCGACGAACTTCAGGGCATCGCAGGCCTGGTGTTGGCCGCGGGCTTCGAGACCACGGTGAACCTGCTGGGCAACGGAATCCGGATGCTGCTGGACACACCCGAGCATCTGGACACGTTGCGTCGCCGACCCGAGTTGTGGCCCAACGCAGTTGAGGAGATCCTGCGCCTCGACTCGCCGGTGCAGCTCACCGCGCGGGTGGCGCTGCGCGACGTCGACGTGGCCGGCATGCGGATCAAACGCGACGAGTTGGTGGTGATCTACCTGGCCGCCGCTAACCGGGATCCGTCAGTGTTCCCCGACCCCGACCGCTTTGAAATCGAAAGACCAAATGCCGGAAGGCATCTCGCGTTCTCCGGGGGACGGCACTTCTGTCTGGGAGCCGCCCTCGCGCGTGCCGAGGGGGAAGTCGGGCTGCGGACGTTCTTCGACCGTTTTCCGGAAGTGCGGGCGGCCGGCACCGGAAGCCGGCGGGACACGCGGGTGCTGCGCGGTTGGTCGACGCTGCCGGTGGTCCTGGGGCCGGCACGGTCGATGGCGCAGGTCGACGCCTGACGGACTAGCGGCGGCGGCGGCGCCGCCGGCCCGGCCAGCTCCTGTTGCCCGAACAGGCCGCGATGAGCGTGGTGGGGGCTGCCGTCACGGCGACGAGCGCCAGCCTTCGGATGGCTTCGCGCCGGGTCAGCAGGCCGTCGACCGGATCGGCCCCGATCTCCTCGGAGGTATCGCGCTGCGATGTCACGACGCAAGTATGCGGCAAAGCCGCAGCCAACAGCGGGATTTGTGAGCGGTTGGTCCACCGGCTAGGGGTCCTCGCCCGGGGGGCCGCTTCGCCAGCGAAGCGCCCCCGACGCGACGATGATCACCGCGGGCAACGTGCCGGCCGCGAAAATGCCGAACTGCCAAGCCCATCCGATCGCCTTGTTGCGGAATTCCTCGTCGTGGGCGACCTCGGTGCCGGTGGGTGTCCTGGCGACGCAGCCGTGGGTCTTGGCCCACCAGTCGTTGCGCACCAATTCGTAGCCGTGGGCGTTCACCCAGTCATGGCAATCCTCGCTGGTCCCCCAGAACCCGCGGGCGAGCGCCCCGCCCGCGCCGGCCAGCATTCCGACCAGTGCAATGCCGATCAGCACCCTGGCCCGCGTGCTCATCGAGCCGCGGCTCATTGTCCGGCCAGGTAGCGGCCGAACCAATCGAGCAGCCGCTGCCACGAGTCGGCCGCGGCGGTGGCGTTGTAGCGCGGACCGGTGTCGTTGAGGAAGGCGTGGTCCGCGCCGGGCTCGACGACGATCTCGTTGACCAACCCGGCGCGGTCAAGCGCGGCTTTCGCGGCGGCCTGTGTCCCGGTGACCCGCGCGTCCAGAGCTCCGTAGATCGCCAGCACGGCGGCCCTGGATCCGGCGAAGTCCGGGTTGGCCGGCAACGGCCCGTAGAACGGGACCGCGGCCCACACCCCCGGCACGCCGGAGGCCAGCAGTTGCCACACCAATCCCCCGCCGAAGCAGAAGCCCACCACGCCAACCTTCTGGCCGGGGGCGCGCCGCTTCAGTTCCGCGACACCGGAATTCAGGTCGTGGGTGAACCGTTCCGGGGGGATGCCGCCCAACGCGGCGGTGGCCTGCGCCGGGTCCTGGAAGGCCGCGGTGCCGCCCTCCTCCGACAACAGGTCGATGGCGAGCGCCGAATAGCCGGCCCCGGCGAGCCGCCCGGCCACCGAGCGCACCCAGTCGGTCAGGCCCTTGTTCTCGTGAATGACCAGGACGCACCCCTTGGAATCGGCGACCTGGGCCCACGCCCCCTGCAGCTGGCCCTGTGGCCCGGCCCAGGTGATCGGCGTGGTCGGCCGCGTGTTGGCCGCGCCGGGTGGTTGCGCTGAGCCGGTTGAACTTTCGGGCGCGGACCTGGGCGCTCCCGCAGGGCTTTTCGCGGAGCAGGCCGAGATGAGCTCGGCGGCGGCCGCGGTCCCAAGGCCGAGCAGGGCCAGGCGCCGCAGGGTTTCGCGGCGGGTCAGCAGGCCGTCGACGTGGTCGGTCGCGATCTCCTCGGCTAAGTAGCGGCGCAGCGTGGTCACCCTGGCGAGTATGCCCAAAGCCGATGGTTGACACGTGTCCGGTAACCCGGTTTATTTGCCGCTATGACGGAAGTTTCTGAGGTCGCGGTCGAGGATGTCGTCGTCGGGATGTGGCAGGCACTGTCGCGGCGGGACTGGGATGCGGTCAAGACGTTCCTGAGCGACGACTGTCTCTACGTCGACATGCCGGTGCCCGCGTTGGCGGCGCGCGGTCCGGACGACATCGTCAAACGGCTCAAGATCGGGCTCGAGCCGCTGGCGGGCTACGAGAACCACGACGGCGTGCTGGTGTCCAACGGCTCCGACGTCATCTACGAGCATTCGGAGACTTGGACTTTCGCGTCGGGCGAGCAGGGCGTGCTCAGGTTCGTCACCGTCCACAAGGTCGAGGACGGCAAGATCACCGTGTGGAAAGACTATTGGGACATGCAAAGCCTGGTCGGCTTCGCACCACCCAATCACTTCGAGAACTTGGCGAGCGCCGACACCAGCTGGGTTTTCGACGCGTCGGCCTTGGTCTGACGGGCTATAAGGCACCATGACTCCTTCTACGTTGGGAGATTAGGAGCGGAGCGGGCCGCTGAGGCCGATAGCCGTAGCAGACGCGCTGCTGGGTGAACGCCGCAGGCTGCTCGTGTCCTTCGGTCTCCGCGATCGGCCACTGCCGCCACGGTGACGGGCCACCCCTGAGGAGAGCAGGGGCGGCTCGATTCATCGTCGAGATAGGCGCGGGCATCGTCCATCGGAGTAGCGGGCCGACTGCTTTCAAGTAGTGAACTACGCTATGCCGCGCGCGGGAGAGCTGAAACGGTGATTTAGTGGTCGTCTTTTACGGGCTAACGGCACGCAAGAGGGCAATCTAACCCAGGAAAGGGAAGTCTGTCATGTCGAATGCGCAAACGGAAAAGGCCCTTGACGAGATCACGCGTTGGGCTCGTGAATTCGCCGCGGGCGGGAATCCCGATGGTGGAGAGAACATCACTTTTGCAATCGCACGCCAGGGTTCGCACACGATCACGAATGCGTTTCTCGCCGAGGGCGACTGTACACAACCGTTCGTCCCGTCAGGCAAACGCGGCACGCTGCACAATCAACCGCCGCCAGAACTGCCACCGGCTGCGTTCTTCATTACGGGGGCGCACGGTGTCGACCAAGTGCCGCTCGGTATGGAAGTAGATCTGAATACGGGAACCGTGACGATGCAAGGGGCATTTCCCGAAATCGCATCAACGCTCAAGTTCAAGTTGGAGTACTTGGAGCATTTTACAGATGACGTTGGTAAAAATATCGCCTTCTACTCGAAATCGGATAAACCCGATGATAAGGCTGGGTACATAAGCGTGTTCTGTCTGATTGGCGCGGTTTAGTGGCACAAGGCTGAGGCGGCCTTCCGAAAACTTCGGATCCAAATCCCCAGAGCGTCGGCTGTAACCTCTGCTGTTGCAGTGCGCATGGCAGGAGGGAAAGCGTTTGCCGATTCGGAAATATCTGGGTCCACAACTGTGCTCGCGGCCCCCGGTCTACCGGGTCAGACCACATCGCTACATCCTGGCTACGGAAGGACTGCTGGAAATGCAAAGCCCCGTCAGCTTCGCGCCGCCAAATCACTTCGAGCGCCCGGCCACGGCCGACACCAGTTGGATTTTCGACGCGACAGCCTTGGTCGGACGAGCCCGCTGGTGGCGGGCTCTCGGACCGGTGGCTGATGGCTGCCATTGATTGCGTTCTGGCGCAGCGTGATTCGGCTATCCCGATCAACCGCGACGGTCACTTGAAGAAGTTGCTCAGGCCAAAGAAGCCCGCGATAAGGTTGCCGGTGTTGAGCAGACCCGACACCTGGCCGGATATGCCGGGGTTCAGGGCGCTCGGGACGCCGGTGTTGAAGAAGCCCGAGACGAAGGCGTTCACGGTGCTGCCGTAGGCCCTGTTTCCAAATCCCGACATGAAGCCGTCGGCTGTGGTGCCGCCGCTAGCCGTGTTGCCAAAGCCCGAAACGTCGAAGCCGGTGTTGCCGAAGCCCGACGTGGTCTGGCCGCTGTCACCGGTCAGCCCGAGGCCAGTGTTGACGTTGCCCGAATTCCAGATGCCCGTGTTGACGTTGCCCGAATTCCCCCATCCGGTGTTCGTGCTGCCCGAGTTCCAGAAACCCGTGTTGCCGCCCGTGTCCAGGGTGCCGCCCGCGTTCCCGAAGCCGGTGTCCAACTGGCCTGAGTTGAAGAACCCGGTGTTCAGCGCGCCCGAGTTGGCGAAGCCGAAGTTGGCCGTGCCGGAGTTCCCAAACCCGACGTTCCCCACGCCGGAGTTCCCGATGCCGAAGTTGCCGTGGGCGCCCGGCGCATTGACGGCTGCGTTGAGGATGCCGATATTGCCGTTACCGGAGTTGAAGAAACCAATATTGCCGGTACCGGAGTTCCCGATGCCGATGTTGCCGCTGCCCGAGTTCAGCCCGCCGAGGTGGAACTGGCCGGTCACGTAGTTGTAGTAGGTATCGCCCACGCCGATCTCGTTGTCGCCGGTGAGCCCGAGGCCGATGTTGGCGTTGCCGGTGTTGCCGGCGCCCGTGTTGCCGAAGCCGTTGTTCCCGGCGCCGACGTTGGAGTTGCCGTTGTTTCCGATTCCCCAGTTGGCGTTGCCGGTGTTCCCAAACCCTATGTTGCTCAACGGGCTACCCGGTGGGGTGGTGAAGTCGGAGTTGGTGTTCCCGAAGCCGACGTTGAGGCTGCCGGTGTTTCCGCTGCCGAAGTTGAGGTTGCCGGTGTTTCCGCTGCCGACGTTGCCAACGCTGGGGTGCAGAGCGTTGCCGTTCCCGCCGCCGATGTTCCTGTCGCCGGTGTTCCCGGTGCCGAGGTTGGAGTTGCCGGTGTTTCCGTTGCCCACATTGTTGGTGCCCCGGTTACCCAGACCCAGGTCGAAGGTTGGGGCGGCAGCGACCAGGCCTTGCTGCAGCGCCTGCAACGGCGCGGCATTCGTCGCCTCGGCCACGGCGTAGGTGATCCCGGCCCCGTTGAGGGCCTGCGCAAACTGGGCGTGGAACGCCGCGGCCTGGGCGCTCACTGTCTGAAAGCCCTGGCCGTGGGCGGAGAACAGCGCCGCTATGGCCGCCGACACCTCATCCTCGGCCGCGGCCAGCACCCCGCTAGTGGGGGCGGCGGCCGCCGCGTTGGCGGCGGTGAGGGCCGAACCGATGTTGGACAGATCCGTTGCCGCCGACGCGAGGAAGTCCGGGGCCGCCACCAGATAGGACATCGTTGTGCTCCTGCTCGATATCAACAATCCCCCCGGCGGACGGCACTGTATCGCCGTCGCACCCGCGCAGTGGGCGTTTCAACCAAACATTCACCCCGGCGTCAGGACCTAGACGGCTGTTGCGGTCTGAGTTTGGGACACGCGAAGCCGCTGAAGCGGCCCGTCGCCGAAAATGGTTAGCGCGCGTAATGATTCGTCATCGGAGGCCGGTCGCGCCCGCGGCCGCCGTCGGCATGGCTGCGGTCAAAGATGCTCCATGAGGCGGGACATCAGCTCGTCCTCGAGAAAACGGCGCTCATGCAGCGGGTAGGTCCTGGGCTCGGGCAGCTCAACATGAATGTGCCCGATCGCCGCGATTACCGCCGCGCCGGGCCAGTGGTGATGGGGACCGGCGTCCGACGCCGGAGATTCGGATTGCGCGTGGAATTTGGGCAGTAAGTGCAGCATGGCGGATGCCTTCGGGTCGTGGCTGGCTCCTACCAGTAGTCAAGCCTATTCAACACATGTTAGACAAGCATGATGGCGCCGGCAACGCCGATCGCCGAGGGAGAACGAACCCGACCTCGATGGAAGGGGTGCGCAGATCCGATGATCACCCGGCGGTGGAACGAGTCCGACGAGGCCAAGAGCAGCTACGTCAAGGAGCTGTTTTCCGCGCTGGCTTCGCGCTACAACGTGATGACCGATCTGTGGACCCTCGGGCTTCATCGCTTGTGGAAGCGACAAGCCATGGAGCTATGTGCCCTACGGCCGGGGGAACGGGTGCTGGACGTCGCGACCGGGACCGGTGACCTGGCGTTCCTGGAGGAGGCGGCCGTCGGGCCGGAGGGCAAGGTCGTCGGGGTCGACTCCTGCGCGGCGATGCTCGCGGTCGCGCGGGGTCGACACCTCGGCAGCGTCGACTTTCAGGAGGGCGACGCCATGGACCTGCCGTTCCCGGACGCATCGTTCGACGTGGTGACGATCAGCTTCGGGCTGCGCAACGTCGCGGACCGCGGCCGGGCGCTGCGCGAATTCCGGCGCGTCCTACGCCCGGGCGGCCGGTTGATGGTCCTCGACTTCAGCAAGCCGAACTCGAAGGTGCTGACGCTCCTGCACGACGCGCTCTACTTCGTGCTGATGCCGGCGCTGGGCTGGGCCGTGGCCTGGCACCGCGACGCCCATCACTACACCTCAGATTCGATCCGCACCTGGCTGTCCCGGGACGGGCTGGCCAAGGCAATGCTGGAATCGGGCTTCGCCGACGCCCGCTACGTCTCACTCAGCAGCGGGTTCGCAACCGTCCACTTCGGTGTGCGCGAACCCCGGCTGACCGAGCTAACAGCAACGGCGGCAACGGATTCGGCCTAGCGCTGCAGGGCCTCCTTGATCAACAGTGTTGCTGAGCGTTTGAGCACATCGCGCTCCCGGGTCAGGTCGGCGACCCCCTTACGCAGCGCGATGAGCTCCTCGCGCTCGCTCAACGGCGACGGCGCGTCCGGCGTCAACACGTCGAAGCCCCGCCACTGCGCCCGCGCGCGCTCGGTTGCGCCCTTCTCCCCTCCCGCCTGGGCCTGCCCGCAGCCGTTGGAGGCACCGGCGCCGTTACGTGGCGCGTTGACGATGCTGCCGATCGGACCGATCGCGGGCATCCCGCCCAGCGCACCCGTCGCTCCGGCCTGCGGCACCGAGGCGGCGCCCGCCACCGGCAATGCGCTTGCGGCCAACCGGATCTCGGGGGCCGCGCTGCCCCAGGACTGCGGCACCGAAAGTCCGCCCACCGAGGCCGCCCGGCCTGCCGACGCGCCGGGGCCGCCCACGGAGCCCGCCAGGGTCGACCCCGCGCCCGCGGGCACCTCGGAGACGTCGGAGGCCGCAATCGCCGGCGCCGCGGGTGCCGACAAAACCAATGCCGATTGGATCCACGGGTTTTCGAACGGGGCCACCAGGAACGAGACTCCCGAGGCAAGAAAGGCTCCCGTGCTGAAGAGGTTTTGATAACCCGAGGTACCAAACATCACGGCTTCGAAAGCCTGGACCGGAGCGCTGTTCAACAGATCCAGCAGCCACTGCGATGGCCCACCCGCGGCGAGCCCTTGCAGCGCGTTGGGCACCGCATTGAGCAGCTGCGACAGCGTCGACTGGATCGACGCGCCCGGCGTGCCTGACGCCTGACCGACCGCGGCGGCCTGGGCGGCGATCCCGCCCGGGTCGGTGTTCTGTGCCGGCGTGCTGAACGGCGCCAGGGTCGTCGCCGACGCCGAGGCGCCGGCGTATCCGTACATGGCGGCGGCATCTTGAGCCCACATCTCGATGTACTGGGCTTCGGTGGCCGCGATGGCGGGCGTGTTTTGGCCGAAGATGTTGGTGGCCACCAACGTCATGAGCAACGCCCGGTTGGCCGCGATCACCGGCGGTGGCACGGTGGCGGCGAACGCCGCCTCGTACGCCGCGGCCGCCGAGCGGGCCTGGTTGGCGGTCGCTTCGGCCTGTGCGGCGGTGGTATTCATCCACTGCACAAATGGAAATGCCGCCGCGGCCATCGACCCCGAGGCCGCGCCCAACCACTGTCCACCGGTGAGCGCCAACACCGCCGCCTGGTACCCACTCACCGCCGAGCCCAGCTCGGCCGCGAGCCCGTCCCAGGCCGACGCGGCGGCCACCAAGGGACCCGAACCCACTCCCATATACATCCGCCCGGAATTGATCTCCGGCGGCAGCGCCCCGAAATCAAAAATGCTCATGGCCGGATCGCCTCCTTGATCAAGCGGGCCACCGCATCTCGCTCCATCGCGAGGTCGGCCATCTCCTGGCGCAACTCGTTGAGTTCGAGGCGTTCGCGTTCACCCAACTCGGCGTCCGCATCTCGCCGCGTCGGCGTCGTGGGCGAATCCGATTGGCTCGCCAACAGGCTCCCGCCCGTCGCGATCTCCGGGATCACCTTGCGGCGGCCGCGGGAGGTGGAAGGGCCTTCCCCGACCCGGGGCGCGTTGACGACGCTGCCGATCGGGGGCATGCCGCCGAACCAGCCGGCCGGCCCGACCGCCTCCGCCTGGGGTAAGGCGTCCGGGTCAGCCATCGGCAATCCCCTTGCGGCAAGGCGGATTTCGGGCGCCGCGCTGCCCCAGGACTGCGGCACCGCGAGGTCGCCGACCGAGGCCGCCCGGCCCAGGCCCGCCGATACGTCGGCGCCGCGCACCGAGCCCGCCAGGGTAGACGTCGCCCCCGCGGTCACCCCGGACACATCCGACGCCGCCAGGCCAGCCGGCACCGCACCAACCGTCGGCACCACCGGTGCCAGCCCGGGAAAAGCCGCCGAGATCAGCGGGGCGACAAAGTAGATCGCGTCGACAGCCAAGAACGAGCCGCTGTTGCCGATACTGTTGACGGGCATACTCACCGCCGTGCTGAAGGTGTTGAGAGCGCTGCCCAGAGGGCTGTTCAACAGGTCGATCAGCCAGGTTACCGGGTCGAACGACGGTGATCCCGCGGCGAGGCTTCCCAGTGCGCTGGGCACCGCCGACAGGGCGGACAGCGTCTGTGACGTCGTTGCTTGCGCCGACGACGCCGCCGCAGCGACGGACTGGGCGCTCTCCCGGGCGGGGTTGGTGTTCGGCGCCGGCGTGCTGAACGGTGGCAAGGCGGTTGCCGTCGCTGCGGCGCCCGCGTAGCCGTACATGGCGGCCGCGTCTTGAGCCCACATGTCGCCGTACTCAGCTTCGGCCGCCGCGATCGCCGCGGTGTTTTGGCCGAAGATGTTGGTGGCCACCAATGCCATCAGCAACGCCCGGTTGGCCGCGATCACCGGCGGTGGCACGGTGGCGGCGTACGCCGCCTCGTACGCCGCGGCCGCCGAGCGGGCCTGGTTGGCGGTCGCTTCGGCCTGTGCGGCGGTGGTATTCATCCACTGCACGTAGGGGAAGGCCGCCGCGGCCATCGACACCGACGACGCGCCCAACCAGTGCCCGCCGCTGAGCTCCAGGATCGTCGCCTGATACGAACTGGCCGCCGAACTCATCGCCGCCGCCAAACCGTCCCAGGCCGACGCGGCCACCATCAACGGGCCTGAACCCGCTCCCATATACATCCGACCGGAGTTGACCTCCGGCGGCAACGCCCCGAAATTCACGAGTAGTACCTCCTCGCTAACTGGCCCCGCGGGTAAGCATGGCGCTATTCGGCCCGGAACGATAGAAATCGAGACGACGATGCGGAGGGCGGCTTGTCACGGGCGGACTACGAACGGATGCGGGCGGCGCATCTGAATGCGGTGCGCGCCGCCCTGGAAGACCACATCGCGCGGCTGGACTGGTCCCGTCAGCGCATCGAGCGCTACCAGGAATTGCGGCTGCGATCCCTGCTCGCCTTCGCCCGCGAACGCTCACCGTTTCACGCGCGGCGGCTGCGCGGGATCGACCCGGCGCGTGCCTCGGTCGCCGATCTGGCATCGCTTCCGATGATGACCAAGCGGGACGCCCAGGAACAGTGGGACAGCATCGTCACGGCATCCGGCCTCGACCGCGACCGCGCCGAACGCATTCTCGCTGAGCAGCAATGGTTTTCGTACACCCAGGGCAACGAGCAGATCTTCAGCTCGGGCGGGTCCAGCGGCGTGCGCGGCGTGTACGTATGGGATTGGCAGTTCTTCATCTCCGCGGCCTGCCTGGCGTGGCGCACCCAGACCCGCGAAGAGCAACGCGGCGAGACCATTTCGCGCGGCACGCGGCTGGCGGTGCTGGAGGCCGGCGTTCCGCCGCATGCCAGCACGCCGCTGTTCGACGTGCCGACCGTCCCGGGGATGGAGACTGTCGTGATCGCCGCCGGCGGCCCGTTCGAGGAGGTGCTTGCCGCGGTGGCCGCCGGGCGCCCCACCCACCTGGTGGGCTACCCGTCCGTGATCGGGCGGCTCGCCCGCGCCGCGATCACCGGCGGGCTTCGCATCGAGCCGGTGCGCATCAGCACGAACTCCGAGCCGTTGCTCGAGGAGGACCGGCGGGCGATCCGCGAGGCGTGGGGCGCGCCGATCCACAATCTCTGGGGCTCAACGGAAATCGGGGTGCAAGCGGTGGGCTGCGCCCGCGGCCAGGGGCTGCACGTTTGCGAGGACGAGGTCGTCCTGGAGCGGGTCGACGACGACGGCAGGCCGGTGGGGCCCGACCAGCCGGCCGCACGCACGCTCGCCACCGGACTCGCCAACCGAACGTTCCCCTTCATCCGCTACGACCTCGGCGACGAGGTCACGCCACTGCCGGGTGAGTGCGCCTGCGGCAGCGCGTTCGCTCGGGTTGCCGACATCGGCGGACGCCACGACGACGACTTCCGTTACGGCGCAACGACGATCCCGGCGACCGCGTTCCGTCACGTCCTGGGCACCGATCCGCGGATATCCGAATACCAGGTCACCCAGACCGCCGCCGGGGCCGACATCGTGGTCGTCGGGAACCCAGACCGAGAGGCCCTGGGTTCCGCACTGGTTGCCGCGCTGCGACGGTACGGGTTGCCCGAGCCGGAGATCCGGATCCGGGCCGCCGACACCCTGCAGCGCCATCAGGGCAGCGGAAAGCTGCGACGGTTCATACCGCTCTAGCGCTGCTGCGACGACGGCGCCGAAAAGCCCCTTACCCCAAGTTCGACTGACCGCGACTCGAGCGCAGCTGCGGCTGTTCAGCGGCCTGTTCCCTGGCATAGCACAGCATCCGCTCGCTCAAGTGGATCAGCGGATCCTCGTGCCCGCTCGGCATCGTATAGGCCAACCGGCGCAACTCGATGGCGAACTCACCCAGGCGCTGGCTCAGGGACGCGACAGACATGAAACGGCTACTACAAGTGGTGTGGTGCGGGACAACATCGCCCCCAAACCTCCCCATTGGTTCCTGATCTTGCTTGCGACGCGGCCCGACTCGTCAATGAAAGCGTAGTTGGCGCTGCAGCTTACTCACAATGGCAATTGTGAAAACCCCCGTCATCAGTTTCCGCCCGGCTAGGTCTCGGCCAGGCGCTTGAGGCACTTCAGGGTTTCGGACAGGTTGCGGCCGACCTGACGCACGGCGATTCGGTCGGCGATGTAGCCGAGCAGGCCGCCGGGCGCCTGGTAGGACAGCCGGAACGTCACCTTGGTCTTGCCGTCGGCGGCGTCGCGCAGCCGGATGCGCCCACGCAGGTTGACTCCGGTGATCCCCACCCACGCGACGTCGCGGCGGTCGTCGAACTCGACGATCTCGATCAGGCCGCCGACCGGCACCGAGCCGATCTTCCAGTGCACGGTATAGCGCGCACCGACGCCGCGTTCGATGTCGTTCGACGACTCCCAGCGCTCCAGGCTGGTCATGAACGACGGATAGCAGTCCGGATCGCTGACGATCTTCCAGACCGCGTCACGGTCGGTGTTGATTACACAGCGGCGTTCGACGCGCATCAGCCGATCACCGGGAATCGACGCTCGGCGGCCAGGCGATCGACGCCGCCCTGCAGGCTGGCCATCACCTTGTCGTGGACGGCTTCGTCGTCTCCGTCGACGTCGATCGGGTGTTGCACCTCGATGACGATCTTCGTCGGCAGCGGAATGTGGCCCGCGAGGTCGCTGATGTTTAGGCCCCAGGGCAGGGCCAGCGATATCGGGATGCTCTTGAGCCGCAGCAACTTGTCCGCCATCAGCAGCTTGGCCAGCCACTGCCCGCGGTTGAGGAACAGCGCGCTCTCCTGGCCGCCGACGCTGGCGACGGGCACTATCGGCACGCCGGCCTCCCGGGCCAGCCGCACGTAGCCCTTGCGGCCGCCGAAATCGACCTTGTGGCGCTCCCATGACGGGCGGAACACCTCGTAGTCCCCGCCGGGATAGACCAGCAGCGCCGCGCCGGAATCCAATGCCAGGCGGGCGTTTTCGGGATTGGCGGCGACGGTGCCGAACTTGCGTAACCAGCCCAGCGGCGGCGCGGAGACGACGAGGTTGTGCGCCAACTGATAGAAGGGCCGCTCGACGCCGAAGTACGAGCAGAACGCGAGCGTGAACACGAAAGTGTCAGGGGGCACGTTGCCGCCGCTGTGATTGCCGACCAGCAGCACCGGCCCCTCCGCCGGGATGCGGTCCAGGCCCCGCACGTCGGCCCGAAAGTACAGCGACGCCAGCAGCCAGGTGCCCGGAAGCTGGTCGCGGATGTAGTCGGGGTCGCGCTGGTCGAGGTCGGCTTTGGGAACCCGCGACACCACCTGGTTGCGGGCCCACCCCAAGACGTCCCCCATGGTCGCCATTACGGCGGTGTACCCCGGTGTCGCCGGGCGTCAAACGCGGTAGATGCGGGCGGCGTTGTCGCGGGCGACGAGGTCGACCACCCGAATCGCGTCGTCGCGGCTCCAGTCTCCGTCGGCGACGAATCTGCTCAGCACGCGATGAATGCCCTTGCGCCACAAAGCCGCACCGAGGAAGTGCAGTTCCGGGGGGCCGTAGCCGTCCGACGAGTACAGGATGCGTCGGAACGGCGCCATTTCCAGTAGCCGGGCGAGGAACGACGGTGACCGCGCACCCAGGTAGTTCACGCTCAGCCCGCCATCGACGTAGACGTTGTTGAAGGCCTGCGCCAGGTAGCCGGCCTCGCGCTCGAAGGGATAGCAGTGCAACAGCACGATCGGCGTGGGAGCGGATTGCCGCAGTAAATCGAGCAGCAATAGCGGGTTGGCCTGGTGCAGGTCGCAGTCCCGGTCGCCGAAGCCGACGTGGAACTGCAGGGGCTTGCCGAGCCGCAACGCCTGGTGCAGCCCGAACCGCAGCAGCACCCGATCGGTCAGCCGGGTGCCGCCGCTGTCGCGCCAGCGGCCCGCGGCCTCGGCGACCTGGGCCGCGGACGGTTCGCTCAGGTCGCCGCGGAACCCGCCGCGGTAGGCCAGGATGGACTTAGTGCCGACGGCGGTGGCCGCCCGCCGGTGCAGGATCTCCTCGAAGGCCGAGGCGTAGTCGCCCGGCGCCTGAGCGGCCTGCTCGGCCACCTGCTCGAGCCGGACGACCTCGTGCGCGCGGTTGCCCGACCACTCGGCCATCTCGGCGGTGCCGGCCGTGGCCCCGCCGCCGATTCCGGTGTCGACGAGCCAGTCGCTCACGTTGGCGGCCGGCAGGAACCGCCTCGCCAGCTCGGCTTCCGTGTGCTGCCGACGTCGTTCCCAGTAGGCCTGCGGGTCAACGTGTTTGGGCAGCCCGAGGATGGGGGCGCAGTGGGCACGCACGGCGAAGCCGAGCTGGGAGTCGAAGCCGGAGTCGACGAGCGGTTCGGTGTTGGCCTCGTTGAGGGCGTTCTCGAACCGTCCCCGATCCCCCGCCGCCAACCAGGACCCGTGGACGTGCTGGTCGATCAGCGCCACCTGATCGATGTGCTCCGCCAGGGCGTTCACAGGCTCCAGGCCATCCGGAACTTGTCTGTCAGCTGCTCGGCGTCGAGGTCGCCGTAGCGCTCATGCTCGAGGCTGCGGACCGCGACCACCATGTCGACCGCGGCGTCGCCCAGGATGCCCCGCAGCAAGGCCGAACCATCAAGCGCGGCAATGGCTTCCGGCTGTGCTTCCGGTAGGAGCAGGATGCCGGCGTCGGCGCGTTCCGACTCGGACAGCTTGGCCGGGTCCACGGTGATCTCCGGCGGCAGCGGCGCCTGGCGCTTGATCCCGTCGAGCGCCAGGCCGAGGATCGCCGCCGTCGCCAGGTAGGGGTTGGCCGACGGATCGACGATCTTGACCTCGACGTTGGCGCCGCGCGGATTCGCGGACCCACCCTTGATGAACCGCACCGCCGCCTCCCGGTTCTCGGTCCCCCAGCACGCGTAGGCGCCGGCCCAGTTCCCGGGCCGCATCCGCAGCCCGGACACGATGGATCCGCAGAGAATGCCCTGGGCTTCGGGCAGGCCAGCGATCACCCCGGCGACGGCGCTCTCCCCCGCCGCCGTCATGCCTGCTCGTCCGGGCCCGTCGGAAAACAGCGGCCCGTCCGGGCCGGCCAATGAAAAGTGTTGGTGCGCACCGGATCCGACGCTGCCGGCGAACGGCGCCGGTGACATGCTGACGCGCAGCCCCTGACGGCGCGCGGCCCGGCCGATGATGAGCCGGGTCACCGCCAGCTGATCGGCGGCGGCCACCGGCGCCAGCGGTGACAAGGAGATCTCGAACTGATTGGCGCCGTACTCGGGATGGAACTGCTCGATGCCGACACCGGCCGTCGTCGCCGCCGCGTTGACGTCGCGAATGAACGCTTCGTGTTCGAGCACGCCGGCCAGGCCGTATTGCGCCCACAGCGCGGCGGGCAGCCGGCCGCCGTCGGGCTGGACCAGGAGGAACTCGATCTCGTGCCCCACGATCGCCTGCAGGCCGGCTTCTTCGATCGCGGCCTCGATCCGGCCCAGCGTGCCCCGGGCGCACGCCGGCACGGGTGTGCCGTCCTGCTCGAAGAACGAGGCGGGCGCCCAGGCCAGCCCGTCGCCGACGATCCGCATGGCCGACAGGTCGATGCGCAGCCGCTGATCGCCGACCACCCCGACCTTGTCGGTGAACGCGATGCCGCTCTGGTCGATCGTGAAGCCGTGCCAGGAGGGGCTGGCGCCCAGGCCGGGATCGGCAAAGGTGTTGGTGCGCCGGATCGGGACCGTTTTGGCGTGCGTGAGACCGGCGGGGTTCACGACGCTGCCGATGACCGTGTCGACGCCTTCGCCCTCCAGCTGAGCGATCGCGGCGGCGGCGAGCGGGGTGGCTGTCATGGCAGCCATTGTGGCAACTCGGTCAGTTCTGGCGCGGGATCAACTCGGTGGCGAAGCGATCGAGGAAGTCGTCGAGCGGCGCCTTGCCCGCCGGCCGGATGACGAATTTGGTCAGCCCGGCGTCGAGGTAGGCGTCGAGTTGGCGGTGCAGTTGGTCCCAGTCGGCGGCGATCAGCTCGCGGGGATCGAGTTCGGGGCGCCGCCGCCGGGCCGCCGCCACCAGCTCCGGGGACAACTCGCCGTCCGCGACGGCCAGCGAGATGCCGTAGTGGTCGGGCTCGATGCGCCGACCGGCTTCCGCGGCGGCCCGTTCGATCGCCTCGCGTCCCGCGCGCGCCTCGGCCGGGGTGAGGAAGCTGCCCAGCCACCCGTCGGCCAGCGCGCCGATGCGCCGAAACGCCGCCGGCGCGGAGCCGCCCAGCCAGATGTCCAGCGGCGGCACCGGCCGCGGGGCGACCGCGGCCCCGCTCACGGTGAAATACCGGCCGTTATAAGTGGCGGCGTCGTCGACCAGCGCCGCGCGCAGCACCCGCAGCGCCTCGTCGAACACGGCCGCGCGTTCGCCGTCGGGGACCACGAACACCTCCCGTTCGGCCGGAATCGCCGAACGCAGTCCGAAGACGGGCAGGACGCGTTTGGGGGCGACCGCCGCCAGCGACGCGAGCTGCTTGGCCACCAACACGGGGTGCCGCCCCGGCAGCACGGCCACCGACGTGCCCACCTTCAACCGGGTCGTGCGGGCCAGCGCGTAGGCCATGCCGACCATCGGATCGACCGCCGGGGAGTAGACCAGCTCGGAGAACCACAGCGAGTCGACCCCGCTGCTCTCCAAATGATCGACGATGCCTGCGAGCCGGTCCGGGGCGGTGTCCAGTCCCAGCCCAACGCCGAAGCGAATCTTCACAGGTATCGCAACGCCGGTTGCGTGCCGGTTTGTGCCCGCCAAACTTAACTGGCTGCGACGTTCCCCGGCGTGTCGTCGCAGACGTTGCAGTGTCGCCGCGGCTAGGCGCGGCTGGGCAGGGTCAGCTTGCAGGCCTGGCCGATGTCGAGGGTGCGGAGCATCCGGCCCATGCCGACCCACAGGGCGCAGGACATGGCGAGGTCGGCGAGCAGCTCCTCGGTGAAGTGCTCGTTGGCGCGGGCCCAGAAGTCCTCGTCGTCGCGCAACTTGGTGTGCTCGGTGCCGAATCGGTGCGCGAACTCCGCGGCCAGGCGCTCCTGCTCGCTGTACCCCGGCCAGGTGCGCCACTCCAGCGCATGCTCGTAGAGCTCCTCGTCCACGCCGGCGGCGGGGCCGTCCGCGTCGCGGGTGTTCATGCACACGGTGCATTCGTTGTCGTGGGCGATGACGGTCCGGGCCAGCTCGCGGGTGCGCATGGGCAGCCGGTTCTTCGTGTAGACCGCCTGGCTGAAGTTGGCGATCGCGCCGCCGAGGTCCGGAGACTTCGCGGCCCAGCCATAGATGTCGTCGTCGGCGAACGTTCCGATTCGGCTCATGGCGTGATGGTACGCCCAGCCCCCTGGCCTAGCGCGTTCATGGCCACCGTCGGAGTCTCGTTGTCCCAATCGCGTTGGGCCAGAACTCGATGCGCGACGCGTCCGAGCGCGGCCTGCACCTGTCGCCGGTCGGGCCGGCCCTCGAAGCCGGGCGAGCGTTCCAGCTTGTCGACCAGCCAGGCCACCAGCAGCGAGTGCACGTATTCGACCTGCTGCGCCCCGGCCGGGGTCAGCCACAATTCGTCGCCCTCGCCGCGCGCGTAACCGGTGGCGACCAGGCGGGAGAAGGTGGGCTCCAGCACCTCGAACGGGATCCGCAGGTAGTCGGCCATGTCGGTGAGCCGGGCGACCCCGTACATCTGCCCGTAGCGGTTGATGCGCAGGACGCCCCACAACCCGGCGACGTCGAGCCGGCAATCGGGTCGCATCGCGATGCTGCGCAGTCGCATGCCCGGAACGCCCCGCAGCAGGCGGCCGATCGCGGCCTCCAGCATGTCGTCGGGCGTCTGGCTGGTCGGCATGGCGAACGCCTCGCCGATGTCGCCCCGCTTGTTGCCGATGCCGCGCAACGGCACCTGGCGCAGAAACAGCGCCACGACGAAGCCCACCAGCGCGACCGGGACCGCCCACAGGAACACCTGGGTGAGCGAGTCGGCGTAGGCCCGCACGATCGGCGCGGCCATGTCGTGGGGCAGCCGGTGCAGGGCCTCCGGCGAAGCGGCCGCGGCGGCCGGGGCGCGCGCGGCGGCCAGGGCCGGACCGATCCGGCCGTGCAGGAAGTTGGTGAACAGCGAACCGAATATCGCTGCGCCGAAGGAACTTCCGATCGTCCGGAAGAATGTCACGCCGGAGGTGGCGACCCCGAGGTCGTCGAAGCTCGAGGTGTTCTGCACGATGAGGACCAGCGTCTGCATGCACATCCCGATCCCCGCCCCGAGGATGACCAGGAACAGCGACTGCAGCCACGCCGACGTCGACGGTTCCATTCGGGACATCAGGAAGAACGCGAACCCCATCACCGCGGTGCCGGCGACGGGAAAGACCTTGTATTTGCCCGTGCGCCCGACCAGGATGCCGCTGCCCATCGAGGTGGTCAGCATTCCCACCACCATCGGCAGCGTGCGAAGGCCCGACGTGGTGGCGGAGACACCGTCGACGAACTGCATGTAGGTGGGCAGGAACGTCAGGGCGCCCAGCATCGCGAACCCGACCACGAAGGACAGCACGCAGCACACCGTGAACACGGGGCTGGCGAACAGCCGCGTCGGCAGGATGGGCGCGGCGACGCGGCTTTCCACCCAGACGAAGATCGCCAGGGCCACGGCGGAGCCGGCGAACAGTCCGATGATCGTCGCCGAGCCCCATGGATATGTGGTGCCGCCCCAGCTGGTGGCCAGCGTCAGCCCCGAGGCGCCCAGGCCGACGAAGACGATCCCGACGTAGTCGATGACCGGTTTGCTGCGTTCGGACAGCGCCGGGATGGCGGCGGCCGCCACGAAGAAGACCACGATCGAGATCGGCACGTTGATCCAGAAGGCCCACCGCCAGGTGAGGTGGTCGGTGAAGTAGCCGCCGAGCAACGGGCCGATCACCGTGGTCACGCCGAACACCGCTCCCATCGCGCCCTGGTAGCGGCCGCGATCCCGCAGCGGAATCACCTCGCCGATCAAGGCCATGGCGGTCACCATGAGCCCGCCGCCACCGATGCCCTGCAGCGCGCGCGCCGCGACCAGCATGCCCATCGAGGTCGAGAGCCCGCAGAGCACCGACCCGGCGACGAAGAACACCACGGCCGCCTGGAACACCCGCTTGCGGCCGAACAGGTCTCCGAACTTGCCGACGAGGGCGGTCATGATGGTCGAGGCCAGCAGGTAGCTGGTGACGACCCACGATTGATGGCCCGCCCCGCCGAGGTTGGCGACGATGGTCGGCAGCGCGGTCGCGACGATGGTCTGGTCCAGTGCCGCCATGAGCATGCCGAGCAGGACCGCGACGAAGATGAAATTCCGCCGCTGCGGATTGACCGCGACTTCCCCGGGCGTGGACTGGTCAGCCTGGCGGGCCGGAACCGCCGCCGGTGTCGTGCTCGTCATGCCTGCCTTCCCTGGGCGTTCGATGCCTATGAGTGCCCAGGGTTAACCGATGGCAACCAAGCGCTGCCTCGACGGGCTCAGCTCGGTGGCCGCGACACGCACTGCGCCGAGTACAACTCCTCGCCGAGCTTTTCCATCAACTCCAGCTGCGTTTCCAGGTAGTCGATGTGCTTTTCCTCGTCGGCCACGATCTTCTCCAACAGGATGGCGCTGGTGCTGTCCTGCTTTTCCCGGCACATGATGATTCCAGGCTTGAGCCGCTCCATCACTTCGTATTCGATGGCCAGGTCGGCCTCGAACTGCTCGCGCAGCGTCTGGCCGACGCGCAGCGAGAAGAGGCGCTGGTAGTTCGGCAGTCCGTCGAGCAGCAAGATGCGATCGGTGATCTCCTCCGCGTGCCGCATCTCGTCGAACGACTCTTCGCGGGTCTTCTCGGCCAGCTCGGTGAAGCCCCAGTTGTCCTGCATCTTGGAGTGCAGGAAGTACTGGTTGATCGCGGTGAGTTCGCTGGTCAGCTGCTCGTTGAGCAGGCGCAGAACGTCCGGATCACCTTGCATGGTCACTCCTAGCGTCGGAGGGCTGTCACGTCGTGCCGCGGCGGCGGGCTGGGCTGAAACACCGGGCGCTAGCAGCACTTTGCCATGCCCAATTGGAATCTTCCAGGAAGGTATGGCTGTGCTCAGTGTGTCGCATGAGTCACGGAGACGGGGTTAGGCGTCGCTAACCTACTTAGGGTAGACTTCACTAACATGCGGCCTGTTCGCTCGGCTTACGCCCGCGCCCGAGGGGTGCGCTGATGTACGTGTGCCTGTGTGTGGGAGCCACCAACCAGACCGTCTCCGAAGTCGTCGCGCGCGGCGCCTCGACGTCCAAAGAGGTCGCCAAGGCGTGCGGCGCCGGGGGCGACTGCGGACGGTGCCGGCGCACGCTGCGAGCGATCATCGCCGCGTCGCGCCAATTCGAACCCGCTCAGTAGCCGGTTAGCGCTTGTTGAAGTCCGCCAGCGCCGCGGCGTTGGCCTGGGCGCCCATCAGCTCGGCGAAGTGATCGTTCTCGCGCGCGCTCGCCGCGGCGATCTCGGGACGGATCGGCTCCATCATCGTGTGCTTGACGGCCATCAGGCTCGAAATAGGCCGGGCCGCAAGAACTTCCGCGTGCCGACGGGCTTCGGGTAGCAGCTCCTCCGGCTCGCAGACCCGCCAGACCAGCCCCATCCGCAGCGCCTCTGCGGCGTCTACCCACTCAGAGGACATCAGCAGCCAGGCGGCGTTCTGCCGGCCCACCAGCTGCGGCAGCAGATAGGAGGAGGCCGCCTCGGGGGCCACACCCAGGCTGGTGAAGGGGCACTTGAGCCGCGCCGTCGACGACATGAACGCCAGGTCGGCGTACCCGAGGATGGTTGCGCCGATCCCCACGCCGACGCCGTTGACGGCACAGATCAGCGGCTTCGGAAACGCGGCGAGCGCGTCGATCAACCCAGGGAAGCCGTGTTTTCCGGGCGTGAAGCCGGGGTCGGTGATGCGGGCCTGCATCTCGGCGAGGTCCGTGCCCGCGCTGAACCCGCGGCCCGCCCCGGTCAGCAGCACGACGGCGACCTCGGGATCCTCGGCGGCGGCCAGCAACGCGTCCGCCGTCGCGTCATAGAGGGCTTCGTTGAATGCGTTGAGCGCCTCGGGCCGGTTCAGCGTGAGGGTGCGCACCCGGTTCTTGTCGTCGATCTGCAGCGTCACGGCTGCAGCCTAACGGGTGCGGTTCAGCCGTTGCTGTAGACGCGGGTCGGCGCGATCAGCACCACCGCGCGACGCTCCTTGGCCATGACTCGGTCGTACTCGTCCCAGTCGTCGTGGGTGCCGCCGGCGGCGGTGAAGACCTCGCGCAGCAACAGCCGCAACTGGTCCGCGTCTTTGAGCCAGGGCGGCGCGTCGTCCGGGCCGGCCAGCTCCGCGCTCCCCTCGACGGTGGCCCACTGCCAGCCGTTCTTGAACGTGACGGCCAGGGGCGGGCGGGCCCGCAGGTTGGCGAGCTTGACCTTGCCGTAGGTGGTGAAAGCCAACGACGGCTCACCGGTGGCCGGGTGCGGCAACAGCCCGACGTTGACCAGCGAAGCCTGCACGGTGCCGTCGGCGCGAACCGTCGAGACCACGGCCAGACCGCTTTCGCCCTTGGCCAGGGCCACTGCCTCGTCGAGTGTTGTCATGGCGATCCTCAATCCCGGAATGGTGTTCTGAACACGTAGCGGCTGGTCGGCACCGTGTCGATGTTCTCGTTAGCGCCGAATGCAGTTGTGCTGGCGACCATCCGCCCGAGCCGGTATTGCAGGTCGTCGTCGTCGGCGGCACCGAAGAACGCCTTCAGATCGGTGATGGCTTCCTCGGGGAACAACTCCTCGACGATGCCCGCGATTCCCGGCGCGTCCGGGGTGAGGGCACGCACCACCCAGTTCTGGGTGTAGCCGAACGTCGACTGCGTCTCGATGGCCACCGAGGTGTGGTCGCCCTGCCACCGGGCCAGCCAGGTCGCCTGATCCAGCTGCGCGGGGCGGCGCAGCAACGCGATGTTGGCCAGACCCGTTGTCCGGCAACCCGGTTCGGTTGGCGGCGCGGCGAGCGGAACCGATTCCGTCACCAGGTAGGCGGCGACCTGGTCGCATTCCTGGGCGAGGAACTTGAACGCCGCCTGCATCTGGTCGCCATAGCATTGCTGGGTCCACATGCTCACCACCGCGGCCGCCGGCGGGTCCATGGTCGTCAGCGTCATCAGTGAGTGACGCACCGCGCTGTCACGGACGTTCACCTGCAGCCCGAACAGCCCCAGTTCCAACAGCGCGTCGGCGACGTGGCCCCGTTGCCGGGCACACCAGTCGTCGTCCGGCTCCGGGCGCATCAGCACCGCGATCACTTTTTCCATGCGCCGAACTTACCGCCGGCGCGCGATTATTTGACCGGGCTTACCTGGTGTTCCTGGCCGATCAATTTCCCGATCATCGCGGCCAGTTGCCGGTAGGACTCGTCGCGGCCGCTCGAGGACCGAAACACCAGCCCGATCCGCCGCCCGGGGCGCGGCGCGGCGAACTGCGCGAGCCCGAGCCGGCTCCTGGCGGCCTCGACCGGCACCGCGGTCTGCGGGATGAGCGTTACCCCCAACCCGCCGGTCACGCACTGCACCGCGGTGGCCAGCGACGCGGCGCGGGTGTTGGCCAGCTCCGCCCGCACGCCCGCCTTCTGGCAGACGTCCAGCGCCTGGTCGCGCAGGCAGTGCCCTTCATCCAGCAACAGCAGCGGCAGCTCGGCCAGCGCGGTGGCGGGCACCCTCCGCTTGCCCGACAGCGGGTGACCGGGCGGCAGCGCGAGCACGAAGTCCTCGTCGTACATCGGGACGGCGGTGATCCCGACGGCCGGCACGTCGGAGGCCGGCAATGCGATCAGCGCCGCGTCCAGCGCCCCCTCGCGCAGCAGCCTGAGCAGGCGCTCGGTTTGGTCCTCGATCACCCGCAGCGTCAGCGACGGCAGTTGCTCGGCCAGCCCGGCCAGCACCGTCGGCAGCACGTAGGGCGCCACGGTGGGAATCAGCCCCAGCCGCAGGCCGGCCTGCAGCGGGTCGGCGGCGCCTGCGGCGGCGGCGCTGAACGCGTCGACGGCCTCGACCACGGCCTGCGCCCGGGGCAGGAGTTGGGTGCCCTCCGTCGTCAAGAAGACACGCCGGGTGGATCTTTCGATCAGTTGGGTGCCCAGACCCGCTTCCAGCACCGCCAGCGCCTGCGACAGCGTCGACTGGCTTACGCCGAGACTCGTTGCGGCGCTGCTGAAATGCTGCTTCTCGGCCACCGCGACGAACGCGCGAAGGCCGGCGACGGTCGGCTGATAGGTCTTATCGGACATAACCATAAGTATAGTGTGATATATCACCTTTACTTCAAATCCGCGGGGCGGCAAGATGGTGACAGACGGCTAATCTTGAATAATTCCAGTTAAAGGAGCGATATGTCCCTGCTGACAATCGGCGACCAGTTCCCCGCCTACCAGCTCACGGCGTTGATCGGCGGTGACCTGTCGAAGGTCGACGCAAAGCAGCCCGGCGACTACTTCACCACCATCACCAACGAGGACCACGACGGCAAGTGGCGCATTATCTTCTTCTGGCCCAAGGACTTCACCTTTGTGTGCCCGACGGAGATCGCCGCGTTCGGCAAGCTCAACGACGAATTTTCCGACCGCGACGCGCAGGTGCTCGGTGTCTCGATCGACAGTGAGTTCGTGCACTTCCAGTGGCGCGCGCAGCACGAAGACCTCAAGAAGCTGCCCTTCCCGATGCTCTCGGACATCAAGCGGGAGCTTTCGCTGGCCACCGGCGTGCTGAACGCCGACGGCGTCGCCGACCGGGTCACCTTCATCGTCGATCCGAATAACGAAATCCAATTCGTCTCGGCGACCGCCGGATCCGTGGGGCGTAATGTCGACGAGGTGCTGCGAGTCCTGGACGCGTTGCAGTCCGACGAGCTGTGCGCCTGCAACTGGCGCAAGGGCGACCCGACCATCGACGCGGGCGAACTGCTCAAGGCATCGGCATAAGGGGGGCGAGATGAGCGTCGAGAACCTCAAGGCCGCGCTGCCCGAGTACGCCAAGGACCTCAAGCTCAACCTGGGTTCGATCACGCGTAGCACCGTGCTGACCGAGGAACAGCTCTGGGGCACGCTGCTGGCCAGCGCCGCGGCCACCCGAAACACCCAGGTGCTGGCCGAGATTGGCGCCGAGGCGGGCGACTACCTGTCGGCCGAGGCCTACCAGGCCGCGTTGGGCGCCGCGTCGATCATGGGCATGAACAACGTGTTCTACCGGGGCCGCGGCTTCCTGGACGGCCAGTACGACGACCTTCGGCCCGGGTTGCGGATGAACATCATCGCCAATCCGGGTGTGGACAAGGCGAATTTCGAGCTCTGGTCGTTCGCGGTGTCGTCGATCAACGGGTGTTCGCACTGCGTGGTCGCCCACGAGCACACGCTGCGCGAGGCGGGCGTGGACCGCGAGGCCATCCTCGAGGCGCTGAAGGCCGCGGCGATCGTCGCCGGGGTGGCCCAAGCGATCGTCGCCTCCCAGACCCTGGCCGCCGTCGGCTGACCAGTGACGAGACCAGCCTGGGTAGAGCACGCCATCTGGTGGCAGGTCTACCCACTGGGGTTCGTCGGCGCGTTTCCTCAGGCATCGGAGTCGGAGCCGCCGCAGCCGGACCAACATCGGCTGCGGCGGCTCGTCGACTGGTTCGACCATGCCATCGTGTTGGGGGCGTCGGGGATCGCGCTCGGGCCGATCTTCGCCTCGCGCACACACGGTTACGACACCACCGATCACTACCGGATCGATCCCAGACTGGGCGACGACGGCGACTTTGACCACCTCGTCGCGGAGGCCCACCGCCGTGGGCTGCGCGTCCTGCTCGACGGCGTGTTCAACCACGTCGGCGTGGACTTCCCGCGCTATCGGGAAGCGGCGCCCGGCTGGTTCAGCGGAGGGACGTTCGAGGGTCACTCCGAGCTCATCACGCTCAACCACGACAGCCCCGAGGTCATCGACTACACCGTCGACGTGATGGCGCACTGGCTCGGGCGCGGCGCGGACGGCTGGCGCCTCGACGCGGCCTACATTGTGCCGCAACAATTCTGGGCGTCGACGCTGCCGCGGGTGCGCGAGCGGTATCCGGACGCGTGGTTCGTCGGCGAGCTCATCCACGGCGATTACGCCGCGGTGGTCGAGGCGGCGACGTTCGACTCCGCAACCCAGTACGAGCTGTGGAAGGCGATCTGGAGCAGCCTCAACGACGGCAACTTCTTCGAGCTGGACTGGGCGCTGCAGCGGCACGGCGCGTTCCTGGAAACCTTCGCCCCGCTGACGTTCATCGGCAATCACGACGTCACCCGAATCGCCAGCCGGCTCGACCGACCCGAGCACGTTGCCCACGCGCTGGTGATCCTGCTGACCGTCGGCGGGGTGCCCAGCGTGTACGCCGGCGACGAGCTCGGATTCCGCGGCGTCAAGGAGGAGCGGTACGGCGGCGACGACGCGGTGCGCCCCGAGTTCGGCACTCCCCCACTAAAATTGGACCCGTTCGGTACCCAGATGTGGGCGTTGCATCAGTTCCTGGTCGGGTTGCGCCGTCGCCACCCGTGGCTGCACGCGGCATCGACGACCGCGTTGCGGCTAGAGAACCGGCACTACGTCTACGAGACGCGCAATGGTGAGGACGCGCTTCTGGTCGCGCTCAACATCGGCGACGAGCCGATGCGCGTCGCGCTGTCGGAGGCGGGCGGGGCGCGCGCACAGGTCGTCGCGGGATCCTCGGCGCCACCACCGGAGGTGCTCGACGCGGTGGTTGTCGAGCCGCACGGCTGGCGGATCCTAAGCCCGGCCTAGGCGCGCCAGCGTCAGCTGGTCCTGCTCGCCGCCGTAGTACTTGTCGAGCAGCGCGACGAACTCCCCGTTGTCGTCGGTTGCCTGTGCGAACAGCGTCATCGACGAGCGCAGCTTGAGGTCGTCGGGCGAGCCGAAGATCTGCGCCGCGGAACGTCCCTGCACCGCGTTGACCAGCCGGGTGCACTCGCGCAATCGCGGCCCGAGCACCTCGTGCTCCAGGTACGCGCGGGCCTCCACGAGCGAGGAGATGCCGTAGTGCAACGCCGTCGGGCTGCTGCCCAGGCCGCGCAGCTGCGGGAAGACGAACCACATCCAGTGGCTGCGCTTGCGGCCGCCGCGCAGCTCGTCGACGACGTCGCGGTACACCGGGGCCTGCGCGTCCACGAAGCGCTTCAGGTCGAAGGGATCCATGCGACTACCGTTGCACATTGTGGTCAAGCGACGAGTGCCCAAGGTGCGCGATCTGGCGCCGCTGATGCAGTTCAAACGGCCGCAGTTCGACGCGACCAAGCGCCGCCTGGCCGCCGCGTTCACCATCGAGGACCTGCGTCGCATCGCAAAACGGCGCACCCCCAGGGCGGCGTTCGACTACACCGACGGGGCGGCGGACGACGAGCTGTCCATCGCGCGGGCCCGACAGGCGTTCCGCGACATCGAGTTTCACCCGACCATCCTGCGCGACGTCTCCAACGTGACCGCCGGATGGGACGTTCTGGGCCAGCCGGTGGTGCTGCCGTTCGGGATCGCGCCGACCGGATTCACCCGGTTGATGCACACCGAGGGCGAAATCGCCGGCGCGCGGGCGGCCGCGCGGGCGGGGATCCCGTTCTCGCTCTCCACCCTCGGCACCACTGCGATCGAAGACTTGGTGACCGCTGTTCCGCAGGGACGCAAATGGTTTCAGCTCTACATGTGGCGAGACCGCGACCGCTCGATGGCGCTGGTGAAGCGCGCGGCCGACGCGGGCTTCGACACCCTGCTGGCCACCGTCGACGTCCCGGTCGCGGGTGCGCGGCTGCGCGACAACCGCAACGGCATGACGATCCCGCCGACCCTGACGCTGCGCACCGTGCTGGACGCGGTGCCGCACCCGAAGTGGTGGTTCGACCTGCTGACCACCGAACCGCTGGCCTTCGCGTCGCTGGATCGCTGGTCGGGCACCGTCGGCGAGTACCTCAGCACGATGTTCGACCCCAGCCTGACCTTCGATGACCTGGAATGGATCAAGGCCCAATGGCCCGGCAAGCTGGTCGTCAAGGGAATTCAGACGCTCGACGACGCCCGCGCCGTCGTGGACCGCGGCGTCGACGGCATCGTGCTGTCCAATCACGGTGGGCGCCAACTGGATCGGGCCCCGGTGCCCTTTCACCTGCTGCCCACCGTCGCCCGCGAACTGGGCAAGCACACCGAGATCCTGGTCGACACCGGCATCATGTCCGGCGCCGACATCGTCGCGGCGATCGCGCTGGGCGCACGGTGCACGCTTATCGGGCGGGCCTACCTGTACGGGCTGATGGCCGGCGGCGAGGCGGGTGTGACCCGAGCGATCGAGATCCTGCAGAGCGGGATAACGCGGACGATGGCGCTGCTGGGCGCCACCTGCCTCGAGGAGCTATCGCCCAAGCACGTGAGCCAACTGCGGCGGCTAGGGCCGATTTCGCCGCCAGCGTAACGCCAGCGCGACGTTCGAGGTCCAGCCTCGCGCCAGCATGACGGCAGCATTGGTCGGGAACAAACCCGCGCTCGGCTGGGTTAAGCGCAGCAGACTCAACTTTTGGAGGACCTAATGGCTGAAGCCAAGTCTGTTCCGGTCTTGTTCACCGGGACGATCGTGTTGCCCGGAATGGTGGTCCCGATCGCCCTGGACGACGCCGCCCGGGCGGCGATCGACGCCGCACAGGCGAGCGAATCGGGGCAGCTGCTGATCGCGCCCCGGCTGGACGACCGCTACCCCACCCACGGTGTGATCGCGAAGATTCTGCAAGTCGGCCGGATCGCCGGTGGTGGCACCGCGGCCGTCGTGCGTGGCGAGCGCAGGGCGCACATCGGGGCGGGCGCATCCGGGCCCGGCGCCGCGCTGTGGGTCGAGGTGACCGAGGCGCCCGAAACACCGGCGACCGACGAGGTCAAGGCCCTGGCGGCGGAATACAAGAAACTGCTGCTGGCCATGCTGCAGCGCCGCGAGGCCTGGCAGATCGTCGACTACGTCAACAGCCTGACCGACCCGTCGGCGCTGGCGGACACGTCCGGGTATGCGTCCTACCTCACCGACGTGCAGAAGCGCCAGCTGCTCGAGACCGTGGACGTGGCCGAGCGGCTGCGCGTGCTGATCGACTGGACCAGCTCGCACTTGGCCGAGGTCGAGGTCAACGAGAAGATCGCCGAGGACGTCCGCGACGGCATGGAGAAGACGCAGAAGGAGTTCCTGCTGCGCCAACAGCTGGCGGCCATCCGCAAGGAACTGGGCGAGGGCGAGCCCGACGGATCCGATGATTATCGGGCCCGCGTCGAGGCCGCCGACCTGCCCGAGAAGGTGCGCGAGGCCGCGCTGCGCGAGGTGGGCAAGCTGGAACGCTCCAGCGACCAGAGCCCCGAGAGCGGCTGGATCCGCACCTGGCTGGACACCGTGCTCGACCTGCCGTGGAACGTGCGGACCGAGGACTCGACCGACCTGACGGCGGCGCGGGCGGTGTTGGACGCCGACCACCACGGGCTGGACGACGTCAAGGACCGCATCGTCGAATACCTGGCCGTGCGCACCCGCCGCGCGCAGCGCGGGCTGCAGGTCGTCGGCGGGCGCGGCTCCGGCGCCGTGATGGTGCTGGCCGGTCCTCCCGGCGTCGGCAAGACGTCGCTGGGCGAGAGCGTGGCCCGGGCTTTGGGCCGCAAGTTCGTGCGCGTCGCCCTGGGCGGCGTGCGCGACGAGGCCGAGATCCGCGGCCACCGGCGCACCTATGTGGGCGCGCTGCCGGGCCGGATCGTCCGGGCCATCGGCGAGGCGGGATCGATGAATCCCGTTGTGCTGCTGGACGAGATCGACAAGGTCGGTTCCGACTACCGCGGCGACCCGAGCGCAGCGCTGCTCGAGGTGCTGGACCCGGCGCAGAACCACACGTTCCGCGACCACTACCTGGATCTAGACCTGGACCTGTCCGATGTGGTGTTCCTGGCCACCGCCAACGTGATCGAGAACATCCCGTCGGCCCTGCTGGACCGCATGGAGCTGGTGCAGATCGACGGATACACCGAGGACGACAAGGTCGCCATCGCCCGCGACTACCTGCTGCCCCGGCAGCGGGAGCGGGCGGCGCTGAACGACGACGAGGTCACCGTCACCGACGCCGCGCTGCGCAAGATCGCCGCGGATTACACCCGCGAGCCGGGGGTTCGGCAGTTCGAGCGGCTGCTGGCCAAGGCGCTGCGCAAGGTGACGACCAAGATCGCCGACGAACCGGTCACCATCGACGAGCCCGATCTTGTTGGTTACCTGGGCCGTCCGCGGTTCACCCCCGAGTCGGCCGAGCGCACGGCGGTGCCCGGGGTGGCCACCGGGTTGGCCGTGACGGGCCTGGGCGGCGACGTCCTCTACATCGAGGCCGGGGCGACCGACGGCGAGCCGGGTTTGCAGCTCACCGGTCAGTTGGGCGACGTGATGAAGGAGTCCGCGCAGATCGCGCTGTCCTACGTGCGCTCACACGCCGCGGAGCTCGGCATTGACCCGACGGCGCTGGACCGGCGCATCCACGTGCACGTGCCCGCCGGCGCGGTGCCCAAGGACGGCCCGTCGGCCGGTGTGACGATGGTCACCGCGCTGGTGTCGATGGCCACCGGCCGCCAGGTGCGCAGCGATGTCGGCATGACCGGCGAGGTCACGCTGAACGGCCGGGTGCTGCCGATCGGCGGCGTGAAGCAGAAGCTGCTGGCCGCCCAACGGGCCGGTCTGTCAACGGTTTTCATCCCGGCGCGCAACGAGCCCGATCTGGATGACGTGCCCGGCGAGGTGCTCGACGCGCTGGACGTCAAGCCGATGACGGACGTCGCGGAGATCGTCGCGCTGGCGCTCGAACCCGCGCCACAGACCGCGACCGTCGCCGCCTAGGGGGCCGTGGCTGCCAGGAGCTTGTCGTAAACCTGGGAGTCTGCTGCCAATGAATTGCCGTCGGCGGGTTTTCGGTTCCGCCGACTCGGGTAGCCGAGGGACCAGGGGGTCATCCCCCGTCCCTCGGCCCAAACCCGGAGCTTGGGGAAATAACTGAACAACACCGTCAATGCTGTTGCGCTGCGTGCGTCGCAGCCAAGCTGGACAAGGAGTTCACATGAATCTCACCAAGATCGCCGCCACCGCCGCGATGGCCGGTGGCCTCGGGTCCGCGGCGCTCGGGTTGAGCGCCGGTTTCGCGCTCGCCGATCCCGGCCCGAACGTACCGGGGCCGGGCCCCAACGTGCCCGGGCCGAACGTGCCGGGCGGGGACCGCGACCTGCCGGGTCCGGGCCAGCCGCTGCCCGGGCAGCCGATTTGTAACCCCGGTGCGCCCGGCGTGAACTGCAACGCGCCCGGCAGCCCGCTTCCCCCGGGCCAGAACGGCTTCCCGCCGCCGGGGCACTACAACGACCCGGGCCGCTACGGACTGCCGGCCACCTGGGTTCCGCCAGTCGGTGACCCCGACGGCACCCAGCTTCCGGTCGTGTTCAACCCGGACGTGGGCCAGTGGGGCGTCAACACGTCGGCCGGTTTCCAGGCGTACACGCCCGCGGGCAACGCCGGCGGTCAGGTCAACGGCGGCGGCACCGTCGGAACCCCCCGCTAAAACCGGGACCTAACAACCCGAATGCGGGCGGCCGCCCCCGAAAGGGGGCGGCTGTTCCGCGTTATTGGGTGTCGCGCTACTGACACATCGCCGAGCCGGTAAGTCCGCAGGCTCGGTGCTTGTCGGACCCCGGCGCTATGGTCGGCCCATGGCCTACGACGAAGACCTGGCCAACCGGATCCGCGAACTGCTCGGCTCCGAGCGCGGCGTCGAGGAAAAGCGAATGTTCGGTGGTCTGGCGTTCCTGATCAACGGCAACATGTCCGTGGCCGCCAGCGGACAGGGCGGGCTGCTGGTGCGGGTACCGCCGGAGGAGACCGACAAACTGCTCAAGCGTGCCCACGTCGGGCCCATGGTGATGGGGGGCCGGGAAGCGCGCGGCTGGCTGCGCGTCGAGGCCGGCGGCGTGGGAACGAAACGGCAGCTGCAGGATTGGGTCGCCAAGGGCGTCGGCTACGCCCGCGGCCTGCCCCCGAAGTGAGTGCCGCGGTTTGCTCGAGGGTGGTTCGGGTAAGCGGTGCGGTGTGGACAAGCGCGACGAAGTGGTGCGGCGGCTGCTGAAGGTCGCCGGCACGACGTATGCGGCCGAGGCTGGCGTCAAGATCCACGACAAGCCGATGCCGCTGTTCCAGTTGCTGGTGTTGTGCATGCTCGCCAGCAAGCCGATCGACGCCGCCGTCGCGATGAGCGCCGGCCGTGAATTGTTCAAGGCGGGCCTGCGCTCCCCCAAGGCCGTCCTGGCATCCGACCGGCGCACCATGATCAGCGCGTTCGGCCGCGCCCACTACGTGCGCTACGACGAGAGTTCGGCCACCCGGCTCACCGACATCGCCGAGCGGGTCCGCGACGAGTACCACGGCGATCTGCGGGAAATGGCCGAAAGCTGCCACCAGGACGTCGCCACGGCGAAACGAATGCTGAAGAGTTTCAAGGGAATCGGCGACACCGGCGCCGATATCTACCTGCGCGAAGTGCAAGACGTCTGGCCCTGGGTGCGGCCCTACTTCGACGACCGCGCCACCACGGCGGCCAGGCGGTTGGGCCTGCCGGCTCAGCCTGCGAAGTTGGGCGCCCTCGCTCCTCGGGCCAACGCGCGGCTGGCGGCCGCGCTCGTGCGGGCATCACTGGACGACGACGTGCGCCGGCAGGTGGCCGGATGAGCCGGCGTTGACCGTCCGGATCGGCACCTCCGGATGGTCTTACAACCATTGGGCGGATGTGCTCTACCCGACCGGTTTGCCGTCGGCGCGACGGTTGGCCCGCTACGTCGAGGTCTTCGACACCGTCGAGCTGAACGCGAGTTTTTATCGCTGGCCGAAGGATTCGACGTTCGCCGGTTGGCGCGATCAGCTGCCCGACGGGTTCAGGATGTCGGTCAAGGCGCATCGCGGGCTGACGCACTATCGCCGGCTGTCATCCCCCGAGCCGTGGATCGAGCGGTTCGAGCGCTGCTGGCAGCTGCTGGGCGACCGCCGCGGGGTGCTGCTCGTCCAACTGCACCCCGAGCAGCAGCGCGACGACGCGCGGCTGGACGCCTTCCTGGCCAGCGTGCCCGAGCCGATCCGGGTGGCCGTCGAGCTGCGCCACCCGTCGTGGAACGACCCGGCCGTATACGAGTTGCTGGAACGCCGCCGCGCCGCCTACGTGGTGATGAGCGGCGCCGGCCTGGCGTGCGTGCCGCGCGCCACCACCGATCTGGTGTACATCCGCATGCACGGCCCGGACCAGGACGCGATCTACGCGGGCTGCTACTCGCACGAGCAGCTGCGGCGCTGGGCCGACCAGATCACCGAATGGGACCGCGACGGCAGGGACGTGTGGATGTATTTCAACAACGACCTGGGCGGCCACGCGGTACGCAACGCGCTGTTCTTGCGCGGGCTGCTGGGTTGATGTGGCTCAGGCGTCGCCGCCCTGGTCGACGGGCGTCCAGCGCCCGTCGATGACGTCGGGCGGGCGTTGGACCTGCAACCGCTCCCGTTCGGCCCGGCGACGCTTGACCCGCAGGCGCGCGTCGGCCGGCATGGTGAACAGTTCGTCGCAGGTGAGGTAGTAGACGTCGTCGGCAGCGTCGAGGATGTCCGCCGCGACGCGCCGGGATCCCAACTCGCGCAACGTCATCCGCAGCTCATGGGTGAACCGCAGGGTGGTGTCGTGGGCCAGCTCGCGCGACGCGCGGGCGTTTGCGGCCACCCGCCGCACCAGGTTCGGCGCCGGGGCCGGGCCGCCGGGGGCGGCGCCCCCTTCGGATGCGGCGAGCGCGGCGGCCGCCGTCAGCAACATCGCCGGATCGTCGCTGAACACCCGGCTGGCCAGCTCGGCCTCACCCGGCCCGCGGTGCCCGATCCTGGCGACGACGGCGTCGAGGGCGGCGGCGGTATCGGGAGACAGGGCGCGGATGCTGCCGACGTTGCCCTCAGCGGCCAGCGCGCACAACGGCGGATCGCTGCGCAACGCCGCCACCAGCTCGGCGGTCTCGGTCGCGATGCGGGCGCTTTCCATGATCATGCCCATCCCCGACACCCGGGAAGCGGCACGCATGGGCTGCAGCGCCGCCGCGGTCACGCCCGAATCGATCAGCCACAACGCGGTGAGGATCCAGCCCTGGTGGATGCGATCCCGCAGCAGGGGCAACCGGACCTCGAGCGCGGCGTCGGGCAGCGCCGTCAGCTGCGCGGCATCGGCGTGTTCGACCTCCGCGGCCGCGGAGTACGCCAGCGTGTCCCGCTTGAGGTGGCGCATCACCGTCAGCGAGCGCGCCGTCACGACCGCTTTGGCGAGCGACCCGAGCGCGCCCTCGGCCAGCCTCGGCTCGCCGAACGGCAGGACGTCACCCACCTGGGGTTGATCGGCCAGGGCGTGCCGGGCGACGGCGTGCTGGTCCCATCCGGGCAGCTGGGTGGCGGCGACGACGTTGGCCGACACCCCCACGTAGGCGCGGTGGCCGAAGACCGCGATCGCCCGGCTGCTCCACTCGTCGTCGACCACGCCGCCGAGCGCGAGCACCTGTCCCAGCACCCGGCTGGCCGTGCGCAGCCCGCTCAGCTGGACGTCGAGCGTCATCGGCGTCAGCGGGCCGGGCAGCGCCTCGGCGAGCCGGGCCGCGCTGAAGACCGGAAACCGGGGATCGATGCGGTCGTCGAACTCGCCCTCCAGCCCCTCGGGGGCCGCGCTGCGCAATTCGTCGGACGGCCGCGGCCGCGGGAGGACCTCCACCGGCAGCGCCACCTGGCCGCCGTGGCTGAGCGCGCCCTCGGGAAGGAGCCGGCGCCCGGCGAGGCCGCGCGCGGTGTCGGCGACCGCCTCGAGCGCTTGCCAGCCGAATTCAAAGCCCCAATCCTCTTGCACCGCAGTGATATCCATCTTCGGAACCAGTTTCGACCAGCTGCGAACCCCGTTCAGCCGCGAACGCGGGCCGACGGCGCGCAACAGCCGCCACGCGGTGACCAAGTTGGTGGTGTCCGGGGTGGCGAGGTCCACAACGCCGGTGCGGTCACTGCTCAGCGCGAAAACCAGGAACCGGACCAGGTCGTCGACGTGCAGCACGCGCATCGGCCGGGTGGAAACCTTCGCGCGCAGCAGCGTGGCCACGGTGCGGCACACCATCCAGTCGAGCTGGCGGCCGACCGGCGGCGCGATCCGGACGACCAGGCTCGGCGCCCAGCTCGTGGACACCAGCTCCTCGGCGGGTCGATAGAGCTCGGGCCGGCCGGCGGCCTGGGACACGAACAGCAGCCGCGCGCCGGCGCGGGCGGCCGCATGGGTCACGTGGGCGATCCCGTCGACGTCGGCGCCGCCGGGCGCGCTGGGGTCGGCCGGGGCCAGGTGGATCAGCGTGTCGGCTTCGTCGGCCATGTCTTGCACGACGGGGTCGCTCAACGGCGCGCAAACGAGTTCGACCGCGGGTTCCAGGCAGGGATGGGGGTGTTCAGCTATCCCGCTGACCGTGTGCCCGGCAGCGATGAGTTGCCGTGCGACCAGCCGGCCTACGGCGCCGGTGGCGTCGGTAACCAGGACGTGCACCTGGGCTCACCTCCCCCAACGTCCAACCCGACAATAGGCAAGTTGATGTCACTTACGCGACCGTTACCCCGTTTTCGGGACCTTTGGCCCGTGGTGCTGTAACCCGCCGGTTACCGCAGCGACGCGATGCCGTCCGGGGTGACGGCAACCTTGGCGCCACCGATGTCTTCGCGCACCGTTGCCTCGGCGGCGTCGGGATCGGCGATGACGGCCAGGGTGCGGGCCCCGTCGGGCGTCCGCACCGCCACGAATGCCTTCTCGGGCTGTCCCTCGCGGTCGAACGGTGTGGTCCACGCTTCGACGGTCCCGACGCCGTCCCACTCGACCAGGCCCTCCCGGGTGGGTTCGCGATCCACGGCCGGCTGTGCGTCCTCCCAACGGAACGAGGCCGGCGGCTCGGTGCCGTAGACCCCGAAGCTGTGCTTCGTCAGGTAGCCGCCGTTGCCGGTGATGAGGCCGCGCCGGCCCGGGTTGGCCACCAGCAATTCGGCCATGGTGGCGATGGAATGCATGACGTAGTTGCTCCACGGGCCGCCCGCGAAGGTCAGCCCGCCGGTGACGGTGAGCGGGCGGGCCGGGTCGTCGGCGCTCAGGCCGAGTTCGGCGGCGGCGACCTGCACGGCGGATGGGAAGCACGAGTACAGGTCGACGTAGTCGACGTCGTCGATGCCCAGGCCGGCCAGCTGCAGGGCGCGCGCGCCCGCGATGCGGATGGCCGCCGAGCGGTGCAGCTCGTCGCGCTCGGCGATGGACGGGGTGTCGTGGGCGTCGGTGCCGGCGTGCGGGTACACCCACCGGTCGGCGGGGACCTGCAGCCGTTGCGCCTGCTCGACCGACGCCAGGACTAGCGCGGCGCCCTGGTCGACCATGTTGTTGGAGTTCATCAGCTTGGTGTAGGGCCAGCTGATCATCCGGTTCTGCGGTCCGGCCCGCCGAATTTCCTCGGCGGTCACCGGCTTGCGGATCCACGCGTGCGGGTTGTCGACCGCGACGGCGTTGAACCGCGCCCACAACTCGCTGACGCGCCGGAGGTGGTCGTCGACCGACTCGCCGTTGGCGATGCGAAGCGCCTGTTCGAACAGGGGGTAGACGAATGCCGGCAGGTTCAGCCCGCTCTTGAGCTCCGCGTCGCCGAACATCGGGATGTCCTCGCCGGTGACCTCGCCCAACGGCACGGATTCGTCCTGCACGGTCCACTCGAGCCTGCCGCCCTTGGCCTTCAGCCCCCGCCTGGTGCGCCACGTCTCGGCGCCGGCCAGCAGCACGACACCGGCCCGGCCCGCCTGGATGTCCAGGCAGGCCTGGTTGACCAGCGTCTGCGGGACGTTGCCGCCGACAGGGCTGTAGCGGGTGCTGAACTCTTCCGCGCCCAGCCGCTCGCCCAGCAGCAGCGCGGGGTCGCGGTAGTGGGCCGACAACACGTTCACCACGCGGATGGAGTCCACCGCCTCGATCACCCGGGCGTCCGCGGCCTCGCGGGCCGCGACGGCCATCAGGTCCACCGGTTCGACCGACCGCGTCGCCGGGTCGATTTCGTCGCGGTGGTTGACCTGGCCGTAGCCGATCAACACCGGTGTCCTGGGATCGACGGTCATCCGACGAATTTAGCGTGCCTATGGATCCGGCCGGCCCGCAGCCCGGGAATGCTGCCGAGCGTCACGCCAGCGTGGCGTTGGTTGCCGAGCGTCACGCCAGCGTGGCGTTCGGAGCCCTGGGACCCTAAGCCTGGCTAGGCAGGCCCCGGCGTCGCGAACAGCACCCCGTCCCGGATCAGCCGCTCGGTCTCGTCGGCGCTCATCCCCAGCAGGTTGCGGCAGATGGCGCGGGTGTCCTGGCCGGGCAGCGGCGCAGGGCGCTGCGGCGCCGGCGGGATGTGCTGAAACGGCGCCGGGCCCGTCTCCGCGGGCATCGGGCGCTCGATCAGCGGATGGGTCATGTCGCTGAACAGTTTCCGCTCGATCAACTGAGGGTCCTCGAGGATGTCCGGCGGGCGGTTCATCGGCCCGGCCGCGACACCTGCCGCCTGCAGCAGTTCCGTGTTGCGCAGCGGGGTGCGGGTGCGGGTCCAGGCCGACACCAGCTCGATCAATTCGCGGCGGTTGGCAAGGCGCGCCTCGCCGGTCGCGAACCGCGGGTCGTCGATCCACTGCGGGTGGTCGAGAAGCTCTGCGAGGCAGCGCCATTCGTCGTCGGAGCCGATCGAGATGACGCACCATTCGTCGTCGCCCGCACACGGGTAGACCGCGTGCAGGCTGGTGTCGTCGCGGATCGGGCCGACGCCCGCGGCCAGCGCGGCCTTAGTGACGTAATGGGTGTCGAGCTGGTTGAGCACGACCTCGGCCTGCGAGATGTGGACGTGCGACCCGCCACCGGTGCGATCGCGATGAATCAACGCCGCCAGCGCCGCGATCGCGGTGACCCGCCCAACCACGTGATCGGGGAAGATCGTCGTCGCGTCGTAGAAGGCGTGCCGTCCCGTGCCGGTGTCCGCGTCGTCGTCCGCCTCATCGGACGTCCACAGCCGGGTCACCCCGGTGGCGGCGCGGACCAACGGGCCGTAGCCCATCCGCGTGCGCCAGGGGCCACTGTTGCCGTAGGCGCTGCTGCCGGCGAGCACGATCCGCGGGTTGATAGCGCGCAGCGCCTCGTAGTTAAAGCCAAGGGCGGTAAGGGTTCCCGGCTTGAAGTTGGCGAACACCGCGTCGGCCTCGGCAACCAGCCGGCGGAAGATGTCCTTGCCCTCGGCGCTGCGCAGGTCGAGGCCCAGCCCGAGGTGATTGCGGTGGGTCCACGCGAACGACTCGCTCATGGCGTCGCCTTCGCGGGCCTGCCGCAGCCCGTCGGGGTATTCGGCGCTTTCCACCTTGATGACCTCGGCGCCCAGGTCGCCGAACAGCCGGCTCAGCTCCCCGCCCGCGACGATGATGCCCAGATCGAGGATCCGCAGCCCGGTGAGCGGATAGTCGCCGACCCTGCCCGACGGTGCCCGCACCAGCACCGGATTCCCGCGCCAATACGGTTGGTCCCGGCCGATGGCTGGGGCCGGCGTGCGGAAGCCCGCGCGCTGCCCGTCGACGACGAAATACCCGGTGGGCACGCTGGTCCGCACCCGCGGCAGCAGCTCCGCCTCGGTGATCGCGCCCACCTCTTGGAAATGTTCGGAGCCCAGGACCCAGGACGGCGGCAGCACCGCGGCGATCGGCACACCATGCGCCTGACCGGCGGCGACCAGGTCCTTCATTGTCTGGTCGGCGAACAACGCCTGGGCCAGCACGCTGATCTCGGGCCACGCCGCCATCCGGGCGCCGATCGCGTCGTATTTGGGGTCCTGAAACTCCTCGGGCTCCCCCAGCCAGCGACGCAACCCCCGCCACTGCCGGGGCGCCATCACGCACAGCCGGACGTAGCCGTCCTTGCACGGGCAGATCGGGTAGGCGTCCTGGTTCTTCGGGCGCCCCCGCCACCGGCCGCTGTGGCGGATGCCGGCGGCGACCTGCCCGTGCGCGCCGAACGCCGGGTCGAGCGCCATCACCACGGCATCGAACCGGGAGAAATCGATGTAATCGCCTGTGCCGCAGCGCAATCGGTTGTAGTAGGCGACGAGCGCCGCCCACGCCGCCTGCACCGCGGCGGTGGCCGAGGCGATGCCGTCCGGCGGCAACACCGGGGTGCCGGTGGTGGGACCGGATCGGGCCAACGAGCCGCACATCGCGAACAACACCGGATCGGTGGCGCGCCATGCGGACCGCGGACCCGTCTCGCCGAAGTCGGTGACCGACAGCACCACCAGGTGCGGGTAGCGGGCCGCCAGCTCCGCGCCCGTCATCCCGAACGCGCCGATGTGTCCGGCCAGGCCGCTGTCCACGACGATGTCGGCCTCGGCGGCCAGGTCCAGGAACCGGCCGCAGTCGCCGTCCTCGAGCGGGTCCAGCACCGCGGCGCGCTTGTTGGCGTTGTGCAGCGCGAACGGGATGCTCGCGCCGGCCAGCGCCGGCAGGTCGTCGCGGCCCATGCTGCCGCCGGGGAATTCGATCTTGAGGACGTCGGCGCCCAGGTCGGCAAACAGGCGGGTCACCGCGTCGGCGTTGCCGCTGGACAGGTCCAGCACGCGCACGGTTTCGAGCAGCCCCTCCGCCATCCGCTCACCGTACCTGCCTGGTCGGCGGCGGCCCGCGCGCACGTGTCCGGTGGCCAAATGCGCAGCAGCCCAAGCCGGTTCGCGCGCGAATTCCGACCGGCTACGCTCGGTAGTTCTTGTCGGCAGTGACCCCGGATGGAGGCGCCCACCCAATGACCGCGCACTTGAGCTATGTCGAGGCCGTGGTAGTCGGCGCGTTCCAGGGCGTCACCGAGCTGTTCCCGGTCTCCAGCCTGGGGCACTCGGTGTTGGTGCCGGCGCTGGTCGGTGGGCAATGGGGCCGGGACCTCGACGTCTCCACGCCCGAATCGCCCTACCTCGCCTTCATCGTCGGCCTGCACGTCGCGACCGCCGCGGCGCTGCTGGTGTTCTTCTGGCGGGACTGGGTGCGGATCGTGGCCGGCTTCTTCTCCTCGCTGCGGCATCGCCGGATTCAGACGGCCGACGAGCGGCTGGCCTGGCTGATCGTCGTCGCCACCATCCCGGTGGGCCTGGCCGGGGTGGCCCTCGAGCACCTGTTCCGGACTACGCTGGGCAAACCCATTCCGGCGGCCGCTTTCCTGTTGCTCAACGGCATCGCGTTGTATGCCGGCGAGGTCCTGCGCCGCCGCGTTTCACCGACCGGCGACGAGGAGCACGAGGACCATCGCGGCGAGGCCATCGACAACCGGCTGGCCCAACTGCCGATGGGTCGTGGGCTGGTGATCGGCTCCTCGCAGATCCTGGCGCTGTTGCCTGGCATCAGCCGCTCCGGCATTGCGATGGTGGCCGGCCTGTGGCGCGGGCTGTCGCACGAGGACGCCGCCCGCTTCTCGTTCCTGCTTGCCACGCCGATCATCCTGGCGGCCGGGGTGTACAAGATCCCGGACCTGTTCGGCCCGCTCGGTGCCGGGATCGGCGGCCAGGTCCTGGCCGGCAGCGTCGCCTCGTTCGTCTGCGCCTACCTGGCCGTGCGGTTTCTGACGCGGTATTTCCAGACGCGCACCCTGACGCCGTTCGCGGTCTACTGCGCCGTCGTGGGCGGCGCCAGCCTGGTGTGGCTGAGCGTGCACTAGACCGGGTTCGCCTAACCTGGGCTCATCGCGACCGAAGGTCGATCGACGAGTTCGGAGACTGTGCAATGAGCCGTTCCGAGGGGCGGGGAGACGGGCCCGAACGGGAATCGGTGTGGGACTATCCACGACCGCCTCGGGTCGAGCCCTTCACCGGGCTGATCACCGTGGAGCTGGGCGGCGAAGTGATCGCGTCGACCGAACAGGCCTGGCGCGTGCTCGAGACCAGTCATCCGCCGACCTATTACCTCCCGCGGGAAGCCTTCGCCGGCGCGACGCTGCGTGCGGCGTCCGGAAGCTCGTGGTGTGAGTGGAAAGGGCAGGCCACCTATTACGACTTGGTGACCGCTAATGCTGCCGCAGCGAAGGCCGCGTGGAGCTACGTGAACCCGTCGCGCGGGTTTGCGCCGATACGCGGCGCGGTCGCGGTGCTGGCGGCGAAGGTCGACCGCTGCACCGTCAACGGTGAGGCAGTCGTGCCACAACCAGGCGGCTTTTACGGAGGCTGGATCACCAGCTGGATCACCGGTCCGTTCAAAGGCGTCCCCGGCTCCACAGGTTGGTGATGACCATTCAGGCGGCCGGTGCGGGCGCGGCCCGCATCCGCCGAATCACGTTTCCAAGGATCTCGCTGCGGAGGCGTCGGGGTAGCGGCGTGAGCGACGCGGTCAGAAACTTCGCCTGCAGACCGGGCACGACGGTGGTCCGCCGTCCTAGGGCTGAGAGGGCGGCTGTGGCGACTACCTCTGGCGTGGTCGCCGAATTCATAGTCATCCCGGCCCGCGCGCCGAAGCCGGTGTGCACGGGACCCGGTGCCACCGATATGACGTCGACGCCTTGCGGCTTCAGCTCGCCGTGCAGCGCCTCAGCGAAGCTCTGGACGTAGGACTTGGTCGCCGAGTAGGTGGCCTGCCCTGGGACGCCCTGCCATCCGACGATCGACCCGAACAACACGATGCCGCCGCTTGCGCGGTGGGTCAGTCGGGGGGTGAACGCGTGCGTCAGCGCGGTCACCGCGGTGATGTTGACCGCGATCATCTCGAGTTCTGGCGCGAGGGCCAAGTCGGTGAACGGACCCACGGTGCCGAAACCCGCGGCAAGGACGACGAGGCCGACGTCTATGTTCCTCGTCGCATCGGCCACCGCATCGGCTCCGTTGGCGTCGGCAAGATCGGCTGCCACGACCAGGGTTTCGACTCCGGTGGCGGCGTTGAGTTCCCGTGCGATCGCCTCCAGCCGCGCCTGGTTTCGCGCCGCCAGCACCAGGTTGAGACCGCGGCGGGCCAGCTCGTCGGCGATCGCGCGGCCGATGCCGTCGCTGGCTCCGGTGACCAGGGCCCACGGTCCGTAGCGGCTGCGAAATCGACTGGCGTCCATTGCGCAACGATAACCATCCGATGTTATCGGTGTCAACATACGGGGGAGAACCCTCGCTAGCCGATGCCGCGCTCGAAGGTGTCGAGCAAGCGGCCGGTGACCTGTCGCTTCTCGGGCTCCCCCAGGCCGCTCAGCGCCCCGTCCAAGTACAAGATGGCCAAACCGTGGACGGCGGCCCACGCCGCCTCGTCAAGGCCGGCTCGTTGGCGAGGATCGATCACCCCGGTCGCCACCAGGTCGTCGACGCAGCGGCGCAGGAGTTGAAACGGATGCTGTTCGCCCGCAACGTCTTCGGCGGCTTCGGCGGCCTCGACGGCCTCGACGGCTTGGAGGCTTGCCGGATGGGCCGCGAAAGCGGTGCGAAACAGCCCTGGTTCGGCAAGCGCGAAGTCGACGTACGCCTGGCCGGTGGCACGGAATCTTGCCAGCGCCCGGCGCTTTCGATCACCGCGTGGCGGCACCGTGTTCAGGGCTTCGTGCATCATGGCGGCCAGCCGTTCCAAGGCGTAGCCGATGACCGCGGCGAGCAATTCGTCGCGGTTCGCGTAGTGACGGTAGGCCGCGGCGTTGCTCACGCCCGCCCGGCGCTGCACGTCACGCATGACCACCGCGTCCGGGCCACCCGCGCGGGCGAGTTCCACCGCGTGGTCAAGCAGAGCCCTTCGAAGGTCCCCGTGGTGGTAGGTGTCGGTGGATGACCGGGTTCGATGCGCGTCTGGCCGTCGTGGCATGGCGTTATGGTGACATCGCCGCTCGTTGGTTCCGGGCGAGACTCACCGTAGTGTGCGGAACGGTCCGCAACGTCATTTAGTGTGCGTCGTCTGGTCTTTGGTGAAACGCGATTGCGGTACCTCGTCCCACGTGGCTGGTAAAGCCGTGACGGCAAGCGTGCCGTAGTTGACCGATACGTCACCGAGCCGGCCGCGCAGGCGTCGGTAGATGGCCCCGTGTGCGCCATCGGCGATGTAATCGCGCAGCGAAGCTTCGCTGTCGAAGGCTCCGAACGTGCGGAATCTGGCGCGCTCCCAGTCGATATCGAACCCGAAGCGAACCATGCCGGGGAAGGCTTTAGCATGCTCGATCACCGAGGGTATGGCCACCGCGAAGGTCGTCAGATGTGTCATCCGCCGTACCTGCAGTTGCAACCACACCGACGGATAACCGTCCGCACCCGGTTGCGTCGCCGGCATCGGGTTCTCACCGTCGAACATCACTTTCACCGCTGATGCCTCCCTGCGATGTTATCGCCGTAAACATACCAGGATGGCGCGTCGCGGGCAACGGTGGGCGTCAAGTCGCGTGGGGACCGACTCAGACCGGCGCGCAGCGGTAGCGCACCTGTCGCACGGGTGTGTCACCGAAAGTCTCTGTGCGGCAAGCTCCGTCGAACCGCCACCCGTCGCGTTCGTAGAACCGGCGGGCGCCGAGGTTCCCGTCCAGCACCCACAGCACGGCTCCGGTCACGCCGAGCCGGCGCAGCCGCTCGCGCGCGGCCGCCATCAGCAGCCGCCCGATCCCGGTTCGCGCGTGCCCGGGGTCGACGTAGATCGCCATCAGCTCACCGAAATTCGGGGACTCCATCTCGCGGCACAGTCCGATGGTCGCGAGGCCGCGGATCGCGGGACCGTCGACCGCGACCACGGTTGACGGCAGCCGAAGCCCGACCCGACCGAAGGTGTACCGGCCGGCGAAGAACTCGGGAGTCAGGCCGTCGAGGTAGGCCTGGTCGATCAGCCCGCGATAGGCCGACTGCCACGACCGGACCTGCACCCGGGCCACGTCGCGTGCGTCGGCCGGGACGGCCGCCCGCACCTCGATCACGGGTGCAGTATCGGGCATAATCGCCAAAATTGACACCCGTCAAACTTCGGGAAGGACGACGAAGATGGCAGACACGGCTTCAATCGGCGTGAAGGTGCGCGAGAAGGTCGTCGTCATCACCGGCGGCGCCCGCGGGATCGGGCTGGCCACCGCGACCGCGCTGCACAACCTGGGCGCCAAGGTCGCGATCGGGGACATCGACGAGGTGCGGGTGAAAGAATCGGGTGCCGCGCTCGGCCTCGACGTCTACGGGAAACTCGACGTCACCGACCCGCATTCGTTCGCGGATTTCCTCGATGAGGTGGAGCGCCAGCTCGGCCCCATCGACGTGCTGATCAACAACGCCGGCATCATGCCCGTCGGGCGGATCATCGACGAGCCGGATGCCGTCACCCGCCGCATCCTCGACATCAACGTCTACGGCGTCATCCTCGGCAGCAAGCTGGCGGTGCAGCGCATGGTCCCCCGCCGATCCGGGCACGTCATCAACGTCGCCTCCCTGGCCGGCGAGCTCTACATCGTCGGCCTGGCCAGCTACTGCGCCAGCAAGCACGCGGTCATCGCGTTCACCGACTCGGCCCGGCTGGAGTACCGCTCGGCCGGTGTGGAGTTCTCCACGGTCTTGCCGACGTTCGTCAACACCGAGCTCGTCGCCGGGACCCCCGGCATGAAGGGGTTCCGCAACGCCGAGCCCGCCGAGATCGCCGACGCGATCGTGCGGCTGGTGGCCCACCCCAGGCCACGGGTGCGGATCACGAGGGCCGCCGGCGCGATGGTCGTCTCCCAGAAATTCTGGCCGCGCAGAATCGCCGAGGGGCTCAACCGCCTGCTCGGCGGCGACCGCGTCTTCACCGACGACGTGGATGTCGAGAAGCGGCGGGCCTACGAGACGCGGGCCCGCGGGGAGGAGTAGTCGGCGATCGCGAGCGCGGCGCAGCCGGGCGACGCGGGTCGCCGCCGTCGGGATTAGTCGGCGATCGCGAGCGCGGCGGAGCCGGGCGACGCGGGTCGCCGCCGTCGGGATTAGCCCGCGACAAGCGCCGTTCACCGAAGGCGCGGACAATCGGCCGGGTGACCGCAGAAACCTCGACTACGGATGTCGCAGCCCTCTCCGACGACGAACTCGCCCTCATCGACAAGTATTGGCGCGCAGCCAATTACCTGTCGGTTGGCCAGATCTACCTCCTGGACAACCCGCTGCTGAGCGAACCGCTGTCGTCCGAGCACGTCAAACCCCGGCTGTTGGGTCACTGGGGCACCACGCCCGGGCTCAACCTGATCTACGCGCACCTGAACCGGGTCATTCGCAACCGCGACGCCAACGTCATCTACGTCACCGGTCCCGGTCACGGCGGGCCCGGGCTGGTCGCCAACGCCTACCTGGAGGGCACTTACACCGAGGTGTACACCGGCATCGAGGAAGACGCCGAGGGACTGCGAAAGTTGTTCCGGCAATTCTCTTTTCCCGGCGGCATCCCCAGCCACGTCGCGGCCCAGACGCCCGGGTCGATCCACGAGGGCGGCGAGCTGGGCTACGCGCTGGTGCACGCCTTCGGGGCGGCATTCGACAACCCGGACCTGGTGGTGGCGTGCGTGGTGGGCGACGGCGAGGCCGAGACCGGGCCCCTGGCCGCGGGCTGGCACTCGAATAAGTTCCTGAACCCGGTCACCGACGGCGCCGTGCTGCCCATCCTGCAGCTGAACGGCTACAAGATCGCCAACCCGACCGTGCTGGCCCGCATCCCCCACCCCGAACTGGAATCGCTGCTGCGCGGCTACGGCTACCGGCCCATCACGGTCGCCGGTGACGACCCGGCCAACGTACATCAGCAGCTGGCCGCCGCGCTCGACGACGCCTTCGACGACATCGCGGCCATTCAACGCGCCGCCCGCACCGGCGGCCGCGCGGAGCGGCCCGTCTGGCCGATGATCGTGCTGCGCACCCCGAAGGGCTGGACCGGCCCCAAAGTGGTCGACGGCAAGAAGGTGGAAGGCACCTGGCGGGCCCACCAGGTCCCTTTGGCCGAGACCCACGACAATCCGGACCACCGCGCGCAGCTGGAGGAATGGCTGCGCAGCTACGGGCCCGAGGAGTTGTTCGACGGCAACGGCGCGCTGCGCCCCGAGCTGCGGGCGCTGGCGCCCCGCGGGGATCGCCGGATGAGCGCCAACCCGCACACCAACGGCGGGCTGCTGCTGCACGACCTCGACCTGCCCGACTTCCGCGACTACGCGCTGGCCGTGCCGCAGCCGGCGGCCGAGACGCACGAGGCCACCCGGATGCTGGGCACCTTCCTGCGCGACGTGATCGCGCGCAACCCGGATCGGTTCCGGCTGATGGGCCCCGACGAGACCGCCTCCAACCGGCTCGACGCCGTCTACGGGGCGACCGACAAGGTGTGGCTTTCGGAAATCGGGCCCGACGACGAGCACCTCGCGCCCGACGGCCGCGTGATGGAGGTGCTCTCCGAGCACCTGTGCCAGGGCTGGCTGGAGGGCTACCTGCTGACCGGCCGGCACGGCCTGTTCAACTGCTACGAGGCGTTCGTGCACATCGTCGACTCGATGCTCAACCAGCACGCGAAGTGGCTGGCCACCAGCCGGGAACTGCCGTGGCGGCGGCCGATCGCGTCGCTGAACTACCTGCTGACCTCCCACGTGTGGCGCCAGGACCACAACGGCGCGTCGCATCAGGACCCCGGATTCATCGACCTGGTCGCGAACAAGCGCGCCGAGCTGACGCGGGTGTACCTGCCGCCGGACGGCAACACGCTGCTGTCGGTGGCGGACCACTGCCTGCGCAGCCGCAACTACATCAACGTGATCGTCGCCGGCAAGCAGCCCGCGCTGGCCTACCTGGACATGGACCAGGCCATCGCCCACTGCGCGCGGGGCCTGGGCATCTGGCCGTGGGCGAGCACGGCTAAGTCTTTAGGTGCCGAGCCCGATGTGGTGCTGGCCTGCGCCGGGGACATCCCGACGCTGGAGGTGCTCGCGGCCGCCGACATCCTGCGGCGCGAACTACCCGGCCTGGCCGTCCGGGTGGTCAACGTCGTCGACCTGATGCGGCTGCAACCGGAATCCGAGCATCCACATGGCTTGCCGGACAAGGAGTTTGACGCGCTGTTCACCCGCGACAAGCCGGTCATCTTCGCCTACCACGGCTATCCGTGGCTGATCCACCGGCTCACCTACCGGCGCACCAACCACCCGCACATCCACGTGCGGGGCTTCAAGGAGCGCGGCACCACGACGACGCCGTTCGACATGGTGATGCTCAATGACCTCGATCGCTTCCATCTGGTCATCGACGTCATCGACCGGGTGGACGGGCTGGCCAGCCAGGCCGCCGTGCTGCGGCAGCGAATGGTCGACGCCCGCCTCGCCGCTCGCGCCTACACCCGTGACCACGGCGAGGACGACCCGGCGATCTCGGGGTGGACCTGGGAAGCGGACTGAGCTGGGGAACGGGGCCGCCCGATGGTCTGGCGCCGTCGGTGCCGCCCCGAACCCGCACGACGCGACCTACCCCAGTCACCGCGACCCACCCGGCGGCCGCCTGGTCATCCCTTCGGCCGCGGACGGATCGCTCGCGGCGTACTAACGGTTTGCCAAACGACGAAAATACCGGGCAGAAACTCGTTACAGTGCCTTCCACCGGAAGTTCGGTACTGGCCGGACGGGAGAATCTTCATGTCGTATCTGGTGGCGGCACCCGAGTCCTTGGCGTCGGCGGCAACGGATCTGTCCAACATCGGCTCGGCGTTGAGCGCCGCGAAAGCCGCCTCGGCGACCCCGACGACTGGCGTGCTGGCCGCGGCTGCGGATGAGGTGTCGGCGGCCATTGCGGCGGTGTTTTCCGCCCACGGTCAGCGCTTCCAGGCGCTAGGGGCACAGGCGGCGGTGTTTCATGACCAGTTCGTGCAGCTATTGAATGTCGGCGCAGGGCGCTACGCATTGGCCGAAACCGCGAATGCCTCGCCTCTGCAGGTTCTCGGCAGCACAAACCTCGGTTTCGGGAACAACGGCAGCGCGAACCTGGGCAGCGGAAACCTGGGCGCCTTCAACGTGGGAAGCGGAAACACTGGCAACAACAATGTCGGCTTCGGCAACCTGGGCAGCAACAACATGGGCTTGGGGAACCACGGCAATGGAAACCTCGGCTTTGGGCTCACCGGCAACAACATGGTGGGCGTCGGCGCGCTGAATTCCGGCGTCGGAAATTTCGGCTTCGGGAACTCGGGTAACAACAACATCGGGTTGTTCAACTCGGGTAATAACAACGTCGGCTTCTTCAACTCGGGTACTGGTAACTTCGGCTTCTCGAACTCGGGCAACACCAACACAGGGTTCTGGAACGCGGGCGAGGTCAACACCGGCTTTGCAAACTCGGGTGACTACAACATGGGTTTTGCAAACCCGGGCGACTACAACATGGGCTTCGGGAACGCCGGCACCAACAACATGGGCTTCGAGAACACCGGCTCGGACAACACGGGAAGCTTCAACTCCGGCGACTTCAACACGGGGTGGGGAAACTCGGGCGACATCAACACCGGCTTCTACAACTCGGGCAACCTGAACACGGGTTTCGGCAGCTCGGTCAACCAAACTGGTCCGAACTCGGGCTACGGAAACACAGGTATCGGGAACTCTGGGTTCTTTAACCAGGGCCTCAATAACTCGGGCTTCTGGAACTCGAACACGGGCCCCGGCTGCCACAAGACTGGGTTCTTCAATTCGGGGAGCGGCGTATGGGACACCGGCATCGGGAACTCGGGCGGCGGCGACTACAACACGGGCTTCTTCAACTCGGGCATCGGCGGCTACAACACGGGCTTCTTCAACTCGGGCATGGACAGCTCCGGGGGCTTCAACACGGGTAATGACCAGTCGGGTTTCTTCGGCCTGTTCTGACATTGAACTGCGAGCCGCGAGCCTAACGAGCCCGTGAGCTGGTACCCCGATCGTCCGCGGCTACGCGGCGCGGGGTTCGCCGGTGGCGCCGGAAGGCTCGCCGTAGTCCCTCGGCTTGTCGGCGTCGATATGCCAGATCCAATTGCCGTGCAGGGGGCGGTCAACGGCCAGGGCGCCCAACGGCGCGATGACCAGGATGGAGACCAGCGTCCACACCGTCGTAGCCATGAGTTCTCCCTCCGCCGGATATGTAACCGTCTTAGATAGTTACATATTGTCGTGAGCGTTGAAACCTGTCAAGGTGGTTACATGAAGTTCGTCTACGTGAGCGGGCGGCGGTGTTTGGACTTCGCGGGCACGCTGAAGTATCGGGGCTCGGCGCGTCGCGAGGAATTGTTGACCGACCCGCAGCGGGTGTCGGACTGGGCGGTCGGTGCTGGGCTGGTCGATACGCCGCTCGAGATGACCGACGATGAAGTCGCGACGGCGATCGCGGTGCGCGAAGCCATCTACCGGGTCGTCGTCGCGGGCCTTGACGGCGGCCGGCCCGACGCCGCCGACGTTGATCTGCTGAATGCATACGCGTCCCGACCCCAGCTCACGCCGACGTTGCATCCGGACGGATCGGTCAGCCGCAGCGGTACCGTGCAACAGCTGCTCGCGGGCCTGGCCGCCGACCTCCTCGACCTTTATGCCGGACCCGACATCGGCAAGGTCAAAAGGTGCTCCCACCCCGGCTGCACGCGCCTGTACGTCGACGCGTCGCGAGCCCAGAACCGGCATTGGTGCGGGATGCGCACCTGTGGCAACCGAGCGAAAGTCCAGGCCTTCCGCGCCCGCCAGCAAGCCGCCGCGGCCCAGCCTTCCTGAGCGACTGAGGTGGGCGAACGCGACCGGCAGGTAAGCTGGCCCAATGCCCGACGCGACGGTTGCCGACACCGATCTCGTGGCGCCGCACCCGTTCCGATTCCATCTCGACATCGCCGTGGTGGTCGTCGTGCTGGTGCTGACCAACCTGATCGCGCACTTCACCACGCCATGGGCGAGCATCGCGACCGTGCCCGCCGCCGCCGTCGGCCTCGTCGCCTTGATGCGTTACCGCGGTTTGGGCTGGACCGACCTGGGCCTCGGCCGCGAACACTGGCGGCCCGGGCTGGCCTATGCGCTTGGCGCCGTGTCCGTCGTGGCGTCGGTCATCGCGATCGGCATCCTGCTGCCGATGACCCGGCCGATGTTCCTGAACAACCACTACGCCACGATCTCCGGCGCCCTGATCGCCTCGATGGTCATCATCCCGCTGCAGACCGTGATTCCCGAGGAGCTGGCATTTCGCGGGGTGCTGCACGGCGCGCTGAACCGGGCCTGGGGCTTTCGTGGGGTGGCGCTGGGCGGGTCGCTGCTGTTCGGTCTGTGGCACGTCGCCACGTCGCTGGGGCTCACCAGCAACAACGTCGGCTTCACCCGGCTGTTCGGCGGCGGCTTCGCCGGGATGGTGGCCGGCGTGACGCTGGCCGTCCTGGCCACTGGGGCGGCCGGCTTCGTCTTCAGCTGGCTGCGCCGGCGGAGCGGCAGCCTGATCGCGCCGATCGCCCTGCACTGGTCACTGAACGGGCTTGGCGCCCTGGCCGCGGCGCTGGTCTGGCACCTGTCGACCTGAGCGGTTAGACGAGCAGCACCGCGGCGCCGGCGATGCGACCGGCGCTCAGATCGCTCAGGGCCTCATCGGCGCGGGCAAGCGGATATTCCGGCGTGGTCACCTCGATGCGATGTTCGCCCGCGAAGTCGAGGAATGCGCGCGCATCGGCCCGCGTGTTCGACGTGACCGATCGGACCTGGCGCTCCTGGAACAGGTGACGCTGGTAGTTCAGCGGCGGGATATCGGACAGGTGGATGCCCGCGATCGCCAGGGTGCCACCGCGGTCCAGCGCCTGCAGCGCGGGCAGCACCAGCTCGCCGACCGGCGCAAAAAGGATCGCGGCGTCCAGCGGCACCGGCGGCGGATCGGCCGCGCCCTGGGCCGACGCGGCGCCGAGTTGCAGCGCCAGCTCGCGCGCCTCGGCCCCGCGGGTCATCACATGCACCTCGGCGCCCTGAGCCAACGCGACCTGCGCGGTGATGTGGGCGCTCCCGCCGAAGCCGTAGAGGCCCAGCCGCCCACCGGGGGGCAGCTCCGCGCGCAGCAGGGACCGGTATCCGATGATGCCCGCACACAACAACGGCGCCAGCTCGCTGTCGCTGTAGCCGCTCGGCAGGTGGTGCGCGAAAGCGGTTGGGACGGTGGCGAATTCGGCGTATCCCCCGTCCGCGTCCCACCCGGTGTAGCGGGAATCCGGACAGAGGTTCTCGTTGCCGCGGCGGCAGTACTTGCACACGCCGCAGGTGTGGCGCAGCCAGGCGATGCCCACCCGGTCGCCCGTTCTGAACTCGTCGCCGGCTTCGGCCCCGACTTCGACGACCTCGCCGACCACCTCGTGACCGGGCGTCACCCCGTTGCGGTGCACCGGCAGGTCGCCTTCGGTGACGTGCAGGTCGGTGCGGCACACGCCGCACGACCGCACGGCCACCAGCAATTCCGACGGTGCGGGCCGCGGCACCTCGGCGGTGACTTGCTCGAGTGGGCCGGTGGCCATGGGGCCGGGGCGGCGCACCCGCCACGCGCGCATCGTCGTGGTCGTCGCCGCTTCGGCCATCACCCCATCATGCCGGGATCCGGCACGGCCGCAACGGGTTAGGCCGGGTCAGGCCCGGCGAACCATGCCGACCACCCAGAGCAGGAGCACCGCGCCGAGCAGCGCGGTGAAGAAGGTGAAGATGATCCCGCCGCCCGCGGTGTTGACGAAGAAGCTCAGGATGAAGCCGCCGATCAACGCGCCGACGATGCCGATGACGATGTCCATCAGGATGCCGGCCCCGCTGCCCCTGATGATCCTGCTGGCCAGCGCCCCTGCCAGCCCGCCGATGATGATGTAGCCGATCCAGCCGACGCTGGTCGTTGTCGTCGAGCGGGCGAGAAAGTCGGTTGCTGCCATGACGTCCATGCGGGCCTCCTTGCAATCGAGGGCAAAGCCAGCTCACTGCTGAACCGGGATTGCGTATACCCGCTTTGCGTAAAGCTACGTGTGTCTAATTAGGCGGCGTCCCCGGTCGGGTGTGAATCGTTGGTGCGGCGCGTGAGTTCCGGGCGGGAAGATCGCCGGGATTCCGCCCTGGGCGCCCACACCAGGCCCTGAGTGCACACTCGGCCGAATCAGGCCGGCAGAGCCCGTTGCGGCGCAGCAGTGGGAATGACTTCGCTGGCGGGCGCTTGGCCCGGAGCCGGCGCCGGGGCAGCCGGTGCTGGAGCGGGCGTCGGTGCGCCGGGAACGGGCGCGGTCGCGGGGGCGCCGGGCGCCGGGGCGGGGGCGGCCGGCGGGACCCACGGCTGGATCGATTCGGCGAGCGCCTTCGCGCCGCCCTGGTCCACCGCGTCGTTCGAGGTCCCGAGCCAAACCACGAACCAGCGCTGCGGCGGACCATTGCCCGCCGAGGGCCCGCTGACCACTCCGGTCCAGATCTGGCCGTTCGGCTTGGACGGATCGCTGAACTTCACCTCGTAGTACGACGCGCTTCCGGTGATCCCATTGGCGCCGGTCAGCGGAGTGGCGCTTTGGTTGATTCGGGTGCCGGGATAGGGCATGAAGAACTCACCCATGTCGGAGCCCAGCCGGACGGCGGCCTTGGCGTCGTTGGCTTCGGCACTGGCGTAAAGCTTTTGGTCCAGTCGGCCCATCACGATGCGGGTGTCGTTGGCAACCGGCGGCGCCTGCCCCGGCGCCGGCGGTTGGCCGGTGGTCTTGCTGAGCAGCTCAGAACCGTAGTCGAGGTGGGTCGCGTCGGACTCCACCCAGCCGGGGGGAAGGACGAAGCTGAAGCCACCCACGGCGTTGCCGATCCGACCCGCGTTGGGGTCGACGGGCGGCGGCGGGGGCGCGTTCGGATCGACGGGCGGTGGCGGCGTCGCGTTGGGATCGCCCGGTTGGGGCTGCGGCGATGCAGGCGCACCGGGAGGCGGCGGCGTCGTGGGCGTCGGCGACCCGGGCGCCGGGGCCGTCGTCGGCGACGCGGGCGCCGGTGTCGTCGTCGTGGTTGGCGGGACCGGGGTCGGGGTCTCGGGGTCGGCCTTCGAGATCGCCGGTAACGCGATAGCGATGGCACTGGCACTGGTCACCGCGGCGATCGTCAGCGTCGCCCACAGCCCTTTCCGACGTGTCGAGTTCTGGTCCACCTGATCCATGGCGACGAACCTACCGCGTTACGGCTGTGACGCAAGGGTGCCGTGCGGCGGTTCTTGCGATGTTGCCGATGTGCAATCTTGCGGGCGTCGGCGCAGGTCAGTGGGGCGCCGGATACAGCGTCACCTCGTGGGCCTTGACGGAGAACCACACCCGCTCCCCGGGCGTCAGCCGCAGCTCCGCGGCGGCGTCCGCGGTGATTTCCGCGGCCAGCCCGGGGGCGCCATCCGCCTGTTCGCGGCCGCGCACCAGGACGGCGGATCCGTGAGCGTCCAGCTCCGCCACCGTCACCTCGACCGTGTTGCGGGGGCTGCCGTGCGGCCGGTCCCGGTACACGGCCACCGCCGTGGGCGGGAACACCGCGACCGCGTTGACCACCTCGGCGTCCAGCTCCTGGGCCGGGGTCGCATGCCAGTGGGCGCCGGCGTGATCGTGCAGCGAGCCGTCGGGGCCGACGGTGCCGTTGACCAGGTTGATGCCCGCGATGCGGGCGCCGAAATGACTGCGCGGCGCGGTGAGAACCTCTGCCACGGGCCCGATTTCGGCGATCTTTCCCGACTCGAGCACCAGCACCCGATCGGCCAGGGTGAACACGTCCAGCAGCTCGTGGGTGATCAGGATGACCGCGCAGCCGGATCGAGTGGCGACGTCGCGCAGCGCCGCACGGATGCCTGCGGCCGCGGCGACGTCGAGCCCGGCCAGTGGCTCGTCGAGCAGCAACACGTCGGGTTCGGCTGCCAGTGCGCGGGCGATCGCAACCCGCTGGGCCTGGCCCCCGGACAGCTCTCGGGGTTTGCGGTCGGCGAAGCGCTCGGCGTCCACCTCGCGCAGCCAGCGCAGCGCCGTCGCCTTCTTGTCGGCACGGGCGAGACGGAACCGGCCCCGGCGGCTGTGTGGCCCGAATGCCACGTTGGCGGCGACGCTCAGGTGCGGGAACAGCAGCGGGTCCTGCAGCAGCAACCCGACTCGGCGATCGTGGGTCGCCACGTGCACGCCGGCCGCGGTGTCGGTCAGCACCCGATCCCCCAGCCGCACGACGCCCTCGTCGGGCCGAAGCAGCCCGGCGATGACGTGCAGGGCGGTCGACTTGCCGGCGCCGTTGGGTCCGAGGACCGCGAGCACCTCGCCCGCGGACACCGAGAACTCCACATCCAGGCCGCGTTCGGCGACGACGGCGCGCAGTAGCAACTCGCTCATGCGGATACCCCGGTCAGCCGGCGCGCACCCAGGCCCAGCACCACCACCGCGGCCACCGCCACCAGCAGGATGGACAGCGCCACGGCCGCGTTTTCGTCGCTCACCCGCTGCAGGTAGATCTCCAGCGGCAGGGTTCGGGTGACCCCCTGACGGGACCCGGCGAATGTCAGCGTCGCCCCGAACTCCCCCAGCGACCGGGCGAACGCGAGCACCGCCCCCGACGTCAACCCGGGCAGCAAGAGCGGCAGGGTCACCCGCCACCAGATCGTGCTCGGTCGCGCCCCCAGCGTCGCGGCGACCACCTCGTAGTCGGCGCCCGCGGTGCGCGCGGCGCCCTCGAGGGAAATCACCAGGAACGGCAGCGAGACGAAGGTCTGCGCCAGCACCACCGCGGTCGTGCTGAAGGCGATGCTCATCCCGGCGGCCTCGAGGTATCGCCCGATCAGTCCGAGCCGGCCGAACGCATAGAGCAACGCGATGCCCCCCACCACCGGCGGCAGCACCAAGGGCAGCAGGATCAGCGGCCGCAGCAGCCGGACGACGCGCGCCGTGCTGCGGGCCAGCACCAGCGCCATCGGGACGCCCAGCAGCACGCACAGTGCGGTGCTGGCGGCGGCGGTCTTGAGGCTCAGCAGCAGCGCCGTCCGCGACGACGGGCTGGTGATCAGCGACCAGAAGTTCGGCCAGTCCACCTTGATCGCGATCGCGATCAGCGGCACCACCACGAACGCGGTCCCCGCGGCGGCGGGGATGTACACCCACCGGGGCAGAGCCGTAGGCCGGTGCACGGCTCAGGGTTTGGCGAAGCCCGACTGGGCCAGGATGTTCTGACCGATGTCACCGATCACCATGGCCACGAACTTTTGCGCGAGCGTCGCCTGCGCGGCGTTCTTCAACACCGCGATCGGATAGACATTGACCGCGCCGGCGGCCTCCGGAAAGTTCACCGTCGCGACCTTGTTCCCGGCGCTGTGGGCATCGGTGACGTAGACCAGTCCGGCGTCGGCCTGTCCGGTGGTGACCTTGTTGAGGACGTCAGTCACGTTGAGTTCCTCGCTGACCGGGTTGAGGCGCACGCCGGTGCTGTCCTCGACGCGCTGGGTCGCCGATCCGCACGGCACCGGCTTTTGGCAGATCACCACGCTCAGCCCCGGCTTGGCAAGGTCCGCGAAGGATCCGACCTGCTTCGGGTTTCCCGGCGCCGTCACGATGACGAGCGTGTTCGACGCGAAGTTCGTCGGGCTGCCCGCCAGCAGCCCCGCCTTGGCGACCGTGTCCATCTGCGCGGTGTCCGCCGACGCGAAGACGTCGGCCGTCGCGCCCTGAGTCAGCTGCTTGGCGAGCTCGGACGAACCCGCGAACTCGAAATCCACGGTGCTGCCGGGGTTTTGGGCCTTGAACTGGTCACTGATCTGGCCGAACACCGGCTTCAGCGACGCCGCGGCGAAGACGACGACCTTCCCGGCGGGCTGGGCCGGCTGAGGGGATGATGACGACGGCGTTTTCGAGCTGCACCCGATCAGGCCCCCCAGCAAGATCGTCGAAACCAGCCCGGCCAAGATTCCGATCCGCCGCATGGGTGCACCGTAGTCCGCCGACGATGCGGTCGCGCGGCGGCCAAATCGTCGCAAACACGTGGCGACCGAATAGTTATGCAAATGATCCCGCGCGTCGCGGCGCCCGGAGTTTCGCGTACTAGCTACCGTCCAGTAACATCTTCTTAGATTTATGCCATAAACGCGCTGAGGTCCCAGGCAGCTTCTGGGTTCAACGTTGAACACGAGGAGGTCATGGCAGTGGAGGTTCTGGTCACCGGGGGCGACACGGACTTGGGACGCACAGTGGCCGAGGGCTTCCGCGACGGCGGTCACAAGGTGACCCTCGTGGGCGCGCGCCGCAGCGATCTCGAGGTCGCCGCGAAGGAACTGGACGTCGACGCCATCGTCTGCGACACCTGCGACCCGGCCAGCCTGGCCGAGGCGCGCGGGCTGTTCCCCCATCACCTCGACACCATCGTCAACGTGCCGGCGCCGGCCTGGGACCCGGGCGACCCGCGCACCTACTCGCTGGCCGACACGGCCAAAGCCTGGCGTAACGCCCTCGACGCGACGGTGTTGTCCGCGGCGCTGACCGTGCAGGCGGTGGGCGATCACCTGCGCTCGGGCGGCTCGATCATCAGCGTGGTGGCGGAGAACCCGCCCGCCGGAAGCATCGACGCAGCGATCAAGGCGACGCTGTCGAATTGGACCGCGGGACAGGCGGAAGCCTTCGGCACCCGCGGGATCACCGTCAACACGGTCGCCAGCGGGCGCAGCGCCCAGGCCGGCTACGACGGGCTGTCGCGCACCCCGCCGACGGTCGCCGCGGAGGTCGCCCGCCTGGCGCTGTTTCTCACTACCCCGGCGGCTCGCCACATCACCGGCCAGACGCTGCACGTGAGCCACGGCGCGCTGGCGAGTTTCGCCTGAGGCTGAATCGCGAACCCTGGTTCTGATACCAGGCCGGTGGCTACGGTGAATGACGTGGCTATCCGACTTGGTTTGCAGATTCCCAACTTTTCCTACAACACCGGGGTGGACAAGCTCTTCCCCACGGTTATCGCGCAGGCTCAAGAAGCCGAAGCGGCCGGATTCGACTCGGTCTTCGTCATGGACCACTTCTACCAACTGCCCATGCTGGGCGATCCCGACCAGCCGATGCTGGAGGCCTACACGGCGCTGGGCGCCCTGGCCACCGCGACCGAACGGGTGCAGCTGGGCACCCTGGTGACCGGCAACACCTACCGCAACCCGACGCTGCTCGCCAAGATCATCACGACGCTGGACGTGGTGAGCCAGGGCCGGGCGATCCTCGGCATCGGCACCGGCTGGTTCGAGCTCGAGCACGACCAGCTGGGCTTCGAATTCGGCACCTTCACCGACAGGTTCAACCGGCTCGAGGAGGCGCTGCAGATCATCCTCCCGATGATCAAGGGCGAGCGGCCGACCTTCTCCGGTAAGTGGTATCAGGCCAAGGAGGCGGTGGCGAATCCCCGCTTCCGCGACCACATTCCGCTGATGATCGGCGGCAGCGGCGAGAAGAAGACGATCCCGCTCGCCGCGCGCCACTTCGACCACCTCAACGTCATCGCCGGGTTCGACGAGCTGCCCGCCAAGCTGAAGGTCGTGCGGGAGCGGTGCGAGGAGATCGGCCGCGACCCGGCCACGCTGGAGACCAGCACGCTGACCACCGCGGTCGTCGACGAGAACTTCAACGCCGACCAGATCCCCGCCGAGATGACCCAGCGCGCGGTGGTCGGCAGCGCCGAGTCGGTCGCCGACCAGCTCAAGACGAAGGTGCTCGACGCCGGGATCGATGGGGTGATCATCAACATGCCGTTCTACACACCCGGCACCATCGCCGCGGTCGGCGAAGCCCTGCGCCCGATCGTGGGGCTGTAACGGAAAACGCATCGCGCATCGGGCATGACGAGTATCACGTCCACTCGACCAGCCCCGATGCGTGATGTGGTTCATTACACATGCTTACGATCTGGGTTTCGGGGTATCGCGTTCACTAGCGTGGTAGCTAACTGGAATCGCGCGTCCAGCGACCCCGATCAGGAGCAACCCGAACATGAGCACGCAGGCAGAAACCACTGCTGCACCCGACCGTCGTCATCAAGTCGTCATCATCGGATCGGGATTCGGCGGGCTCAACGCGGCAAAGAAGCTCAAGCACGCCAACGTTGACATCAAACTGATCGCGCGCACCACTCACCACCTGTTCCAGCCGCTGCTGTACCAGGTGGCCACCGGCATCGTGTCCGAAGGCGACATCGCCCCGCCCACCCGCGTGATCCTGCGCCGGCAGCGCAACGTTCAGGTGCTGCTCGGCGACGTCACGCACATCGACCTCGAGGGGCAGTTCGTCGTTTCGGATCTGCTCGGCCACACCTACGAAACCCCTTACGACACACTGATTGTCGCGGCCGGCGCCGGCCAGTCCTATTTCGGCAATGACCAGTTCGCCGAGTTCGCGCCGGGCATGAAATCGATCGACGACGCGCTGGAGGTGCGGGGGCGAATCCTGAGCGCCTTCGAGCAGGCCGAACGGTCCCGCGACCCGGAGCGACGGGCCAAGCTGTTGACGTTCACCGTCATCGGCGCCGGTCCCACCGGTGTCGAAATGGCCGGGCAGATCGCCGAATTGGCCAATCACACCCTCAAGGGGTCGTTCCGGGGCATCGATTCCACCCGGGCGCGGGTGATCCTGCTCGACGCCGCCCCCGCGGTGCTGCCGCCGTTCGGCGAGAAGCTCGGGGAACGCGCGGCCGCGCGGCTGGAGAAGATGGGCGTGGAGATCCAGCTGGGGGCGATGGTCACCGACGTCGACCGCAACGGCATCACGGTCAAGGATTCCGACGGCACCACTCGGCGCATCGAATCCGCCTGCAAGGTGTGGTCGGCCGGGGTTCAGGCCAGCGGGCTGGGCATGGACCTCGCCGAGCAGTCGTCGGTCGAAGTCGACCGCGCCGGACGGGTCAAGGTGCTGCCCGACCTGTCCATCCCCGGGCACCCGAACGTGTTTGTCATCGGCGACATGGCCGCCGTCGAGGGCGTGCCGGGGGTTGCGCAGGGAGCCATCCAGGGCGCCAAGTACGTCGCCTCCACGCTGAAGGCGGAACTCAACGGCGCCGACCCGGCCGAGCGCGAGCCGTTCCAATACTTCGACAAGGGCTCGATGGCCACGGTGTCGCGGTTTTCCGCGGTGGCCAAGATCGGCCCGCTGGAGTTCAGCGGCTTCATCGCCTGGCTGATGTGGCTGGTGCTGCACCTGGTGTACCTGGTCGGGTTCAAGACCAAGATCAGCACGCTGCTGTCGTGGACGGTCACCTTCCTGAGCACCCGGCGTGGCCAGCTCACCATCACCGAACAGCAGGCGTTCGCCCGCACCCGCCTCGAACAACTGGCGGTGGCGGCTGCCGAGGCCAAGCGCCCGGCCAGGCGGGCCAGCTAACCGTCCGGCCGGTCGGATCGAGGGGTGCCGACCGGCTCGGCAAGGGGATTCTTTTGCGGCACAGCGGCTTTCGGTCCGAATTGGGCCTGTCTGGGCTAGGCGCAGTATTCGAACGTTGGGTGTGAATCGTCGGCGTTGCGAGTGCGCCCTGGGCGGGAAAAACGCCGAAACCCCGCCCTGCACACACATTGAAAACCGCCACTGCACACTCAAAGCCCTGGGCGGGCGTCCGGCTCAACTAAGCCTCGAGGTTCTGCAGCCGCACCTGACCCCGGGCCACCACCCGATCGTCGTCGTCGGTGATGGTGACCAGCCACAGCTGCTGGCGCCGGCCGCGGTGGATCGGCTCGCCAGTGCCGTACACCATCCCGGAGCTGATCGAGCGCAGAAAATCGGTGTTGTTGTTGACGCCGACCACGTTGCCGCCGTCGCCCTTGGCGTTCAGCCAGGTGTAGGCAGCCACGCTGGCCATGCTCTCGATCACCGAGCAGTAGACGCCGCCGTGCACGAGGCCCATGGGCTGCAACAGCTTCGGCGTGACCTCTAGCTGCGCCCGGACGCGGTCCGGGGTGAGTTCGGTGTACTGCAGCCCCAGTTCGCCGTCAAACGGCGCGGTGAAGTTCGGGGGCAACGGCGCATCGGGTGGCGGTGGCACGCTCATTTGTCTACACCATCGGCGATCCGGGCCGTCGGCGCGCGAGCGCCTTGGCCCCGCAAAACGGGCGAGCCCCGCGCTGGGCGCGGGGCTCGCCGATCGAGTAGACCGGGGGTCGCTGCAGCCCTCAGGACTCGCCGCGGTCATGTCGCTCGACCGCCATCAGCATAGGCAAGGCTGCCCTAATTTCGCAAGGTATGGTTTCGCTGTGTACGGGGGGCGTCGTGCCCAGATAGATACGACGGCCAGTAGTAAGCGAGTACGCTGGCTTTGACGCTCAGGAGATGAACGCACTATGGCCAAGTTGACCCGGCTAGGGGATCTGGAACGCGCGGTGATGGACCATCTGTGGTCCACGCCGGAGCCCCAGACCGTCCGTCAAGTCCACGACGCGTTGTCGGCGCGGCGCGACCTCGCCTACACCACGATCATGACCGTGCTGCAGCGGCTGGCCAAGAAGAACCTGGTCTCCCAGATCCGCGACGACCGCGCCCACCGCTACGCGCCGGTGCACGGCCGCGACGAGCTCGTTGCCGGGCTGATGGTGGACGCGCTGGCTCAGGCCGAGGACTCAGGGGGCCGGCAGGCCGCCCTGGTGCATTTCGTCGAGCGCGTCGGCGCCGACGAGGCGGAGGCGCTGCGGCGCGCGCTGGCCGAACTGGAAGCCAATCCGCGCAACCAAGCGCCGTCGGCTGGCGCGCCAGCGCAGGACTGAGGGAGACTGGCAGCGTGTCCGCGCTGGCCTTCTCCATCCTCGCGGTGCTGTTGGTTGGTCCGGCACCCGCTTTGTTGGCACGCGCGACGTGGCCGCTGCGCGCCCCGCGTGCCGCGATGGTGTTGTGGCAGGCCGTCGCCCTCGCCGCCGTCCTCTCGGCGTTCAGCGCCGGCATCGCGATCGCCAGCCGGGTGCTGGTGCCCGGCCCCGACGGGCGGCCGACCGCCAGCGTCATGGGCGCCCCGGACCGGCTGGGCTGGCCGCTGTGGGCGGCATACATCGCCGTCTTCGCGCTGACCGTCTCGGTCGGCGTCCGGTTGATGGTCGCGGTCGCGCGGGTGGCCATCGCCAATCGGCGGCGGCGGGCCCACCACCGCATGGTCGTCGACCTGGTCGGGGTCGGCCACGGCGCGGCCCTCGCCCAGCCCTGCGCCAACACCCGCGATCTGCGCGTCCTGGACGTCGCGCAACCGCTCGCCTACTGCCTGCCGGGCGTGCGCAGCCGCGTGGTGGTCAGCGAGGGAACGCTGAAGACGCTCGGCGACGCGGAGGTCTCGGCCATCCTCACCCACGAGCGCGCCCATCTGCGCGCCCGCCATGATTTGGTGCTGGAGGCTTTCACCGCGGCGCATGCAGCCTTCCCGCGGTTCGTCCGCAGCGCCAACGCGTTACGAGCGGTGCAACTGCTCGTCGAGCTTCTGGCCGACGACGCCGCGGTGCGCGCCACCGGGCGCACTCCCCTGGCCCGGGCCTTGGTCGCCTGCGCCTCGGGTCGGGCGCCGTCGGGCGCGCTGGCGATGGGCGGTACCAGCACGGTGGTGCGGGTACGCCGGCTGTCGGGCCGCGGCAACAGCCTGATGCTGGCGGCCACCGCGTACCTGGCCGCGGCCGCGGTATTCGTGGTACCCACCGTGGCGCTGGTGGTGCCATGGCTCATCGAGCTGCGCCGGCTGTTCAACGTCTAGCGTCGGAGTGGGCCAACACCCTGGGATGCCGCTCGGAGTCGGCTGTGCCACAGTGTGATCCGACAGCTTGTCGGAAGAGTTCTGCGACCTGAGAGGCCAAGCCATGAGTTCGTCGAGTCCACAGACTGGTACCGCGCAGATCGGCGTCACCGGCCTCGCCGTGATGGGTTCGAACATCGCCCGCAATTTCGCCCACCACGGCTACACCGTGGCGCTGCACAACCGGTCCGTCGCCAAGACCGACGCTCTGCTGAAAGAGCACGGCGACGAGGGCAAGTTCGTGCGCTCGGAGACCATCGAAGAATTCCTCGACGCGCTGGAGAAGCCCCGGCGGGTGCTGATCATGGTCAAGGCCGGCGACCCGACCGACGCCGTCATAAACGAGCTCGCCGACGCCATGGAGGAAGGCGACATCATCATCGACGGCGGCAACGCCCTCTACACCGACACCATCCGCCGGGAGAAGGCGATGCGCGAGCGCGGCCTGCACTTCGTCGGCGCCGGCATCTCCGGCGGTGAGGAGGGGGCGCTCAACGGGCCGTCGATCATGCCGGGCGGCCCGGCCGAGTCCTACACGTCGCTGGGCCCGCTGCTCGAGGAGATCTCCGCACACGTCGACGGCGTCCCGTGCTGCACCCACATCGGCCCCGACGGCGCCGGTCACTTCGTCAAGATGGTGCACAACGGCATCGAGTACTCCGACATGCAGCTGATCGGCGAGGCCTACCAGCTGCTGCGCGACGGGCTCGGCAAGACCGCCGACGAGATCGCCGACGTCTTCGACGAGTGGAACAAGGGCGACCTGGACAGCTTCCTCGTCGAGATCACCGCGAAGGTCCTGCGCCAGAAGGACGCCAAGACCGGCAAGCCGCTCGTCGACGTGATCCTCGACGAGGCCGAGCAGAAGGGCACCGGGCGCTGGACGGTGAAGTCGGCGCTGGACCTGGGGGTCCCCGTCACCGGCATCGCCGAGGCGGTGTTCGCCCGCGCCCTGTCGGGGTCCGTCACCCAGCGCAAGGCCACCACCGGGCTGGCGTCCGGTCAGCTGGGTGAAAAGCCAACCGACGCAACGCAATTCGTCGAAGACGTTCGGCAGGCCCTGTACGCGTCGAAGATCATCGCGTACGCCCAGGGGTTCAACCAGATTCAGGCCGGCAGCGCCGAATACGACTGGAGCATCACGCCGGGCGACCTGGCCACCATCTGGCGCGGCGGCTGCATCATCCGGGCGAAGTTCCTCAACCGCATCAAGGAGGCGTTCGACGAGGACGCCGACCTGCCGACGCTGATCGTCGCGCCGTACTTCCGCGCCGCGATCGAGGCCGCGATCGACGGCTGGCGCCGCGTCGTGGTGACCGCCACCCAGCTGGGCATCCCGATCCCGGGCTTCTCCTCGGCGCTGTCCTACTACGACGCGCTGCGCACCGAGCGCCTGCCGGCGGCGCTCACCCAGGGGCTGCGGGACTTCTTCGGCGCGCACACCTACGGCCGCATCGACGACGACCCGGACAAGCGCTTCCACACCCTGTGGAGCGGGGACCGCAGCGAAGTGCCCGCGTAGCGGCCTGCGTGTAGAAGGGACCAAAGGGGGCAAGCCCAATCACATGAGGTTTCTCGACGGGCATCGACCCGGGTACGACCTGACGTACAACGACGTCTTCATTGTGCCGAACCGCTCCGATGTGGCGTCGCGCTTCGACGTCGACCTGTCCACCACGGACGGCTCCGGCACCACCATCCCGGTCGTCGTCGCCAATATGACCGCGGTGGCCGGGCGGCGCATGGCCGAGACGGTCGCGCGGCGCGGCGGCCTGGTGATCCTGCCCCAGGATCTGCCGATCCCGGCGGTGCAGCAGACGGTGGATTTCGTCAAGAGCCGCGACATGGTCCTCGACACCCCGGTGGTACTCGAGCCCGAGGACTCGGTGTCCGACGCGATCGCGCTGATTCACAAACGCGCCCACGGCGTCGCCGTCGTGGTTTTCGAGGGCCGCCCGATCGGCTTGGTCACCGAGGCGTCGTGTATTGGCGTCGACCGCTTCACCCGGGTGCGCGACGTGGCCGTGACCGACTTCGTGACGGCCCCGGTGGGCGCCGAGCCGCGCAAGATCTTCGACCTGCTCGAGCACGCTCCCATCGGTGTCGCGGTGGTGACCGGCGCCGACGGCACGCTGGCGGGCGTGCTCACCCGCACCGGAGCGGTCCGCGCCGGGCTGTACACGCCGGCCACCGACGCGCGCGGGCGGTTGCGCGTCGGCGCGGCGGTCGGCATCAGCGGCGACGTGGGGGCGCGGGCGCGGTCCCTGGCCGAGGTCGGGGTGGACGTGCTCGTCATCGACACCGCGCACGGGCATCAGGTCAAGACGCTGGAGGCGATCAACGTGGTCGCGTCGTTGGATCTCGGCCTGCCGCTGGCCGCGGGCAACGTGGTGTCGGCGGAGGGCACCCGGGACCTGCTGGGCGCGGGGGCGACCATCGTCAAGGTCGGCGTCGGGCCCGGCGCGATGTGCACGACCCGGATGATGACCGGCGTCGGGCGCCCACAATTCTCCGCCGTCCTCGAATGCGCTTCCGCTGCAAGGAAACTCGGCGGCCACGTGTGGGCCGACGGGGGCATCCGGCATCCGCGGGACGTCGCGCTGGCACTGGCCGCGGGCGCGTCGAACGTCATGATCGGGTCGTGGTTCGCCGGCACCTACGAGTCGCCCGGCGACCTGATGCGCGACCGTGACGACCAGCCGTACAAGGAGAGCTACGGCATGGCCTCCAAGCGCGCCGTCGTCGCCCGCAGCGGCGCCGAGACCGCGTTCGACCGCGCCCGCAAGGCGTTGTTCGAGGAGGGCATCTCGACGGCCCGGATGGGCCTGGACCCCGACCGCGGCGGCGTCGAGGACCTGATCGACCACATCACCTCCGGGGTGCGCAGCACCTGCACCTACGTCGGCGCCTCCACCCTGGAGGAGCTGCACGAGCGGGCCGTCGTCGGGGTGCAGTCGGCCGCGGGGTTCGCCGAGGGCCATCCGCTGCCGTTGGGTTGGTGAGCGCGCCGCGGTCGTGCTGCCGTCCGCACGCGTTGGCTACCATGTGAATTCATGTGAGTCGCGGCCGGCAGCAAAGCGCTGCGCCGCATCGAGGGAAAGGCATGACGTGCCGCAGGCACGCGTCGGGGCCCGCATATTGATCCGGGCATCGTCCCCGGGGTCTGGGTCATGAACGTCGCCGTCACCCTGATCAGCCTCGTCGCCATCGCGTTGCTGATCTTCGCCAACGGGGTGTTCGTCGCGGCCGAGTTCTCGCTGACCGCCCTGGACCGCAGCGTCGTCGACTCCAACGCGCGCCTCGGGGGCCGGCGCGACCGATTCATCCAGCGCGCCCAGCAGCGGTTGTCGTTTCAGCTCTCCGGCGCCCAACTGGGCATCTCGATCTCCACGCTGGCGACCGGGTATCTGACCGAGCCGTTGATGGCCGACCTGCCGCATCCGGCGCTGAGCGCGATCGGCATACCGAACCGGCTGGCCGACGCCGTCCTCGCGTTCCTGGCGCTGGTGATCGTGACGTCGGTGTCGATGGTGTTCGGCGAGCTGGTTCCGAAATATCTCGCCGTGGCGCGCCCGCTGTCGACCGCCCGCGCCGTCGCGGGCGTCCAGTTGCTGTTCTCGACGATCTTCACTCCGGCCATCCGGTTGACGAACGGCGCGGCCAACTGGATCGTGCGCGAGCTGGGCATCGAGCCGGCCGAGGAGCTGCGCTCGGCCCGCTCGCCGCAGGAGCTGGCGTCCCTGGTGCGCAACTCGGCCCGCAGCGGCACGATGGACGCCGCCACCGCCGCCCTGGTGCGGCGATCGCTGCAGTTCGGCGAGCTGACCGCCGAGGAGCTGATGACACCGAGGTCGAAGATCGTCGCGCTGGAAACCGACGAGACGGTCGCCGACCTGATCGCCGCGGCCGCCGAGTCCGGCTTCTCCCGCTTCCCCATCGTCGACGGTGACCTCGACGAGACCGTCGGCATCGTGCACGTCAAGCAGGTGTTCGCGGTGCCGGCCGCCGAGCGTGCGACCACCCTGCTGACCACGCTCGCGCAGCACGTGCCGGTGGTCCCGTCGACCCTGGACGGCGACGCGGTGATGGCCGAGATCCGCGCCAACAGCCTGCAAACCGCGATGGTCGTCGACGAGTACGGCGGCACCGCGGGCATGGTGACCGTCGAGGACCTGATCGAGGAGATCGTGGGCGACGTCCGCGACGAGCACGACGACGCCACCCCGGACGTGGTGGCGGCCGGCGCCGGCTGGCGGGTGAACGGGCTGCTGCGCATCGACGAGGTGGCCGCCGCCACCGGATTCAGGGCCCCGGAAGGGCCCTACGAAACGATCGGCGGCCTGGTGCTGCGCGAGCTCGGCCACATCCCCGTGGCCGGGGAAACCGTGGAGCTGACCGCGCTGGACCCCGACGGCCTGCTGGACACTTCGATCCGCTGGCAGGCGACGGTGGTTCGGATGGACGGTCGCCGCATCGACGTGCTCGAGCTGCAGGAGCTGGGCAGCCGGGCCGAGACGCCCGCGGGACGGGGCCCGTCGTGAACGACGCACTGGGAGTCCTGCTGGCGATCCTGCTGATCGGCGTCAACGCGTTTTTCGTCGGCGCGGAGTTCTCGCTGATCTCGGCGCGCCGCGATCGCCTCGAGGCGCTGGCCGAGCAGGGCAAGGCGAGGGCCGTGGTGGTGATCCGCGCCGGCGAGCAACTGTCGTCCATGCTGGCCGGGGTGCAGCTGGGGGTGACGGTCGCGTCGCTGCTGCTCGGCCGCATCGGAGAGGCCGCGGTGGCCAGCCTGCTGCGCTCGGCGTTGGGCCTCACCGGCTGGCCCCCGGCGCTGCTGCACACGCTCTCGCTGGCGATCGCGCTGGCGATCGTCGTGACCCTGCACGTGCTGCTGGGCGAGATGGTGCCGAAGAACATCGCGCTGGCCGGCCCCGAGCGCGCCGCGATGCTGCTGGTGCCGCCCTACCTGGCGTACGTGCGTGCGGCCCGGCCGTTGATCGCGTTCTACGACAAGTGCGCCAACGTGGTGCTGCGCGCGCTGCGGGTCGAGCCCAAGTCGCAACTCGACGTGGCGGTTTCCACCACGGAGCTGCGGGTGATGATCACCGAATCCGTGTCCGAGGGGCTGTTGGACGCCGAGGAGCACGGCAGGCTGACCCGGGCGCTGCAGCTGCGCTACCGCCGCGTCGGCGACGTGGCGCGGCCGCTCGCCGAGATCCGGGCGGTGCCGGTGGCCGCGGCGGGCTCCGGGCCGACCGTGGGGGCGGTCGAGGAGGCCCTGGCCCAGAGCGGTTATTCGCGGTTTCCCGTCGTCGACCCCGACGGGAAGTACATCGGTTACCTGCACATCAAGGACGTCCTGACGCTCGACGACGACCCGAACACGGTCATCGACCGGGCCTGGGTGCGACCGCTGCCGCAGGTCCCGACGTCGCTGCCGCTGGCCGACGCCCTGTCGCGGATGCGCCGCAGCAACAGCCATCTCGCTTTGGTCACTGACGACAGCGGCGCGGTGGTCGCGATGGTGGCGATGGAAGATCTGGTCGAGGACCTGGTCGGCACCATGCGCGACGCGTAGTGCCGCTGCCCGCGAATCGGGCCGCAGCCCGTATGATCTCCAAGGCTGCCGGGCCGGATAGCGATCGTCGCGGTTCGCCGCGGCGCCACCGTTGGAGCTCTTAGCGCGCGCCTGACCTGCTGTTGAAGGTCGGGCGGATGACGTCCGGCAAGCCGCCGGTCGGTACGCTGAAGGCAATGCGTGTTGAGGGCCAGTGAGGTGTTACTCGGCCCACTATGGAGGAGAAAAATGACTGATCGCGTGTCGGTGGGGAACCTGCGCGTCGCCCGAGTGCTCTACGACTTCGTGAACAACGAGGCCCTGCCCGGCACCGACATCGACCCGGACAGCTTCTGGGCCGGCGTCGACAAGGTCGTGGCCGACCTGACCCCGCAGAACCAGGATTTGCTGAACCGCCGCGACGAGCTGCAGGCCCAGATCGACAAGTGGCACCGGCACCGCGTGATCGAGCCGATCGATGCCGAGGCCTACCGCGAGTTCCTCGTCGAAATCGGCTACCTGCAGCCCGAACCCGACGACTTCACCATCACCACCTCGGGTGTCGACGACGAGATCACGACGACCGCCGGCCCGCAGCTGGTGGTGCCGGTGCTCAACGCGCGGTTCGCGCTGAACGCGGCGAACGCTCGCTGGGGTTCCCTCTACGACGCCCTTTACGGCACCGACGTCATCCCCGAGAGCGACGGTGCGGAAAAGGGATCGAGCTACAACCGGGTTCGCGGCGACAAGGTGATCGCCTACGCGCGCTTATTCCTCGACCAGGCCGTCCCCCTGGCGTCGGGCTCCTGGGCCGACGCGACGGGCATCAGCATCGCCGACGGCCAGCTGCAGATCACCCTCGATTCCGAGGCGGAGCCCGTCGGGCTCGCGAGCCCAGAGAAGTTCGTCGGGTACAGCGGCGAGCTCGGGTCCCCCAGCTGGTCGGTGCTGCTGGTCAACCACGGACTGCACATCGAGATCCTGATCGACCCCGAGTCGCCCGTCGGCGCCACCGACCGGGCCGGCGTCAAGGACGTCGTCCTGGAATCCGCGGTCACCACGATCATGGACTTCGAGGACTCGGTGACCGCCGTCGACGCCGACGACAAGGTGCTGGGCTACCGCAACTGGCTGGGCCTGAACAAGGGCGACCTGGTCGAGGAGGTCAGCAAGGGCGGCAAGACCTTCACCCGCGCGCTCAACGCCGACCGCACCTACAGCACGCCCGAAGGCGGGGAGCTCACCCTGCCCGGCCGCAGCCTGTTGTTCGTCCGCAACGTGGGGCACCTGATGACGAACGACGCCATCATCGACGCGGACGGCAACGAGGTTTTCGAGGGCATCATGGACGGGCTGTTCACCGGCCTGACCGCGATCCACGGGCTGCGGACCGGTGACGCCAACGGCCCCCTGACGAACAGCCGCACCGGTTCCATCTACATCGTCAAGCCCAAGATGCACGGGCCCGCCGAGGTCGCGTTCACCTGCGAACTGTTCAGCCGCGTCGAGGACGTGCTGGGACTGCCGCAGGGCACCCTCAAGGTCGGCATCATGGACGAGGAACGCCGCACCACGGTCAACCTCAAGGCGTGCATCAAGGCCGCCGCCGACCGGGTGGTGTTCATCAACACCGGATTCCTCGACCGCACCGGCGACGAGATCCACACCTCGATGGAGGCCGGCCCGATGATCCGCAAGGGCGCGATGAAGAACAGCACCTGGATCAAGGCATACGAGGACGCCAACGTCGACATCGGGCTCGCCGCCGGGTTCAAGGGCAAGGCCCAGATCGGCAAGGGCATGTGGGCGATGACCGAGCTGATGGCCGACATGGTCGAGCAGAAGATTGGCCAGCCCAAGGCCGGCGCCACCACCGCGTGGGTGCCGTCGCCGACGGCGGCCACCCTGCACGCGATGCACTACCACTACGTGGACGTGGGCGCCGTGCAGGAGGAGCTCGCGGGCAAGAAGCGCACCACCATCGAGGAGCTGCTGACCATTCCGCTGGCCAAGGAATTGGCTTGGGCGCCAGAGGAAATCCGCGAGGAGCTCGACAACAACTGCCAGTCCATCCTCGGCTACGTGGTGCGCTGGGTGGAGCAGGGCGTCGGCTGCTCGAAGGTGCCCGACATCCACAACACGGCGCTCATGGAGGACCGTGCCACCCTGCGGATCTCCAGCCAGCTGCTGGCCAACTGGCTGCGCCACGGCGTGATCACCAGCGAGGACGTTCGCGCCAGCCTGGAGCGGATGGCGCCGCTGGTGGACCGGCAGAACGAAGGGGACCCGGTTTATCGGCCGATGGCGCCCAACTTCGACGAGAGCATCGCCTTCCTGGCGGCTCAGGAACTGATTCTGTCCGGGACGCAGCAGCCCAACGGCTACACCGAGCCGATCCTGCACCGGCGCAGGCGCGAGTTCAAAGCTCGCGCCGCGGGTGCGTGAAAACGGCCCGACATGCGGTAGGTAATGCGGTCCGATGACTAGAATCTGCGCCGAGTTCACAAGTCACGCGACGAGTCGACGGGAAGGCGGCGGGCAGCGGTATGGGTAGGCACAGCATGCCCGACCCCGAGGATTCCGTCGACGAGCCGGCGGACGAATATCTCGCCGACGATGCGTACCCGGCCGACGACACGGGTCAGCACCACCGCGAGGCCGGACTCCCGGACTATCCGAGCGGGGACGACTACGGCGCGGTGGACTACTCGGGCGTGGACTACTCGCACGAGGACCCCTATGCCACCGACGACACGTTCGCGTCGGGCCCCGACGACGCGTATCCGGAATTCGCGGCCGGCCCGGCGAGCGCGCCGCCGCCGGCCGCCCCGTCGTCCCGCTTCGGGGGCGGCCACCGCGGGCTCGGTGAACGCCTCGGCGGCCACCGCAGCGACGGCGGGCGCCGCGGCGTCAGCATCGGGGTGATCGTCGCGCTCGTCGCCGTCGTCGTCGTGGTGGGCACGGTGATCCTGTGGACCTTCTTCGGTGACGCGCTGTCGCACCGCTCGCACACCGCCGCCGCGCGGTGCGTGGGGGGCAAGGAGACGGTCGCCGTCATCGCCGACCCGTCGATCGCCGACCCGGTGCAGCAGCTTGCCGAGAGCTACAACGCCACGTCCGGCCCGGTCGGCGATCACTGCATGGTGGTGAGCGTCAAACAGGCCGGCTCCGACGCCGTCCTGGGCGGGTTCGCCGGCAAGTGGCCGGCCGACCTGGGCGGCCAGCCGGCGTTGTGGATCCCGGGCAGCTCGATCTCGGCCGCGCGGCTCGCCGCGTCGGGTCAGAAGATCACCGAAAGCCATTCCCTGGTCACCTCGCCGGTCATGCTCGCCGTGCGCCCGGAACTCGGCCAGGCGCTGGGCAATCAGGGTTGGGCGGCGCTGCCCGGCCTGCAAACCAACCCGAATTCGCTGGCTGCGCTGAACCTGCCGGCGTGGGGGTCGCTGCGGCTGGCGCTGCCGATGACCGGCAACGCCGACGCCTCGTTGCTGGCCGGCGAGGCCGTGGCGGCCGGGGCGGTCCCGCCGGGTGCGCCGCCGACCCAGGGCGTCGGCGCCGTGCGCACGCTGTTGGGCGCCCAGCCCAAGCTCGCGGACAACTCCCTGACCGAGGCGCTGAACGCGCTGCTCAAGCCCGGTGACGCGGCGACCGCGCCAGTGCACGCCGTGGTCACCACCGAGCAGCAGCTGTACCTGCGGGGCCAGTCGCTGTCCGATGCCAAGAGCACGCTGGCCTCCTGGCTGCCGCCCGGCGCGGTGCCGGTCGCCGACTATCCCGCGGTGCTGCTGGGCGGCTCCTGGGTAAACCAGGAGCAGGCCTCCGCGGCCAACGGGTTCGCCCGCTACATGCAGAAGCCCGAGCAACTCGCGAAGCTGGCCAAGGCCGGCTTCCGGGTCAGCGGCGTCAAGCCGCCGAGCAGCCCGGTCACCAGCTTCGCGGCGCTGCCGTCCACCCTGTCGGTGGGTGACGACGCGCTGCGCGCCACGCTGGCCGAGGCGATGACCGCGCCGTCCAGCGGGCTGGCCGCGACCATCATGCTCGACCAGTCGATGCCCGCCGACGAAGGCGGAAAGTCGCGGCTGGCCAACGTGATCGGGGCGCTGCAGGACAAGATCAAGTCGTTGCCGGCCAACGCCGCCGTCGGGCTGTGGACCTTCGACGGCCACGAGGGGCGCTCGGAGGTGACGAGCGGACCGCTGGGCGACCCGGTTAACGGCCAGCCACGCTCGGCGGCGCTGACCGCCGCGCTGGACAAGCAGTATTCGTCGGCCGGCGGCGCGGTGTCGTTCACCACGCTGCGCCTGCTCTACCAAGAGGTGCAGGCCAATTACCGCGCCGGCCAACCGAATTCGATACTGGTGATCACGTCGGGGCCGCACACCGACCAGACGTTGGACGGGCCCGGGCTGCAGGACTTCATCCGCAAGAGCGCCGACCCGGCCAAGCCGATCGCGGTCAACGTCATCGACTTCGGCGCCGACCCCGACAAGGCCACCTGGGAGGCCGTCGCTCAGCTCAGCGGCGGCGGCTATCAGAACCTCACCACGTCGGCGTCCCCCGATCTCGCCGCGGCCCTGAGCACCTTCTTGAGCTGACGGCGTCCGACTCGCCGCGAGCGTAACCTGGCCGCGAAAAACCGGGCCGAGATTCGCCGTGCGGTTACGTTCGCGAACGCGAGCTTGTCACCCCTCCGGCATACGATCGTCGCGTTGCCCGAAGGGAGCGTCATGAAGATCGATTTCACCCCGGATCCTCGCCTTTATCCGTTCGAGTCGCGCTGGTTCGACAGCTCACGCGGGCGGATGCACTACGTCGACGAGGGGGACGGCCCGCCGATCCTGCTCTGCCACGGCAATCCCACGTGGAGCTTTCTGTACCGTGACATCATCGTCGCGCTGCGCGGCCAATTCCGTTGCATCGCACCCGATTACCTCGGCTTCGGGCTGTCCGAGCGACCCGCCGGATTCGGATACAAGATCGACGAGCATGCCCACGTGGTCGGCGAGTTCGTCGATCACCTGGGCCTCGACGGCTATCTGACGATGGGCCAGGACTGGGGCGGGCCCATCAGCATGGCGGTCGCCGTCGAGCGCGCCGCCAGGGTCCGTGGCGTCGTGCTGGGCAACACCTGGTTCTGGAAGACGGACGAGCTGACGACGAAGATCTTCAGCCGCGTGATGGGCAGCCCGCCGATGCAGTGGGCGATCTTGCAGCGCAATTTCTTTGTGGAGCGCCTGATTCCGGCGGGGACTCAGCACCGCCCGAGCGCGGCGGTGATGGAACACTATCGGGCCGTGCAGCCCAGCGCCGAGGCGCGAAAAGGTGTGGCCGAGATGCCCAAACAGATCTTGGCGGCCGAACCCTTGCTGTCGCGGCTCGGGCGGGAGGTGCCCGCCCGGCTCGGTGCCAAACCCGCGCTATTCGTCTGGGGGATGAAGGACTTCGCGTTCAGGCCGGGCCCTACGCTCCCGCGGATGCGGGCGGCGTTCCCGGATCACGTCGTGGTCGAGCTGCCCGAAGCAAAGCACTTCATCCAGGAGGACGCGCCCGACCGGATCGCGGCGGCGATCATCGAGCGCTTCGGCTAGTGGCCGATCGCGAGCGCGGCGAAGCCGGGTGAAGCGGGTCGCCACCGTCGGGCTAGTGGCGATCGCGAGCGCGGCGAAGCCGGGTGAAGCGGGTCGCCACCGTCGGGCTCCTAGGCGAACGCCTCCACCGGCGGGCACGAGCAGACCAGGTTGCGGTCGCCGTAGGCGCCGTCGATGCGGCGCACCGGCGGCCAGACCTTCGGCCGGAACCCCTTGCCAAGCGGGTAGGCCGCCTCCTCCCGCGTGTACGGGTGCTTCCAGTCGGAGACGAGCAGGCACTCCGCGGTGTGCGGCGCCCCGCGCAGCGGGTTGTCTTCAACGGACCACTCTCCCGCGCCGACGCGTTCGATCTCGCCGCGGATGGCGATCATGGCCTCGCAGAAGTCGTCGACCTCGGTCAGGCTCTCGCTTTCGGTCGGCTCCACCATCAGCGTGCCGGCGACCGGGAAGCTCATGGTTGGCGCGTGAAAACCGTAGTCCGCCAACCGCTTTGCGACGTCGTCGACGGTCACCCCGGTCGCCTTGGTGATGCCGCGCAGGTCCAGGATGCACTCGTGCGCGACCATGCCGTTCTCGCCCGCGTACAGCACCGGGAAGTACTCGTCGAGGCGCCGGGCGATGTAGTTGGCCGAGGCGATCGCGGTGAGCGACGCCGCCCGCAGTCCCTCCGCGCCCATCATCCGAATGTAGGCCCACGTGATCGGCAGGATCGACGCCGACCCGTAGGGTGCCGACGACACCGGATGCCCTCCGGGCAGTTCGGGGGCGTAGGGGTGGCCGGGCAGGAACGGCGCCAGGTGCGAGCGCACCGCCACCGGCCCGACGCCCGGGCCGCCGCCGCCGTGCGGGATGCAGAACGTCTTGTGCAGGTTCAGGTGGCTGACGTCGCCGCCGAACCTGCCCGGGCGGGCCAGCCCGACCAGCGCGTTGAGGTTGGCGCCGTCGATGTAGACCTGACCGCCCGCGTCGTGCACGGCCGCGCAGATCTCGGCGATGTCGTGCTCGTACACGCCGTGGGTGGACGGGTAGGTGATCATCAGCGCGGCCAGCCGGTCTGCGTGCTCGGCCACCTTGGCCCGCAGGTCGTCGAGGTCGACGTCGCCGTTGTCGCGACACGCGACCACGGCCACCCGTAGCCCGGCCAGCGCGGCCGACGCGGCATTGGTCCCGTGCGCGCTGGACGGGATGAGGCAGATGTCGCGGTGCGGTTCGCCGCGGCTGGCGTGGTAGTCGTGGATGGCCAGCAGCCCGGCGTACTCGCCCTGCGAGCCGGCGTTGGGCTGCAGCGAGACGGCGTCGTAGCCGGTGATCTGCACCAGCCAGGACTCCACGTCGGCGATGAGCCGGCGGATCCCCTCGGTGTCGGAGGCCGGCGCGAACGGGTGCAGGCGCGCGAACTCCGGCCAGGTGATCGGTTCCATCTCGGCGGCGGCGTTGAGCTTCATCGTGCACGAGCCGAGCGGAATCATGCTGCGGTCCAAGGCGATATCCTTGTCCGCCAGCGTGCGCAGGTAGCGCATCATCGCCGTCTCGGTGCGGTATTGCGTGAAGGCCGGGTGCGTCAGGAACTCCGAGGTGCGGGTCGCGATGTCGACGGCGACGGGTTCGGCGGCCGGCAACCCGAAGGCGTCGATCACCGCGGCGACATGCGCGTCGGTGGTGGCCTCGTCGCAGGCCACCGAGACGTGGTCGTCGTCGACGCGCCACAGGTTGACGCCGTGGGCCTTGGCCGCGGCCAGCACCTCGTCGGCGCGGCCCGGCACCCTGGCCAGCACGGTGTCGAAGAACGTGTCGTGCACCAGCGCATCACCCAGCGCGGCGGCGACGGTTTCGGCGTGGCCATGCACGCGGCGGGCGATCGCGGTCAGCCCGCCGGCGCCGTGGTAGCTGGCGTACATCGCGGCCATCACCGCCAGCAGCACCTGCGCGGTGCAGATGTTGCTGGTCGCCTTGTCGCGGCGGATGTGCTGTTCGCGGGTCTGCAGCGCCAGACGAAACGCCGGCGCGCCATCACTGTCCACGGACACCCCGACCAGCCGCCCCGGCAACTGGCGGGCGTGCTTGGCGTGCACGGCCAGGTAGCCGGCGTGCGGTCCGCCGAATCCCATTGGGACACCGAACCTTTGGGTGGTGCCGAACACGACGTCGGCGCCGATGTCGCCGGGCGGGGTGATCAGCGTGAGGGCCAGCAGGTCGGCGCCGACGGCGACCAGCGCGCCCCGTTCGTGGGCCGCCGAGACCAGGGCCGCCCAGTCGGTGATCCGGCCGCTGGCGCCCGGCAGCTGGGTGACGACGCCGAAGAAGTCCCCGTCGGGCAGGCCGTCACGCAGGTCGGCGGTGACGATCTCGATGCCCAACGGCCTGGCCCGCGTGGCCAGCACGGCTGCGGTTTGCGCGAAGACGTCGACGTCCACGACGAGCCTGTTCGACGCGCCGCGAGTCGCCCGGTGCATCAGGGTCATGGCCTCGGCCGCCGCGGTTCCCTCGTCGAGCATCGACGCGTTGGCGACCTCCAGCCCGGTCAGGTCGGCCACCATCGTCTGGAAGTTCAGCAGCGCCTCCAGCCGGCCCTGGCTGATCTCCGGCTGATAGGGCGTGTACGCGGTGTACCAGGCCGGGTTCTCCATGATGTTGCGCAGCAACACCGGCGGCGTGAGCGTGTCGTAGTAGCCCTGCCCGATCATCGACACGGCCACGGTGTTGGCGTCGGCCAGGGCGCGCAGCTCGGCCAGCGTCTCGGCCTCGCTGGCGGGGGGCGGCAACTGGTCCAGGCCCGGCGCGGCGCCGCCGTCGGGGCGGGTGTCGAGGATGCCGGCCGGAACCGCCTTCGACGCCAGCTCGTCTAACGAGTCGACGCCGATGACGTCGAGCATGGCGGCGATGGCCGGGCCGTCCGGGCCGATGTGCCGCGCTGCGAAGGTTGATTGATCGGCCACGGCGAACTCCTGAGGTCGAGGGACTAACGGCCCTCTCCCTCTGTCTTCACCCGTTCGCCGGGCGCCTGAGAGATTCGGCGCCGGCTGCTGCCGGGGCGCCTTTCCCCATCGGCGGGTGGGACCGCTACCGGTCCGCACCGCTTTCCAGAGGCGTCGTTAACTCGCGCGGTCCGGGTGCCTGAGAGGTTGACGGAGAGGTGTTGCTCCTTCGGCGCCCGTGACTGGCAGCCACGAGACTCTCCCGCCCGAGTGCGACGCGCGGACCAGTTTACCCGGGGTCAGCCGATCTTGCGGTCGCGGTGCTTGCGCCGCGACGCCAGCTCGTCCTCCGGGGCCGCGATCGACTCGCCGCCGTCGGCGCGCTCGCCGTGGAAGTCGGCGATCACGCCGGTCAGCTCGCGCATCGCGCCCGACACCGCGATGCCGAACACGCCCTGCCCGCCCTGCAGCAGGTCGACGACCTCTTCGGCCGAGGTGCACTCGTAGACGGTGGTGCCGTCGGAGAAGAGCGTGATGTTGGCCAGGTCCTGGACGCCGCGCTGGCGCAGGTGGTCGACGGCGACGCGGATGTTGTGCAGCGAGATGCCGGTGTCGAGCAGTCGCTTGACGATCTTGAGGACCAGGATGTCCTTGAACGAGTAGAGCCGCTGGCTGCCGGAGCCCGCCGCGCTGCGGATCGACGGGACCACCAGCGACGTGCGCGCCCAGTAGTCCAGCTGGCGGTAGGTGATGCCGGCGATCTGGCACGCGCTCGGGCCGCGGTAGCCCACCAGCTCGTCGGGCACGGAATCGTCGGGGAACAGCCCGGGCTGCACCGGTGCGCTCGCTGCAGAGACGGGTTGGTCGCTGCTCGCGGCGTTCGCTTGGTCAGCTAGGTCCAGCTGCTCTTGACGTGGCTGCTCGCTCACGGGGGTTCCTCTCGCCGATCGCGCTGTCATCGTTAGCTGCGTCTCTGGCTGCACCGCAGCCACGTTTGCTCAGGCCCGAGTGCTAGTGAGCTTACGCTTTTCGATAGCCGCCGCGCCCTAAGTCGTGATCAAAGTATGGCGGCCGCGGGCCCAACTGGCAGCACTATCGGCCAGCGTGTCGAGATCGCGGCGCCAGATGAGATGGATCCGTGATGTCGGCGCCCAGCCTAGTACTCGCGGGACGGCCCTTTCCGGGCGGCTAGGTGGCCTTGAAATCGTCGGGCGACACGCTGTCGAGGAACTCCTTGAACTTCTCCACCTCGTCCTCGCGCACGGCGGTGTTGGCCTCTTCGTCGCTCTCGTCCGGGATGAGCAGACCGGCCTGGGCGAGCACGGCCTCCTCGACGTAGATCGGGACGCCGACCCGCAGGGCGATCGCCACCGAGTCCGACGGGCGCGCCGAGACAGTGATGTTGCGGTCGAAGACCAGGTCGGCGTAGAACGTGCCCTCCTGCAGGTCGACGATCCGCACCTCTTTCAGCGAATGCCCAAGTGCGGCAATGAGATCCCTGATCAGGTCATGCGTCAGCGGCCGGGGCGGTTCGACGCCCTGCTGCTCCAGCGCGATGGCGGCGGCTTCGGACTGACCGATCCAGATTGGCAGGTAGCGGTCACCGTTGGCCTCGCGCAGCAACAGCACCGGCTGGTTCTGCGGTTGCTCGACGCGAATGCCGACAACACGAACTTCACCCATCTGTGTCTGCCCTCCGCAACTCTTCAGCCCGCCGAACACCAAGCTGTCCAACGAAGTCTAATCCTCAGCGATGCAGAACGTCGCGAACGGCAGACTTGATCAGCGAGGTGTGCAATGTGATCGCGAGCGCGGCCACCTCCCGCGCCAGGTCGTCGGCGCGGTCCCGGGCGCCGGCCTTGCCGGCCTTGACGAGCGGCCCCGCGATCTGGGCGATCAGATCGGACTGCCGGTCGGCCGCGGAACGGAAGGCGCGCAGGTGCCTCGGTTCGACCCCGTATTCGGCCAGGGCCCGCGCGCATTGGAGAATGACCACGGCGTGTTCGTCGAACAACCGGCCCGGGCCGGTGGTGATCACCCCGGCCCGGAGCAACGCCGTCAGCAGTTCGTCGTCCACCCCGGAACGTTCCAGGAGATCCTCTCGGCTCAGCCGGACCCGCGGCGGGGCCACCGCCGCCGCGTCTGGCTTGGCGCCCGGGGCGGCTTCGGCCGCGGCGCCGGCGTCTCCGCCGTTCGGAACCGACACCAATCGCGGTACCCCGTAAGGCGATCCGATCGGGGGCAGCTCGCCGTCGGGCAGCGCGTCCAGCTGCGCCCGGATGACCTTCAGCGGGAGGTAGTGGTCGCGCTGCGCGGTGAGGATGAACCGCAGCCGCGCGCAGTCGTACGCGGTGAACCTGCGATATCCCGACGCGGCGCGCTGCGGCGTCACCAGTCCCTCGGCCTCCAGGAATCGAATCTTGGAGATCGTGACATCGGGGAAATCCGGCCTCAACAGGTCGAGGACCGCCCCAATCGACATCCCGGCCAGTGCCGGGCTATCGGGTGCGCTCACTACCCTCCTTCACTACCCTCCGGAATCTCCGTCGTCGCCCTGCTTGGGTCCGGTCAAGAACACCAACCGGAACTTGCCGATCTGCACTTCGTCGCCGTTGGCCAGCACCGCCGAATCGACGGGTTCGCGGTTGACGTACGTGCCATTCAGGCTACCGACATCGACGACGTGAAACTCGTTATTTTCCAACCGGAATTCGGCGTGGCGACGGCTGACGGTGACGTCGTCGAGGAAGATGTCGCTGTCGGGATGCCGACCGGCGGACGTGATGGCCTGGTCGAGCAGGAACCGCGACCCGGCGTTAGGTCCGCGTTTGACGACCAGCAACGCCGAGCCGGCCGGGAGTCCTTCAACGCCCGACACCGCGCTCTCGGTCCCCGCCTGGGCGGGCGCGTCGAGTTCGTTGAGAAAGTCGGCACGAAAGACCGAAGTCGTTTCCACCGTCACTTCATCAGAGGTCTGGTCGTTATCCATGTCCGTCACGCGCTGCTCCTCACTGGCCGCTGTGGCGTTATCCGAACCGGGCCGTTGGCCCGGCTCCCTCTAGGTTTGTCGAGGTTTCCTGAGTTTCTCTAGCCCCGCACTGCTGATTACTTGACCGTCTCGTGTCTATCAAGTGTCGATCTGTTGACCGTACCGCGCACCGGTTCGCAATGTGCCCCCCACCGGACGATCGGAAGCCCGACCGACGTGAACCGCGTGCGCCGCCCGCAGCACCGAGCGGGGCTGGCAGGCACATTAGCAATCGTCATTCGGTCAGCGTCCCGCGGTAGGCCTCCGGGTCGAGCAGCGCCGAGATCGCCGACTCGAGCTCGGCGGCGTCCGAGACCTGGACGTCGACCAGCCAGCCCGACCCGTAGGGGTCGGAGTTGACCAGCTGCGGACTGCCCTCCAGGTCGGCGTTGACCGCCAAGACCGTGCCCGAGACCGGTGCGAACAGGTCCGACACCGACTTCGTCGATTCCACCTCGCCGAAGGATTCGCCCGCGCTCACCTGGCTGCCTACGTCCGGCAGCTGGACGAAGACGACGTCGCCGAGCGCCGACTGCGCGAAGTCGGTGATACCGACCCGCACGGTGTCCTCACCGCTGCGTCGAACCCATTCATGTTCGGCGGTGTAGTGCAGATCGGACGGGATATCGCTCACGGGTGATCCTGTTCTGGTCGCTGCCGACGAGGCACGTTCACTTGACGGGCTGAGCGTATTGGTGCGGTTTTGGTTGCCGCAAGGTGGTCACGTCGACCCGGTCGGCCTGCTGGACCGACATGCGCGCGCCGACGCGCTTGATGCTGTCCTCGGCCCCGCCGGGGATATTCATCGCCGCGGCCAGCGTGGGCGGATCGCCAATCGCCAGAATCGAATACGGGGACGACAGGGTCTTGTTGTCAACGGTCAACGAGCCCGGCGTACCCACTATCCAGGTATCGACACCTACCCGGACGGATTGGTGCGCGTCGTTGATCTCGATCGCTTCCGCGCCGGCGGCACGCAGCTCGTTGATCACGTCGAGCATCGCCTCCGGTGACACCCCCGGGCCCGGGTCGTCGATGGTGATCGTGACGCCGGGGCCGGTGGCGCCCACCGCGCCGACCAAGATGGACAGCGCCGCGAGCCGGGCCTGGGCGCTCTGGATGGCCGCCTGATCGTTGTTGCCGGACGCCTGCAACGCATTCAGGGTGTTTTGCAGCTCGCCGACTTCGGTGTTCAGCGTCGCCTCCCGCTGCCGCAGCGAGTCCAGCAGCACCAACAGGTCGGCGGGGCGGGCGGTGTCCAGCGAGTCGCCCGACTTGGTCTGGCGGACCTGGGTGACGATGGCGATCCCCAGGACGAGGCACAGCACGACCGCCAGCGCCCCGAAGGCCAGCCGCGAGCGACCGGCCCGCAGCATTGCGGACAGCCCCGTGCGGTGCACCGGGCCGATCTCGGGCCGCGGGCGGTGTGGCGGCAGTTCGTGCCGGCCGCGATGCGCACCCGCGCCCGCGGTGGGCTCGGGTGGCGCGTCGCGAGTTTCCCTTTCTTCGGGCGGGTCTTGGCTCACGGCCGTTATGCCCCGAACAGCCGGCGCCGCAGCGCGGCGGCGTTGCCGAAGATGCGGATGCCCAGTACGACGATGATCGCGGTGGACAGCTGGGTGCCGACGCCCAGTTGGTCGCCGACGTAGACGATGAGCGCGGCCACAAAGACGTTGAACACGAACGAGATCACGAAGACCTTGGGGTCGAAGATCCGCTCGAGGTAGGCGCGCAGCCCACCGAACACCGCGTCCAGCGCGGCCACCACCGCGATCGGCAGATAGGGCTGGACGACCTCCGGGACGGCGGGGTGGAAGACCAAACCCAGCACGATGCCGACCGCGAGCGCCGCGATGCCGATCATGCTCGGTTTCCTCTCGGCATGTCTCTCACTGGGGCCCAATCTGTTTGGCGAACTTGACATCCCGCATCGGTCCGGCCGGCAGCGACAGGCCGTCGGCGACGTTCACGGTGACGACGACACCGTAGGAAGATTCCAGCAGCCTAAGCCGCTGCAGGCCGGTGCTGTTGTCGAAGACGTCGCGCATCGAGTGCGGCGGCCCGACCGCCAGGATCTGGTAGGGGCTGCTGGTGGGGTTGTTGTCGACGAGGATCGCCCCGCCGGCCTGCCGGATGGTGACGTTGGGTCCGATCCGGACGCCGCCGACGGAGATGGCTTCGGCGCCGCTGGCCCACAGCGAGTTGACGACCAGCTGCAGGTCGCGGTCCAGGATGATCTGCCTGCTGCCGTTGATGCGCTGCTTGGAGACGTCGGAAAGGTTCGGGCCGGCACCGGGATCCGTCACGGTCACCGCGAGGCCGGGACCGATGACCGCCGTGCTCGCCGCCGCCAGGCCCAGCGCGTCGAGCCTGGCCAGCAGCCGCTGCCCCTGGGCGTTTTCGGCCAGTGCGTGGCGCTGCACGTCGTCCACTCGGCTCGAGAGCGCGCTGCGCTGTTGACCCAACTTGGCCGCGGCGGCCTCCGAGGAACGCACGCTTTCCAGCAGCAGCTGCTGCGCGGTGCGCACGCCGGGCGCCACCGACCGCGCCTGCGCGACCGCGGCGGCGAACACCGTCGCGATCAGGAGCGCGGCAAGGGCCTGCCACAGCCAGCCGAAGGCGCGGTCGCGGCCGCTCGGCGCCGCGGCGTCACCGTCGCGTTTGGCCGCGGCCGCGGCGTAGCCGGGGTCCAGGTGCTCCGAGAGCAGGGCGCGCAGCAGCGAGGGCACCGGGATCAGCTGGGGCCGCGCGGCGGCGTGGGCGCTGCGGCCGGCGTTGGGGTCATATCCGCCGAGCAGCCGGTCCGCGTCAGTCATGTCCACCCGCCTTGCGGGTAACCGGCTGGCGGTCGGACTGTTTCACCTTGGGCATGCGGCGCACCACCAACGTCATCTGCACCGCATACAGCACGAACGCCCACAGGTATGTGTACAAGCCCCAGCCCAAAAAGCCCCAGCCACAGGCCCTCAGCACGCGGCTCCACTCCGCGCCGCCGGTGCCCAGCAGGACCAACGGAAACCCGGCCATCAACGCGAAGGTGGCGCCCTTTCCGACGTAGGTCACCGGCAGCGCCGACAGGCCGCGGCTGCGCAGCAGCGGGAGGGTGGCGGCCAGCAGCCCGTCACGCACCAGCAGCGTGATGACGAACCACCACGGCACGATCCCATCGATCGCCAGAACGATCGGGACGGTCAGCATGTAGAGCCGATCCACCGCCGGGTCCAGCAGAACGCCCAGCCGCGAGGACTGGTTGAGCGTGCGGGCGATCTTGCCGTCGGCCCAGTCCGAGGCCCCGCTGAACATCAGGATCGCCACCGCCCAACCGTTGGCGTGGGCGAACAGCAGGACGTAGACGAAAACCGGGATGAGCAGCAGGCGGATCGCGCTGAGTGCGTTGGGCACCGTCAGCACCCGATCGGGCGGAAGCGCGGGCTCCATGAGCCGTGACATTAGCCGAACATGGAGCCCGAATGCCGAGTGCGCGGCTGGCCGCATGCTCGCCGGCTCAGCTCAGCGGAACACCCCGGGCAGGCTCAGGGTCGACAGCGTGTCGTCGGACAGCGGGTTGTCGTTGACCATGTAGGTCCACGTCGACGTCGGCCGCGCCAGCTTGGACAGGTCCAGCCCCGGCTCCTCTTCGAGCACGTTCGCGGTTTCGAACGTCTGCTGGGCCGCCTCGATGGCGTCGGCGGCCAGCGACGCGAACGCGTCGACCGCCATCCTGTGAAACTCGTCCAGCGGATTCTGCCGCCCCAGCGCGCGCAGGTGGATGCTTTCGCGGATGTCGGCGAGGTAGGCCAGATGGTCGGCCCAGCCCCGGTCGAGGTGATACAGCATGATGAGCCGGCAGATCTTCTCCAGGCGGTCTTCGGAGATGTCCTCGGCGAGTTCCTCGTAGCGGTCCGGCGCCAGCTCGGCGAGCTCCTCGCGCGCGGTCGCGGTGCGCAGCAACGTGTTTCGGCGATCGACGATGATCGCGCGCTGCTGCGCGATCAGCTGGTTGTAACGCCAGGTGTTCGCGTGCACGTCGAGCATCCGGCCCTCGGCGACCCGCTGCGCGTGGTCGAGCATCCCGGCCGCCTTGGGGCTGACGATCCGGCCGTCCTCGTCGGTTTGCATCGGGAGCTTGTTGTGGTCGAGGTTGGCCGCGACGACGTCGTCCTCCCAACTCGAGAAGAACACCGACGACCCCGGGTCGCCCTGCCGCCCGGCGCGGCCGCGCAGCTGGTTGTCGAGGCGCTCGGTGTGGTGGCGGCCGGTGCCGACGACGTGCAGCCCGCCCAGTTCGGCGACGCGGTCGTGGTCGGCCTCGTCGGATCCGCCGAGGCGGATGTCGGTGCCCCGCCCGGCCATCTGGGTCGACACGGTGACCGTGCCGTACTCGCCGGCCTCGGCGATGACCTTCGCCTCTTCGGCGTCGTTCTTCGCGTTGAGCACCACCGCGGGAACGCCGCGGCGCAGCAGCCGCTCGTGCAGTTCCTCGGACTCGGCCACGTCGCGGGTGCCGACCAGCACCGGCTGCCCGGTCTCGTGAACCTCGGCGATGTGCGCGACGATCGCGTCGTTCTTGGCGGCGGCGGTGATGTAGACCCGGTCGGCCTCGTCCTCGCGAATGTTGGGCTCGTTCGGCGGGATTGGCGACACGCCGAGCTTGTAGAACTGGCGCAGCTGCTCGCCGGCCGCCAGCGCGGTGCCGGTCATGCCGCAGACGGTGGCGTAGCGGTTGATCAGCGCCTGCACGGTGATGGTGTCGAGCACCTCGCCGGTCTCGGTGGTCTCGATGCCCTCCTTCGCCTCGACGGCGGCCTGCAGGCCGTCGGGCCAGCGCTGCAGTTGCGCGATGCGGCCGCGGGCGGAGTTGATCAGGTGCACCGCGTCGTCGCGCACGATGTAGTGCACGTCGCGCTGCAGCAGCACGTGCGCGTGTAGCGCCACGTTCACCTCGGTGAGGGTGGTGCCGACGTGCTCCTCGGAGTACAGGTCGATGCCGCCGAGCGCCTTCTCGACCTTGCGCGCGCCGACGTCGGTCAAATGCACGTTGCGGCTGTCGGCGTCGGTCTCATAATCGGTGCCGGCGTCCAGCGTGCCGACCAGCTTGATGATCTCCAGCCGCGGCGTCTCCCGGTGGGTGGTGCCGGCCAGCACCAACGGCACCAACGCCTCGTCGACCAGCACCGAGTCGGCTTCGTCGATGAGGGCCACGTCGGGATTGGGCGAGACCAGGTCGTCGACGTCGGTCGCCAGCTGGTCGCGCAGCACGTCGAAGCCGATCTCGTTGACCGAGGCGTAGGTGACGTCGCAACCGTAGGCGGCGCGGCGTTCCTCGCTCGTCGAGTCCGCGGTGATCCAGCCGACCGTCAGGCCCAGGGCTTCCAACAGCGGGCCCATCCACTCCGCGTCGCGCCGGGCCAGGTAGTCGTTGATGGTCACGACGTGGACGTGCCGTCCCGCAAGGGCGTATCCGGCGGCCGCGATCGCCCCTGACAGGGTCTTGCCCTCCCCGGTGGCCATCTCGATCACGTCGCCGGCGAGCATGCGCAACGCCCCCAGCAGCTGGACATCGAAGGGGCGAAGCCCGGTCGCCCGCTCCGCCGCCTCCCGCGCGATCGCGAGGAACTGTGGGATGTCGGCGGACTCCGCGAGGTCCTCGAGCTTGAGCAGCCCCGTTGCCTCGCGTAGCTTCTCGTCGCTGAGGCCGGCCGCCTTCTCGTCGTACTCCGACGAGGCGGTGACCTCGGCGAGGGACCGCGTCTGGTTCTTCTCCGTGCTGGCGCCCAGCAGCCGCCAGAATCGGCTAGTCAGGCGGCCGGGCTGCGTCCGGGTGGTCTTTGGCACAGGTCAACGGTACGCGAGCGGTCGGGTCAGGCGAGGTTCGAGCGGCGCGGGTAGGCGACGGCCGGGTCGGTGAGCACGTTGACGACGGCGGGCAGCCCGCTGGCGAAGGCGCGTTCCAGTGCGGGCCGCAACTCGGCGGGCGCGGCCACCAACTCGCCGTGGGCGCCCAGGGCGCGGGCCACCTCGTCGTAGCGGGTGCCCGGACGCAATTCCGCCACCACCGAGTAGCCGTACAGCGCCTCCATGGGGTGTTTTTCGAGACCCCAGATTCCGTTGTTGCCGATGATCGACACGACCGGCACGCCGTGGCGGACCAGGGTGTCCCACTCCATGCCGCTGAAGCCGAACGCGCCGTCGCCCTGCAGCAGCACGACCTGGCGGTCCGGCCGGGCCAGCTTGGCGGCCAACGCGTAGCCGGGGCCCGACCCGAGGCAGCCGAACGGGCCGCTGTCCAGCCAGCAACCCGGCAGATAGCTATCGATCACCCGCCCGGCATAGGACCCGAAGTCGCCCGCGTCGATGACGACGATGGCGTCGCGGTCCAGCAGCGGCGCCAGCTCCGCGTACACCCGCATCGGATGCAGCGGGATCCGGTCGTCGGCCAGCTCGGCCTTCTCCTGGGCGCGCGCCGCGGTCTCGGCGGTTCGTAGCTCGGCGACCCAATCCGGGTGTGCGGTGCCACGCGTGGCGGCGAGGGCCGAAAGGATCGAGCTGAGGTCGCCGTACAGGCCGGCGGCGATGGGCCGGGGATGCTCGCGGACGGGTTCGCCGCGGTCGGCCACGATCAGCTGCGTTTCGGGTCCGAACACCTTGCCGAAGCCCAACCTGAAATCCATTGGCACACCTACGATCAGCGCGACGTCGGCCTCGCCCAGCGCCTTGCCGCGCACCCGCGAGAAGGCCATCGGATGGTCGGCCGGCACCACGCCGCGGGCCATCCCGTTCATCAGCACCGGAATCTGAAGTTCCTCCGCGAGGCGCAGCAGCGCCGCCTCGCCGTGTCCCCACCAGACGTTGGTGCCCGCCATGATCACCGGCCGCTGCGCCGCTGCCAGCAGGTCGACGGCGCGGTCGAGGGCCTGGGCATCCGGGGCCGGAGCGGGCGGCACCGCGCTCAAGGCGCCGGGCCGGCCGTCATCCTCCGACATCGAAAAGGCGTGGTCCATCGGAAAGTCGACGAACCCCACCCCGGACGGGGCGCCGACGGCCGCGCGCAACGCCTCGTCCACCAGCCGGCCGGCGTCGTCGGCCGACTGCGCGGTGGCGGCGAATCGGGCCAGCGGCGCCACGAACGGCACATGGTCGATCTCCTGCAGCGAACCCATGCCCCAGCGCCCCGCGGGGGCCCGGCCACCCAGCACCACCAGCGGCGACTGGTTCTGCTGCGCCGCGGCCATCGCGCTCATCCCGTTGGTCACGCCCGGCCCCGCGGTCAATGCGGCCACGCCGGGCAGCCTCGTCACCTTCGACCAGCCCTCGGCGGCGAACGTCGCGGTCTGTTCGTGGCGGGTGTCGATCAGCCGGATCCCCTCGTCGCGGCACCCGTCGTAGATGGAGAACAGGTGGCCGCCCGATAGGGTGAACACGGTGTCGATGCCGCTGGCCTTGAGCCGGCGTGCGATGAGTCGGCCGGCATGTACGGTCTGGCTGGACGGAGCGTCGATGCTCATCCAGGCAGCCTATCGGCAATCACTCGGGTACCTTCGCCGAAGGATTTTGTGTCAGGCCTCGACCTTAAGGAGACATCGACCATGGGCCCGAAGCCGTTTACGCCGTCGATCAATTGGTCGGCGGCACCCATGGATTCCCTGCGCTGGATCGCCATCGCCTGGGCGATCGGAGCCGTCTGTCTTCTCGCCGTACTGGTGGCGTTCCGGTACCTGACCCCGTGGGGCCGGCAGTTCTGGCGGATCACCCGCGGCTACTTCGTCGGCCCGTCAAGCGTCAAGGTGTGGGCGATGCTGGGGGTGCTGTTGCTGTCGGTGCTGTGTTCGGTGCGGCTCACCGTTCTGCTGAGCTACCAGGGCAACGACCTGTACACGGCGGTGCAGAAGGCCGTGCAGGGCATCGCGGCTGACGATGCCAACGTGAAACAGTCCGGTATTCACGGCTTTTGGATGTCGATCGGGATCTTTTCCGTGCTCGCCACGCTGTATGTCATCCGGTTCATGATCGACATCTATCTGACCCAGCGATTCATCATCGCCTGGCGCGTCTGGCTGACCGCCCACCTCACCGACGACTGGCTGGAGGGCAAGGCCTACTACCGGGACCTGTTCATCGACAACACCATCGACAACCCGGACCAGCGCATCCAGCAGGACATCGACATCTTCACCGCCAACGCTGGGGGCACCCCGAACATCCCGTCCAACGGGACGGGCAGCACCCTGCTGTTCGGGGCCGTCAACGCGGTGGCCTCGGTGATCTCCTTTGCCGCGATCCTGTGGCAGCTCTCCGGGAATCTGGAACTTTTCGGCTTCGAGTTGCCGCGCGCGATGTTCGTCACCGTCCTGGTCTACGTTCTGGTCGCGACCGTGGTCGCGGTCTGGCTGGGCCATCCGCTGATTTGGCTGAGCTTCAACAACGAAAAGCTCAACGCCGCATTCCGTTACGCGCTGGTGCGGTTGCGCGACGCGGCCGAGGCGGTGGGCTTCTATCGCGGTGAACGAGTCGAGCGGGCGCAACTGTGGCGGCGCTTCACCCCGATCATCGCCAACTACCGCAAGTTCGTGCGCCGGACGATCATCTTCAACGGGTGGAACTGGTCGATGTCGCAGATCATCGTCCCGCTGCCGTGGGTGATCCAGGCACCGCGACTGTTCGCCGGGCGGATCGACTTCGGCGACGTCGGCCAGAGCGCGACGGCCTTCGGCAACATCCAGGATTCGCTGTCGTTCTTCCGCAACAACTACGACGCCTTTGCCGCGTTTCGCGCGGCGATCATCCGGTTACACGGGCTCGTCGACGCGAACAGCCAGGGCCGCGCGCTGCCGACGATCCTGGTCAAGCCGAGCGACGAGGCAACCGTCGAGCTTCGCGGTGTCGAGGTGCGCACGCCGGCGGGCGACCAGTTGATCGACCCGCTCGATGTGGCGCTCGACGACGGCGACTCGCTGGTGATCACCGGGCGATCGGGCGCCGGCAAGACCACCTTGCTGCGCAGCCTGGCCGAGTTGTGGCCGTACGCGTCCGGGACCCTTTGCCGCCCCGACGGCGACAACGCGACGATGTTCCTGTCGCAGTTGCCCTACGTGCCGCTCGGCAGCCTGCGCGGCGTGATCTGCTACCCGAACGAGCCGGCGAACGTCTCCGACGGCGAATTGCAGGACGTGCTGACGAAGGTGGCCTTGGCGCCGCTGATCGGCCGCCTCGACGAGGAGCAGGACTGGGCAAAGGTGCTCTCCCCCGGGGAGCAGCAGCGCGTCGCGTTCGCCCGCATCCTGCTCACCAAGCCGAAGGCGGTGTTCCTCGACGAGGCCACCTCGGCGCTCGACGAGGGGCTGGAGTTCGCGCTGTATCAGCTGGTGCGCACCGAGTTGCCGGACACCGTGTTGGTCAGCGTCAGCCACCGGCCCACCGTCGAGCAGCATCACCGCCAACAGCTCCAGTTGCTGGGCGGCGGCCAGTGGCGGCTGGGCCCGGTAGAGAAGGAACCCGCCGGGGTCTAGGCGTTTGCGTTGCGGGCCAAGGCGCGGCGAGCCTGCAAATTCGCAGGGGTTTACTCGCACTTTCGCTGCGAAATTACAGCCTCGATGCCGTGCGCCGATTACGACTGCGCGCCCGCGGCCACCCGGGCCGCGTGTGCTCCGGCGCGGCGCCCGAAGAACGAGCCCTCCCCCAGCTGCGTTCCACTGGCGTAGCCCTTGCCGTCCTGGGCGATGTTGGACGCGCACGCGCCCACCGCGTACAGGCCGGGAACCACGGTGCCGTCCTCGCGTTGCACCTGCCCGTCGACCGACACCGCCAGCCCACCGACGGTGAATCCCGCGTACATCGCCTTGCCCAACGACATATCGAACGCGCCCCAGGGCCCTTTGTCTTGCGCGGCAAGGAATTCCGGCTGCTTGTGGAAATCGGGATCCTCGCCGCGGGCCGCGTGTGTGTTGTAGCGGTCCAGGGTCGCGACCAGATTGCCCTGCGGGATGCCCAGCGCGGCTTCCATCTCGGGCACCGTCTCCCAGCCGTCGATGAGCGGCACCAGCGGCATCTTGGGATGCTCCAGGTGCGCCTCGTCGACGATCAGGAACGCCGCGCTGTCCGGCTGATCCATGATGAAGCCCGCCGTGCGCGAGTGGTAGGAGTCTTCGGCGACGAACCGCTGCCCGAGCTTGTTCACAATGATCCCGGTGAGCAGGATCGACGGCGGGTAGGGCGGCGCCGTGATGAAGATCTGATCCATGTGCTGGGTGGCGCCGCCCGCGGAGACGCCCATCCGGATGCCCAGGCCGTCGTCGTAAGTGTTGCCGAGGACGAACGGCTTCTCGCCCAGCTTCGGGGTGTACCTGGCTACCATTTCCGGGTTCATCACGAATCCCCCGGCAGCGATGATCACCGACTTTGCCTTGATCGCACCGGTTTCGGAGAATTGCTTCCACAGCACGCCGGTCACCGCGCCGGCGTCGTCCACGATCAGCTGGCTAGCGCCGGTCTCGTATCGCACCTGCACGCCGAGGCTGGCGGCCCGCTTGAGGAGCAGGTCGATCACCATGCTGGCGCCACCGGTGTCGCCGGGCACGGGCACCTTATGACCGCGCGGCGCCGGGACCGCCTTCTCCAGGAAGGGCCACACCTTCTCGTTGCCGGTGAACATCAACCCCTCGGTGTTGGGCTGGATCACGGCCTTGCCCGGGAAGTAGCTGCGCTCGAATTGAAAGCCCAAGTCTTCCAACCAATTAAAGTGTTCGACGCTGCCCTCGCAGTAGGCGCGAATCTTCGCGTGGTCCGGCTGCCTCGACACCGCGACGAGGTATTTGTACATCTCCTCGGCCGAGTCGGGGTGGCCGGTCGCCTCCTGCACGGCGGTCCCGCCGCCGAGGTAAAAGTGGCCTCCCGCAAGGGAAGTCGTGCCGCCCGCCGCGGCGGCGCGCTCGAGCACCAGCACCTTCGCGCCCGCGGCCGCCGCGCTGACCGCCGCGCACCCGCCGCCGATGCCGAAACCGATCACCACCACGTCGACCTCGTCCGACCACGAACTCACCGTGTCCGCGTTGACGGTTGCCGGAATCTCGGTGCTCATTGGCGCCACTCCTCTTCGTCACTGCGTTCCGCATCGTCGTCGGCGCGGCTCATTGGCGCCACTCCTCTTCGTCACTGCGTTCCGCATCGTCGTCGGCGCGGCTCATCGGCGCCGCTCCTCTTCGTCACTGCGTTCCGCATCGTCGTCGGCGCGGCTCACTGCTGCTCCCGTTTGATGTAGTCGTAGAACGCCCTCATCTCGGGTGGGACGTAGGCGATTTCCAGATACGGCACCCCCGCCTGCGGCGCCGACACGTAGGCGAACTTGATGCCGCCGGGCATCACGCCCTGCTGCACGACCGGCGCGCCCTTTGCCGCGGCCTCCGCCAGGAAGGCGTCGAATCCCTCGGGGCTCGGCGCTTCGGTGCAGATGTGGTGCAGGCCGGGCGGGGATTCGCGCAGAAAGTCACTATAGATGTTCTCCCCTCGGACCGGTGAGATCAGCTCCAGCTGCATGTCCCCGAGATAGCTCAGCGAGATGCTGGCGACGAAATCGGCGGGCCGGCCGAGGTAGCTGCAGCTGTCCGGGGCAAAGTGCACCTCGGGTATCCGCACCCACTTCCGAACGCCTAACAGGCCGGTGAGGGCGGTTTCGGTGGCATCCAGGTCGGGGGTGACCCAGGCGATCTGCGTCGGCGATTGGGTGGGAAGGGTCATCGTCTCGCAGGATAGCCCAGCCGGTCGGCCGCCAGAAGGGGCGCGGTAGGACTTTGCCGTACGCGGCCCCGTCGGCCACCCGGCGACGCGATGAACACGTTCTAATTCTGCGGTTCAGTGCTGGGTCAGCACGTCCACCAGCAGCCGCATCTGAGTGTCGAACACCGCCGCCGGGTCGGTCAGGGTGTCGGTGCCGTATTGCCCGAACACCTCCAAACTGATGGCGCCCAGGACGCCCGCCCACAGCAGGAAGCACTTGGCGATCACCAGGTCGTCTCCCGGAAATCCGAACTCGTCGCGAATGCGTCCGAAATCCGACGACATCGGTTGCGGTGCAAGATCATTCGTCAAACGGATGTCTCCGGTCGCGATGCCCGCCGCCACCGCGTCGAAGAGGGCGCCCACCACGCGGGTGCCGGCCGGGACGGTGCGCTCGGCGGGCGCGTGATACCCGGGCACTGGGCTGCCGTACAGCAGCGCCCAGCGGGCGGGATCGGCCACGGCCCACTCCCGCGCCGCCCGTGCGATGGCGATGACGTCGTCGCTCCACGCCTCGCCCGCTGTCTCCCGGGCCCGGTCCACGGTGTCGGCCAGGTCCGTATAGGCGTCCACCACCAGCAGGGTCAGCAGCTCGTCGCGGCTGGACACGTATCGATACACCGCCGAGGACACCATGCCGAGGTCACGGGCGATGGCGCGCACCGAGAGCCCGGCGGCGCCGCCCTCCACCAGTTGGCGGCGGCCCAGTTCGATGATTCGCGCCTCGATCTGCTCCCGCGATTCCTGGCGTTTGCCCACGCGGCCAGTCTGACACAACCGAGAACACCGCTCTTGCTTTTTGGCGGCGACTGTGGCAGCGTGTGCCGCACAGAGAGCACCGCTCTCGGATCCCGTTAGAGAGGACGCACCATGGCCACGCGCTACGAAGAACCGAATCGGGTGGCCCGCGCCGCCAATGCGGTGATCCGCTGGCTCGCCGAGCTGGGGATCAGCATCGCCGGGACCCGTGCCCTGCGCGTCCAGGGCCGCAAGAGCGGAAAACCGCGCGCGGTGGTGATCAACCTGCTCACGATCGACGGCGTGGACTATCTGGTCTCACCGCGCGGCAACACGCAGTGGGCCCGCAACGTGCGGGCGGCGGGCGTCGTCGAGGTGGGTCCGCGCTGGCACCGGCGACGCGCTCGAGTCAGCGAGGTGGGCGATGCAGCCAAGCCCGAAGTCCTGAGGCGCTATCTGGGCCGCTGGTACTGGCAGGTCAAGGATTACGTAGGCGGGTTGACGCCGGATTCCACCGATGAGCAGCTGCTCGCTGGGGCGCCCTCGATTCCGGTGTTCGTGCTCGATCCCGCCGGCTGACTTATCGGGGGTTGGGCGGCGTCGCCCCGAGATCTTGGCGGACCTGGTCCGAGGTGGCCCGCCACGACACCGCCGCGGGCAGATCGCCCCAGACGCTGTTGAAGATCCCCACGATCTCCCCCGGGCCGCCGGCGGGTGCCAGGTACACCGGTCCCCCGGAATCGCCCCGCTGGCTCTGGACACCGTGCGACATGGTGAACCATCCGTTGTTGACGCTCTCGACGGTCCCGCAGGTCTCACCCGTGACCACGCCGAAGTGGCACACGGCCTGGCCCGGCTGAAGCGCCAGGGAGGGGTTGGATTCCAGCGGCCGCCCGCCCGGCAGGACGTTGTTGGCCGTGACCCCGCTGTCCAGCACGATCGCTTCGTAGTCGTTGATCGTCTGATCGGTGGCCACGGTGGTGCCGCTGGGCGTGTTGTCGCGGAACGTGGCCTGACGCCCGATGACGTTGTGTTCGCGGTCGTAGACGACGCCGCTGCCGCGGCAATGCCCCGCGGTGAACGCGATCTTCAGGGCAGGGTCGACGTAGGCCAGGGTGCACAGGCGATTGTCCTGGTGGATTTCCATCCCGGGAAAGACGACCGGGGGGTCCGCCTTGGCGGGCAGGGGCGGCAGCCACGATGCGACTGCCACGACGGAAGCCGAGGCGGCGAATGCGTGCAGTGCCAGGCGGCGCATGTTGAGCTCCGATCCCTCCGTGAAATGCCGGCCCGAAGGGTGACGTTACGGCTTGATCTCACCCCTCGCTCATCTTTTCGCACTTGAGAGCGCCGGCGTTACCCCGGCGTGACCAGCGGCACGGCGTCGGCGGCCAGCCCCGCCGCGCGCGGCGCCCACCCCGGCGGGCCGAAGACGTAACCCAGCCGATCCCGCAGGCGCTTTGCCGATCGCCAGTCGCGGGCGATGGCGACGTATTCGCGGGTTTGCAGCTTCCAGATGTTGAAGGTGTCGACCTGCTTGGTGAGCCCGTAATGGGGGCGGAACAGCTCGGGCTGGAAGCTGCCGAACATCCGGTCCCAGAGGATGAGGATGCCGCCGTAGTTCTTGTCCAGATAGAGCTGGTCCATCCCGTGGTGCACCCGATGGTGCGACGGGGTGTTGAAGACGAATTCGAACGGGCGCGGCAGCTTGTCGATGCGCTCGGTGTGGATCCAGAACTGGTAGATCAGATTCAGCGACCAGCTGAAGTACACCATCCAGGGCGGAAGTCCCAAGAGCGGCAACGGAACCCACATCAAGACCTCGCCGCTGTTGTTCCACTTCTGGCGCACCGCCGTGGCGAGGTTGTAGTACTGGCTGGAGTGGTGGGCCTGGTGCGTCGCCCAGACCAGCCGGACCCGGTGCGCCATCCGGTGGTAGCCGTAGTACAGCAGGTCGACGCCGACGAGCGCGACGATCCACGTGTACCACTTGGCCGGCGACAGGTGCCACGGCGCCAGATACGCATAGATCGCGGTGTAACCCAAAAGCGCCAGCGCCTTCCAGCCGGCGCTGGTGGCGATCGAGACCAGGCCCATCGAGATGCTCGCCCAGGAATCGCGGGTGAGGTAGGCGCCGGATCCTGGCCGCGCTTCTGCCTCGGTGTGTTGCAGCTTGCGGCCCGCGGTCCATTCGATCGTCAACAGCAGCAGGAAGAACGGGATGGCGAACAGCACCGGATCCCGCAGCTGCGGGGGCAGCGAGAACCAGAACCCGGTGACAGCATGCACAGGGATAGATTACGACCATCGGCCAACGCCGGTAACGGCCCGTACCAATGAGGTGTTGAGCACTTGACCGCTGTCGTGGTGATCGGGTCGGGGTTCGCCGGGCTGTGGGCGGCGCTCGGCGCCGCGCGGCGGCTGGACGAGCTGGCCGTGCCGGCCGGCGCCGTCGACATCACCGTGGTGAGCGCCAAGCCGTTCCACGACATCCGGGTGCGCAACTACGAAGCGGACCTGACGCCCTGCCGGATCCCGCTCGCCGACCTGCTCGACCCGGTCGGCGTCGCCCACGCCGCCGCCGAGGTGACCGCCATCGACACCGGCGCCCGCACGATCACCACGTCGACCGGCGCCAGGTACGGCTACGACCGACTGGTGCTGGCGTCGGGCAGTCACGTGGTGAAGCCGGACATCCCGGGGCTGCGGGAGTTCGGTTTCGACGTCGACACCTACGACGGCGCCCTTGCGCTGCAGCGGCACCTGCGCGAGCTTGCCGACGAGCCGCCGACGCCGGCGGCGGCCACCGTCGTCGTGGTCGGTGCCGGACTCACCGGCATCGAGGCGGCCAGCGAGATGCCAATGCGGCTGCGCGCCTTGTTCTCTCGGCGAGGCGTTGTCCCCCGGGTGGTTCTGGTCGATCGCAATCAGGCGGTGGGCTCCGACATGGGGGCGTCGGCGCGTCCGGTGATCGAACGGGCCCTGTCGGACAACGGCATCGAGATCAGAACGGGCGCAGGCGTCGTCGAGGTGACCGAGCGGGAGGTGACGCTGGCCTCGGGTGAGCGGCTGCCGGCTGCCACCGTGGTGTGGTGCGCGGGCATGCGGGCGAGTTCGCTGACCGAGCAACTCGGGGTGCCCCTCGATCGGTTCGGCCGGGTACGGGTCGACGACTACCTCCGGATCGCCGACGTGCCCGGAGTTTTCGCCGCCGGCGACGTGGCCGCCGCCCGCATGGACGACGAGCACCTGTCGGTGATGTCCTGCCAACACGGGCGCCCGATGGGCCGCTATGCCGGCTACAACGTCATCAGCGAGCTGTTCGATGAGCCGATGCTTGCCCTTCGAATCCCTTGGTATGTCACGGTTCTCGACCTCGGACCCGCCGGAGCGGTCTACACCGAGGGATGGGATCGGGCGGTGGCGTCGACCGGGCCCCGGGCCAAGGCGACCAAGCAGACCATCAACAGCCGGCGCATCTATCCCCCGCTGACCCGTAGCCGCGCCGAACTGTTGGCCGCCGCCGCGCCGGAGCTGCAGGCACGCCCTTGACCGCTCCCGGTCGGCTCAGTCCGCCTGCGCCTTCTCCCCCGCGTACCACTGCACCGCCCGGACCCCCGGCTGCAGCGAGAGCTCGGCGACCAGCCGCTCGAGCTTGGCCGGTGTGTGGCCGTCCATCAGCAGGTGCGCGGTCAGGGTGATTTCGTCGTCGGCGGCATGCCCGGTATGGATGCCGCGCAGCGTGATGTCGTTGCCACTGGCGTGCTGCACGATCTCGGAGCGGGCGTACTTCTCCGATTTCGGGCGGCAGACGACTTGGACGAGGTAGGGCTGCACGCCCTCGTCTTCTTCGACGACGTCGTCGCGGTCGATCAGCCTCCCGAGCGGGCGCCCGAACAGGTGGATGGCGACGACGGTCGCGGTGGCGATCGCGGCGAACACCAGGTGACCCGAAGCGGCCAGCACGCCCACCGCCGCCGAGCACCACAGCGTCGCGGCGGTGTTGAGGCCGCGGACGTTGAACCCGTCGCGCAGGATCACGCCTCCGCCGAGGAACCCGATCCCCGACACCACGTAGGACGCGACGCGGGTGGGGCTGCTGTCCTCGGTGACGACGGCATAGAGCACGAACAGGGTCGCTCCGCCGGCGACCAGCGCGTTGGTGCGCAACCCGGCCATGCGGGCCCGCCACTGGCGCTCTAGCCCGATCAAGGCGCCACAGCCCACGCCGACGCCGAGTCGGAGGGCGAATTCGGCGACGCTCAACGTCTGCATGCACCCCACCTCCTTCCCCCAGCGGTCGGCGGCAGCTAAGCACGCTTAGGTGAACGGCAGGTGGATCGCACCCGATCGGGTCGCCTCGTGGTCACGCCGCGGACACCAGCGGGCAACTTGGTGCTAGGCCTTGGAAAGCTGGTGCGGGCAATAGAATTTCGCGGCGATCATCGCGAAGTTGGATGCGTTCTCCATGTCCATGCCGGGGTTGTGGGTCTTGACATCGTGGACCAGCTCGAGGCCCGATTCGCCGTTGTTCAGGCACGTGCACACCGCTTTGCCGGACGCGACGGCGGCATCCGGGCTGGAATAGCTGATGCCGACCTGGTGCAGCGCGGCGAGGAAGCCCGCGTCGTCGCCTTGCGGTGGCGGCGGCGGGTCGGCGTGCGCGGGCACGGCGAGGCCGATCATCATGGTCGCGGCGCCGGCGAGCGTTAGCAGTCTTTTCATTCGTCACTCTCCCAATTCGGTTGCGCCTTAACCCGACTGCGCATCGGACGGTACGACCTGGGGCCGGTCGCCCTTCCTGAGATGCACGGCGTGAATGCCGGGCTTCTTGGCCAGCTGTTCGAGCAGCGCGTCGAGGCCGTCTTGATCGACGTTGTGGTGCTGCACGCTTTCGGGTTTTTCGGATATCTGCGCGACCAGCCGCTTGAGGTTTTCCGGCGAGTGGGCGTCTTTGAGGTCCTTGAGCGGTTTGATCCGGCCGCGCACGCCGGTGCCGCTCAGCGCGCTGGGCGCCCCCGCGCCGAACGCGCTGCCCAGCATCCCGGCCACCGACATCGCACTGAGCAGTCCGCCCTCGCCGAGCGCGGCGGCCGGCACCGCGTCGGGTCCGGCGGCCGACAGCGCGGCGGCCACCGTCCTGATGGCCGGAGTGGACGTGGCCCAGCTCGGCGGGACCGACAAGTGACCGACCAGCGTGCCGGCGTTCCCCATGCCCGCCGAGACGGCGTTGTAGAGCGTGCCCCGGCCGAAGCCCAACGCTCCCAGCCCGGCGCCCAGCGCGTCCTTGGGCAGCGCGGCGTACGCAGCCGGAGGGGCGAACTTGAGCCACTGCGAGACCGGAAAGTTGATCAGCAGCCCGATGTCGTTGAACTGCGTGGTGAAGCCCAGCGGGACTTTCACCGCGTTGTACAGCGCCATGATCGTCGTGGCCCCGGTCGGCCCGAACAGGCCGTTCAGCAGGCCATTGACGGTCGTGGTGTAGGAGGTGCTCAGGTTGGCGCCGGTCTGTAGCAGCCAGGAGAGTGGACCACCCGCGGTCGTCAGCGACGACGACAGGGACGAGACGATCGACGAAGCGTTGCCGGCCGAGGTGCCGGCGGCCTGGGTCAGCGCCGCCGCCTGGCCGGCCAGCCCGCCGGCGTTGGTGATCTGCGGCGCCTCGGTGAACGGCGTGACGTCGGATGCGGCCGCCGAGGAGCTGGCGTAGGTGTCCATGGCCACGGCGTCTTGGACCCACATCTCGGCGTACTGGATCTCGGTCGCCGCGATCGCCGGGGTGTTCTGGCCGAAGACGTTGGTCGCCACCAGCTGGGCCAGTTGAGTGCGGTTGGCCGCGATCTCCGCCGGGGGCACGTGGGCGGCGAACGCCGTCTCGTAGGCGCTGGCCGCCGCGGTGGCCTGGGCGGCGGCTTCGGCGGCCTGCGCGGCGGTGCCCTGCATCCAGGCCAGATAGGGCGTGACCGCGGCGGCCATGCTGACCGATGACGGGCCCACCCAGGCGCCGCTGGTCAGGCCGTCGATCACCGACGTATAGGAGGACACGGTGGACTGCAATTCGCTGGCCAGGCCCTCCCAGGCGGCGGCGGCCTCGCGCAGCGAGCCCGAGCCGGGGCCGGCGTACATCCTTCCCGAGTTGAACTCGGGCGGAAATGCTGCGTAGAACATGTCTATTCCCCTTGCCTGGTTTCGGTCATGGCCGTCAGTCCTCCAGCGCGGGGATGACGATGATGGTGGCCGCCGCCGGGTCGGCCGCGACGACACCGCCCAACGAGGCGGCGGCGGCACCGCCGCTGCCGGCGGATTGGAAGGCGGCGGCCCCGATTGCGCGTCCGGCCAGGCTGGACAGGGCCATCTGACTGAAGACGCCCTCCTCACCCGCAAGCGCGGCCGGCGCGGCCGCGACATTGGCGGGTAGCACCTGGGCAAGCGTTTTGATGGCGGGCGCGGCCTCGGTCCAGCCCTGCGGCACCGACAAGCCGCTGACCAGGGCCGCCTTGCCCATGGCGCCCTGGGCGCCGACGGCGGAGCTGAGCATCGGCTTCACCGCGCTGGCACCTTGCGTGAGCGGCGCCAATGCCCCGCTGATGGCTTTCGGGCCGGCCAGGTAGGCGGCGGCCCCCTGCCCGTTCTGACCCCAGGCGTAGGCCTGCCCGAACGACAGGAACGGTCCGCCCGGTATGGCTGTCCATCCCTGCAGGGAATAGGGCCCGGTGAGGGCCGACCAGATGGTGTTCCAGTTCGCCAGGTCGGTGCCCAGGCCGGCCGGCCACGACGACGTCGGCGGCAGATTGACCAACTGCGGCAGGGCGAGCCCCGACAGCAGGTTGGTCGATCCGGTCGTCGGCGAATTCAAAAGGCCGCTGCCGAGGCTTTGCAGCGCGGTTGGAAGGGAGTTGATCAGTTGGGACAGCTGCGTGCCGATGTTCAAGCCGCTCGCGCCGCTGGCCTGGGACACGGCCGCCGCCTGCGCGGGCGCGGCCGCGGCGTTGGTGGTCTGCGGCGGCTCGATAAACGGGGTGAGCTGAGACGCCGTCGCCGACGAGGCGGCGTAGGCGTACATGGCGGCGGCGTCCTGGGCCCACATTTCGGCGTATTGGGCTTCGGTGGCCGCAATTGCCGGGGTGTTCTGACCCAGGAAGTTGGTGGCGATCAGCGCCATCAGCAGGGCACGATTGGCGGCGATCACCGGTGGCGGCACCGTGGCCGCGAAGGCGGTTTCGTAGGCGCCGGCGGCGATCTTGGCCTGGCTGGCAGCCTCCTCTGCCCGCGCGCCGGTCGCGCTCATCCACGCCACGTAGGGAGCCGCCGCGGCCGCCATGGCGATCGAGGAAGGCCCCGTCCACGGCCCGGTGGCGAGGCTCTCGATCGTCGCGCCGTACGAGGCGGCCGTCGACTGCAGTTCCGTCGCCAACTCGTCCCAGGCCGCCGAGGCCGCCAGCATGGGCCCCGACCCCGCGCCGACATACATCCGCCCCGAGTTGATCTCCGGTGGTAGCGCCCCGAAATCCAACATCTATTTACTCCGCTCCCCTTGAGTGGCCGCCATGGTAGGCGCGGCTTTCCGGCCCGTCCGCAACCGCGCGGCAGCTCTAATGGAATCCATGGAATCCGCTGCTGAATTCACGCATTGATTGGACGTGTATGAGGACGACAGGGTTCCACGCTCCTAATCAAAATGTGTCAGCGGCGGCGATCCGCTCGGCGTTCAGGCGGCGCTGCCTAATGTAGCGATCATCGTGATCGGAACGTATTCGTGGTGCGTTCCAGGGATGTAATAGTAAAGTAAACGATAAGTGTCACCGCTCGAATATGCCTGTGAGAATGCTGCTGGTCAGCTAACACATGTCGCCGCAAAAGGCGTTGTCCAGGTGATCAGTAGCCGATTCCCAGCAACCGGCCAGAAATGGGACTGAGGTTTGCGGTGTTTTTGGCAGAATAAACTAGCCGACCGTCGACTGCCGGCCGTTAATCGTTGCTAACGGGGCTCCAAATAATTAGGCGCCCGCATCCGCCGCTATTCCACACAGTTAAGCAATTAACATATTCGACAACTATGAATTGTCTTAATGCCAATAGTTCTCGAGTTCGCCAGCGCTTGTCGCGGGGGTTGGCTCGAGCGCCCACCGTGATTCTTGTGAAATTCAATTAATCCCAGGTCGGGCCGACAGCGCCGTCGACGTTCGCCAGGTTGCTCTGGGCCGTCCGCATCCTTTGCTCGCGCGCGCTCGCCTTGGCCCTGGCATCCTCGGCGGTTCCTTCGCCGAGTGGATAGTTTTTCGTCATCTGGTGCTCCCCTGAATTTCACCTAGCGTACGCATTTGCCGCTGGCGGAACGCTGATTTGCTGCTGGAAGTTTGCTGTGAGCGGGATGCGGCCGTTTGCGCTGTTCATCGCCCCGGACAAGGCCCACGAGGCATGATCGCGAGGTTGCGGAAAGCTCAATCCGCGCGAGTAACCCTTGTGAGCTGAGCCCTAGCCGGCCGCCGGGGGTCGCGCGACGAAGGTAGGACGGAAGCCGTATTGCGGCACGGCGCGCCCGTAGGGTTGCGCACCCGTGGCCCCGATCGGCATTCCGGGCATGCCGGCCGCCATGGCCGGGGGCGCCACCATGGGCGTTCCGCCGAGCGACGAGGCCAGGGGGCCGGCCAGCGGCGCGGGCGCGGTCCAGCTCGGCGGCACCGACAGCGCACCGATCATCGGCGCGTGGCCGATTCCGGCCGCGACGGCATTGCCGACGCCCTCGACGGCAGGACCCGCCGCCGCCGCACCGATCGCGTCGCCGACCGCTTGGCCCGCCGCGTCGGCCGCGTCGCCCGCGGCGGCCCCCTGGCCCAGCAGGCCCAGGAATGGGGCAAGCGTGTTGCTGGGCATGTAGAACCCGGACGAGAAGGCGGTGTTCCAGATGTTGGCGTTGGGTCCCCACTGTGCCCAAAGGCCGTCCAGCGTGGCGGATCCCGACCCGGATCCCGTCAACAGTCCCACGATCTCCGACGCAGGCGTCTGCGACGATGCCGGCGACGCCAACCCCTGCAGCGCGGAGGGCAGCGCGGACATCAGCTGTGCCAGCGTGCCCTGTTGAGCCCCGGCCGGAGTGGAAATGGCCTGGGCCACCGCGGCCGACTGCGCTTCAGGCCCACCGGGGCTGGTCGTCTGTAGCGGCTCGCTGAACTGGCTCAGCTGGGCGGCGACCGCCGACGAGGCGGCGTAGCCGTACATCGCGGCCGCGTCTTGGGCCCACATTTCGGCGTACTGGGCCTCCGTCGCCGCAATCGCCGGGGTGTTCTGACCGAGGATGTTGGTGGCGATCAGCGCCATCAGCTGGGCGCGGTTGGCCGCGATGACGGGCGGCGGCACCGTCTCGGCGAAGGCGGCCTCGTAGGCCGCCGCGGCGCCCTCGGCCTGTGCGGCGGTCTGCTCGGCCTGCTCGGCCGTCGTGCCCAGCCAGGCCGCGTATGGAGCGGCGGCGGCGGCCATCGCCACCGATGCCGGGCCGTGCCATTCTTCACCGGTCAGCGCGGTCAGCACCGCGCCGTAAGACATTGCGGTGGAGCGCAATTCGGCGGCGAGCCCATGCCAGGCCGACGCGGCGGCCAGCATCGGGCCCGAGCCCGCCCCGGAGTACATCCGGCCGGAGTTCACTTCCGGTGGGAGCAGTGAGAAATCGAGTGCAGCGGTCATCGTTGGCCCCTTCCCCTAATGGGCCGCGCGGGTGGCGTGGGTGCTGAATTGTGTTGTGGCTACGGCGAAGTCCGCCGGACGTGCGAAGACAAGCGACATCGGACTACTCCTCGCGGAAAGTAGGGTGACCCGTGCCGGCCGGCAATTGTGGCTGGTTTCAGCGCAATTCGAGAGACGCGGTCCGCTAGGCGGACGCGCCTGTATGAGGTCTGGCGGGGTTAGCCGTTCAGACGGTCAGAAAGGGGCCGGGGCCGGATCGAACCGAAATGGTCGATTTGGAATACGGACTATCGTCGAGACTCATTTCGCTCTCACCTCCTCACAGCCTGGGCACACGGGGATGCCGTTATCTCGCACACCGGGGAGAAGGGCCCGGGCTGAAACTCCCGGAGACCGCACCCCTCTCGACAGAGCTTTGGCACCACACGGCGTATCCGATCTGAGCCGGAAGCCACTTGGGCTCAACCCTTAATCCGGGAGGAGCTGTCCTGACCCTGGGCGTCTTTCGACGTTCGAGGTCAGTGGCCTGTATCCGTGCAGACGCCTCACCTAGCGAGGTGCTTGCACAGGCCATCGTGGCACCCGGACGGTAGATCAGTCAAACCAACTGCCACACGCTCGCAACAAGCCCGTTGTCACCCGGCGGCCGGGGGACGCGGCATCACCGTCACGCGGAAGCCGTATCGCGGGCCGTGGCCGTAGCCACCTCCGGCCGTGGCGGCGGGCATGCCCGGCATACCGGGAATCGGCCCCGGGCCGGCCTGCACCGCACCGGCGCCCGGGCCGACGGCGTTGGTCCAGCCACCCCCGGCGAACGTCGCCCCCGCGTGGTTCTCCACCTGGGCGGCCGCCGTCCAGGCCTGCGGCACCGACAGACGCCCGACCAGATTCGCCTGGTTGGTGCCGGCCGAAACCGCTCCGCTCAAGTCGCCCGCTACACCTGCCGGGGCGGCCCCGGGCGTCAACAGCGGCAACCATCCCGGATTCCCGGCGCCGGCGCCCATCGGTGGCAGCGCGGTGGCCCCGGGTGTCGCGGAGACCGCCACCGCGTTGATGTCCGACATCCCGGCCGTAACTGCCGGTTCGATGATGGCGGGGCTCACGTACCCGGCCGAGACGAACCCGTTGACGAACGAAGAGTTCAAGAAGGTGCCGATCGCGTTGCCGTCCGCCCCGTCCAGGAAATTCAGGATGGCGTCGAGAAATCCCGCCCCGGGGATGCTGGCCGCGGGGTTCGCTGCGGCCGAGACCGGTGACGAGATTCCTTGCAGCGCAGTCGGTATCGCGGACAGGAGCTGGTCCATCGTCTGAGAGCCGGTGTCCGCCGCGGTGCCGGTGGCTTGGGTGACCGCCGAGGCCTGGGCGGCCTGCCCGGCCGGATTGGTGGTCTGGACCGGTGGGTCGAACGGCGTCAGCGTGGAGGCCGCCGCCGAGCTACCCGCATAGCCGTACATCGCCGCCGCATCCTGGGCCCACATCTCGCCGTACTGGGCCTCGGTGGCCGCGATCGCCGGGGTGTTCTGCCCGAGGAAGTTGGTCGCAACCAGCGCCGCGAGCAGGGCCCGGTTAGCCGCCACCTCCGCCGGCGGCACCGTCATCGCGAACGCCGCTTCGTAGGCGGCCGCCGCGGCCGCCGCCTGGGCGGACGCCTGCTGGGCGAGTGCCCCGGTGCTGGTCATCCACTGGACATACGGCTCCGCGGCGGCGCCCATCGACGCGGAGGCCGGCCCCATCCACGCCTCGCTCGTCAGCCCGGTGATGACCGAGTCGTACGAGGCCGCCGTCGAACCGAGCTCCGCACCGAGCGCGGCCCAGGCTGTCGCGGCGGCCATCATCGGCGCCGAGCCCGGTCCGGCATACATCCGGGCGGAGTTGACTTCTGGTGGCAGTGCTCCGAAATCCATTGCCGCCACCCCCTTAACCGGCCGTCACGGTTTCGGCGGCCAGCATGGTCGCGTTGCGCAGTGATTTCCGTTGTGTTACAAAGAAATACATCGGACTTCTCCTTTGAAAAGCGGATAGTCCGACCCGGCTACGGGCAGGCGGGCGCCGAGCTATGTCGGGTGTTGCCGATTCAAACGGCGGCCAGCGCGCCACGACCGGATCGGAAAGAAACGGTCGTTGTTCTCATGCGTTAACGGTCAATTCGGCCGGTACGCCCACCTCCCGTCGTGGCCAGGGCGCTCACGGAAGTGCGCCATGGTTGCCCGAATCGGGACGAGACCCCCGGCGAGACCATGCGTGGGGCAAAAGCCGCCTGATTTCTAGGCGTCTTGCGACGATAGACCTAAATCCCCTTCTTAAGACCCATTTCCGCGGGGAAACTGTGCTCGGCGATGAGCATTGAGGATCATGGTGGCACCGGTGCCGACGCCCGGCAATGCGAACCGCTCATCCACTGAAAATTAATAGAAAGCTCATAGAACCCGACGGTGGTCCCGGACCGCAGCGGGAATCGAAATCGGCGCGTAGGCCACCGAAAGCAATTGCGGCCGTTTGCCAGTCGGAACTGCTGAGCGGTTTAGGACGGCTTCTTCTCGGCCACGGCCGTGCGAATGCCCTCGAGGAGATCCTCGGCGGTCAACTCCTTGAACCGGAGCAGCTGGGCCTCGCTGAACTCACTGAGATCGCTCGACAGGACGGCATCGAGGTCTTCGTCATCGAGCCGGAAACTCCGGTGGTCGCGCGCCTTTTCCACCACGTTGCGCACGAAGCCGGCGTTGCCGAGCGTATCGATGCCCCGAATCAGATCGCCGTCTTCGGAGTAACTCTCGTCGAGGTAGAACTTGGTGTACGACGGCAACAGCGCGTCGGCGGCCTCGTCGGTGATGACGTCCTCGTTCTCCCGGCCCATCAGCTTGGTCAGCGCAACGAGCTCGTCCGGGGTGTAGCTGAAGAACTCGATCACGGTCGAAAAGCGCCGCCGCAGACCCTGATTCACCTCGAGCATCTTGTCCATCGCCTTGGCGTAACCCGCGCCGAACACCACCAGCTCGTCGCGATGGTTCTCCATGTACAGCAGCAGCGTGTTGATGATCGCGTTGCCGTAGGGGTCGCCCTGGTGGTACCCGCTCTCGTGCAGCGTGTGCATCTCGTCGAAGAAGACGGCGCCGCCCAACGCTCCCTCGAGCATCTCCTCGGTGTTCTTCTCGGCGTCGGCCATGTACCGCCCCAGCAACTTGGTGCGGCTCGTCTCCACCACCAGCGGCTTGCGCAACACGGTGAGCCCGCAGAGCTGCTTGGTGAAGGCCCGCGCGACCGACGTCTTGCCGGTTCCGGGGGGCCCCAGGAGCAGGGTGTGGCGCGAGGTCACCGGAACCGGGAGACCCATCTTCTCCCGGGCCAAGTTGACCTTGGTGGTCGACTTGATGAGTTTGATTTCCCGCTTCGCGCGTTCCATGCCCAGCATCGCGTTGAGCTCGGCGTCCCCCTCGGCCAGATACTTGGCGGCCTCCTGCGCGTGGCGGAGGGCCTCCGTCTGCGCCCGCGTCGGCGCGCTGTCCGGATCCCATGGGTCGGTGCGGGCCTCGATCGTCTCCGGATCGGTCAGCACCAGCCGATAATTCGGGTTGTCCAACGCTTCTCGGGCCGGGGCGAACTTCGGGTCGCGGGAGTACACCCGGCGCAACAGCTCGACGGCCTCCTCCTCGCGGCCGACGTGCCGCAGGCACATGCCCTGGGTGTACAGCGCGATGTTGGCCGCCCCCGGCACCCGGTCGCCCTCGACGGCGTCCTGGCCGCGCCGGAACGCCTCCTCGAACACGCCTAACGAGGCCAGCGCGGTGGTCGCCATCGCGGCACCCGCGGCCTTCAGCTCGGGGTGCCGCCAGGTCTTGCCTTCGGGAAATTGGACGAGCACGTCGGGCCAGCGCCCGGTGCGGAAGTACAGCACACCCCGCACGTAGTCGACGACTTCCTCGTCAAACGGATGGCGGGGCTCGACGCCGTCGAGCAGCTTCGCGGCTTCCTCGTAGCGTTTCGCCTCGGCGAGCACGGCCGCGTATGCGCACGCCAGCGACTCCACGCTGGTAACGGCCAGTCGCAGAAACAGCCCGTCGGAGACCTCAGGCCGGAACTGTAGGTCGGTCACGCCGAGGCGGCGCGTCTCCCAACCGAACGTCCGGACCGCCGCCCACGCGCCGGCGAGCACCTCGAGGCTCTGCTCGCCGGCCAGCATCCGCGCCAGCCAGGCGTCGCACATGCCCGGGTCGAGCGTGGTGGCCGTGTTGAACATCTGCGCAGCCACCTGCGGGTTGTGGCTGGGCTGTAGCCCGTTGACCGAAATACCGGACGCCAAAAGCCCGGCGACCATTGCATTGCGGGCGTCTTCGGCGGTGGATTGCGAGCGCGTCATTGCGCCGCAGACACGCTCGCTGCGCTCTCCCGCTCCTGACCGACCGACAGCACCAGATCGTCGTCGTCGAGCAACGGACGGCTGGGGACGATTAAGAGTGGGCGGGCCGCCGGGGCGGGCAGGCTGGCGCGTACCGCCGCCAATTGGCGGCCGGTGAGCCGGTTGAGTCCCGACCACACGCTCCTGGGCAGGCGGCGCTCGCTGTGGTAGCGCACCCAGGCCGACAGCTGCGGGCGGCCGGCGCTGGTGTTCAGACGGATCGTGACGACGGCGGCGCCGACGTCGGGCAGCAGCAGGTCTTCCAGTGCCACGGTGGTGATGTCCGACGGCGTCAACCAGAAGCTCGCGGCGAACCCGTTGAAGTGCTTGAGGTGCCGCCAGCCGGGGCGACTCCACGTCGGTTCGAGGTCGGCCAGCACCGCGCTGTCGACCTCGGCGAGCTCATCGGCGGTCAACGGCCGGGCCACGCAGTTTTGCCCGTCGAGGTCTTGGGCAAGCCGCTCGGTGGCCGCCACCAGGGTCGACGCGAGCGAGTCGCGGGCGGCCACGGCGGCGACATTGCGCTGCGGGTTCATCCGCAGCACCAGCCAGGTGCGGCGCACGTAGGAGGTGGGCTGGTCGCTGACCACGCCCCACTCCTCGGGTCCCCAGTCGTCCAGCTTGGACTTCTCGGCCGCCCTGGATTCGGGGCCGCCGCGGCGCACCTTCATCGTGACGATGTCGATGCCGTCGAGGTGGATGTCGAACTGGCGCAGGCCCTCGGCGACCGCGTGCACCGGCAGGATGGCCGCCGTGTTCCGGTGCCGATGACGGCCGGACGCGTCGTCCTCCCCGCCGTCCACCGAAATCACGCTCACCAGATGGCCGTCGTACTGGCGTACGCCGACCTTGTCGCGGCCGAACCGGCGCTGGTGGTCGATCGCCGGCGTGCAGCCCGCCGTGAGCGCGGTGCCCGGGTCGGCGGACCAGTCCCACAGCCAGGTGGCCAGGCCCGAGGTGACCGTGAGGCCGTGGTGAGTGACCAGGGACAGCAGCGTGACCACCACCGCCAGGCCAACTCCGACCCAGAACGCGATGTGGTGCTCGCCCTGCCAGGAGGCCGGGCAGTGGCTGGCCACCAACAGGATCAAGATGTCGACGACAAACACCGCGGTGACCCGCGGCCACGACAAAGACAATCCGAAACTTCGCTGCGCCTTCATACCTATTGCTGCTCCGACCTCATTGCTGCTTCCGTGTCCGCTTCATGAACACTGCTATACCGAACACGGCGCCGCCGATCAGTAATGCGGCGGTCAACCCTCCGGCTGCCACCCATACTGGCACCATATCCCGGTGCGGGGCCGCCTTAGGAATGTTCAGCGGTGCCGACAGCTGCTGTGGCGGCTTTGCCGGACCTTCCGGTACATCCCAGGTCAACGCAGCCACCGGATCGATGACACCGTAGCCGACCTGGTTGTCCACCCCGCGCGCCGGCGCCCGGGCGGTGCGCTCCAACCGGTTGATGACCTGATACGCCGATAGCTGCGGATATTTGGCGCGGACCAAGGCGGCCACCCCGGAAACGATCGCGGTCGAGAAGCTGGTGCCGGCCGGAACCAGCAGCGAGTTGTCCGGACCGTCGATCGCGTTGATCAAGCCGTCGTCGCGCGGCGAGAGGCCGATGACGTCGGTCCCGGGTGCGGCGATTCCCACCCACGGTCCCGCGACGCTCGTCGTCCCCTGGCCCTGACCGCCCTGGGTGAGCGGTCGGCCGTCGTTGTCTACCGCGCCCACCGTCAGGACGTAGTCGCTGAACCAGGACGGCGTCACCACGGTGCCCACCCCGCTCCAGTCGCGGGGATCCTTGGGCTGCATGGGGTCGAAGGCCGGGTTCTGCTTGCAGTCCTTCTTGCTGGTGTCGCCGGCCGCCGCCACGATGACGACGTTCTTGTCGACCGCCGCGTAGCGCACGGCGGCGCCCAAGGAGCGCTGATCGATGATGTTGCGCGAGCTCATGCAGGTCACGTCGGAGATGTTGATGACCGTGGCGCCCAGGTTGGCGGCGTGCACGATCGCCCGCGCCATGGTCTCGACGTCGTCGATCTTCGCCCGCGTCTGCGGGTCCTCGTCGCCGGTGTATGCGTCCTTGAGGCCGAAGGCCTGGCTGGACTGGCGGATCGCGATGATGTCGACGTCCGGGGCGATCCCGCTGTACGCGTCAGGCGCCGACGCCGGTGCCGGGGGCGCCGGCGGTGGGGGCGGCGGCTTGGGCGGGTCGAGTGGGAGCGGGTTGACCGGGTGGTCGACACCCACCACGCGCCCGCCACCGGAATAGCTGGGTATCGTGACCGTCCCGCCGCCGTGGTTCGCCGACGGCGCCTGACCGGGCCCGGCCTGGGGTCCCCCGGGCGGCACGCCCGGACCGGCCGGACCCGCCGGTGCGGGTGGACCCGCCGGTGCGGCCGGCGGCGGCGCCCCGAACGGCCCCGGCGGAGGTGATTCCGACGGGGGCGGCGCGGGGACCATCGTCACGGTCTGAGGCAACGGCGACAAGGTCACCGTCTGTGGCGGTGGCGCTTTCGGGGGCGGCTCCGTGGTGGGAATCGTGACCGGCTTGCGCGGTGCCGCCGGCGGCGTCGCCGCACCGCTGGCCGGGGCCGCACCGATCATCGACGCAACGATGGTGCCGTGCGCGTCGCAGTCCGACAGCCCGTCGCCCGACATGATGTAGTCGCCGCCCGGGATCAGGTGCGGAAACCGCGGGTGCGGGGTCACACCGGTGTCGATCACGGCGACCTTCTGACCAGCGCCGCGGCCGAACTGCCAGGCCTCCTGCAGGTTCAGCATGTCCATGTACTTGGGCTGCAGCCGGAAGTCGGTTCCGGGCAGGACGCCGACCTCGGTGCAGTAGGAGTTCTGCTTCATCGGCGCCGGCGGCCCGGGCGGACCGTCGGGCGGCACCGCCCCGGGATCGACCGTCGGCGGTGAGATCGCGTAGGCGGGTGGCAGACCGGCTAGTGCACCTGAAGTCAGCAGGAGTGCGGCGACGGTCGCGCGGGATGCGCGACCGCGCCACACCTTGCTGCTAGCGATAACGGATCGCGGCATAGACATTCATCAGCCACAATGCCAACGGGAAGATCGGCATCAGGCACAGGTACTCGATGTATTCCACGAACTTGCGGAACAGCGGGCTGTAGATGGTGTTGGGCACCACCGCCGCGGCCGTCATTCCCGCGGCCGGCAGCAGGACCAGGATCGCCACGCTGATCGACACCGCCAGCGGAGACTGCAACCCCAGCGCGTAGCGCACCACGATCGCGGTGACGATGAGCACCGACGTCGCGGCCAGGGTGATCGCCTGCCACCGGTCCACGTACGAGCGGCCGCGGAGCATCAGGAAGCCGGCGGTGAAGCCCGCCAGGATCAGCGGCAGCCAGCGCTGGAAGGTGTGCGGGTCCGACAGCGCGGTCAGCGACACGATCATCAGCACGCCGAGCCCCAACAGCAGGCCCGAGAGGAACGAGCGGGCGCGCTCGGCCTGCAGCACCACGTCCCGAACGGACGCCGGCCCCTCCAGGACCGGGGCGCCACCGTCGGCACGCGTTACGGTGGTCGGCAGGTCCGGTCGCGCCTCGAACACCCACCGGCTGGTGGCCGACGGGAAGACGGGCAGCCGGATGCCGGCCAACCGGCGGGACAGCGCGGGCGCGGACTGGTAGCCCAGTACGCAGACCAGCACCACACAGCTGAAGTTGGTCACCGCGCTGGTGTTCGCGACCATGCGCGCGAGGCTGGCGATCGCCGCCACGGCGCTGATGGTCACGATCGCGGTGTAGATGGCCAGCCGGCGACCGGTGAAGCGCAGGTTGAGCGACGCGCCAACCGCCAGCACACCGAAGCCCAACACCGCTTGCGGCGAACCGACGCCGCCGGGCGGGGCCGAGGCCGCGGCCACCGTGAGCGGCGCGAGGCCGCTCAGCAGCATGATGTCGGCGACCAGGCGGTCCGAATCGGTCTTCGCCCGCATCGCGAGCATGATGGCCACCGTCAACGCGATCGCGGCGATGATGGCCGAGTACACCGTGGGCAGCCACGAGTTGTGGTGCCAACGCCACCAGCCGAGCAGACCCGACGCCACGGTCACGCCGATCGCGACCATCGAGGCGCCCACCTGGACCGCGACGACCGGGTCGATCGCGGCGAACCGCTTGCTCAGGTTTGCCGAGACGGCAGTGGAGATGTGCTCGATGACTTGCGACCGGTGCTCGGTGTCCGGCAGGAACCGGATCCACAGCCGGTCGCCGTCGTAGATGTCTTGCTCGGTCAGCGACTGCGTGGCCCGCAACGGCGTGCCATCGACGAGGCACAGCGACCACCTGCCGCGGCCGGTGGCCTCCAGCGGGGTCTCGCCGAGTTCCCGCAGCCGGCTGTTGACAACCTTCAACAGCGGGTCGGTCATCACCGAGACCGGGGCGTTCGCGTCCAGCAGGACGCCGATCTGGACACCCTCGCCGGCCATGACGCCGACGACTACCGCCCGAGGCTGTGCAATTCCCTCGATGTCTGCCTGTAGGGCATCAGCTACGCCGACTGCGGTCATCGCCCTGCACCCCCTGCCATTGTGAATGTGTAACCCCGTGTCGCCAGGCGCTCGAACGCCCCGGACGCCTCACTAGCCGAGGCGCTAAGGCCCCCTGAGAGGTACAGCCTGACCATTTCGGATTTCATCTGCCTCGCCTTGCGCTAAGGAGTTGTGGTGACACTGCTTTGAAGATTTGCTGTGATGATTCTAGAGAAGTATGCCGTCTTCGCATCCCGACCGCATGTTGTCGGCAAAAGCGTTGGTAAAGTTTGTGTTTCGCGGCCATGTCACACCCTGCTGTGGGTTTTCCACTCGCCGTAGGGCAGCGTGTCCAGCACGGTCTTGATGCCCACCTGCACCAGTTGCGGGGTGGCCGGGCAGATCGCCAACCAGGCCTCCCCCGAACCCGCCGTACGCGCTTGCTGATACAGCGCGATGCGGCCGCCCGAACCGTCCTTCAGCGACAGGACCGAGGCGCTGGGGCCCTTGGCGTCGTCCCGGTATTGGCGCGCGTAGACGGCGACCTCGGCTGCGGGGTCCGACAGCGCTTGGCCCAGGGCGGCCACGGTCGCGGCGCTGATGCCCATCCGCCGCAGGTCTCCCCCGGAAAAGACGTTGAAGCCGGATTCCTGCCAGGACTTGGTCGCCTCGAGCATCTCCTCCAGCGGCACGTTGACCGCGTTGATCGCGGCGGGCTCCGCGTGGTGGATCGACTCCAACCCGTCGATCACCAACGACGCGATCGAGGCGCTATCGGCGACGGCGACGTCGTCGACGGTGATGTCACTGCCCACCCGGACGGCCGACACCCAGTGCTGGCCGCGGCGGGCGAGCACCACGCGGAACTCGTTGTCGGGGATGTCGCGCGAGCCGGGGGGCTGGTTCTCGTCGTCGACGACTCCGTAGAGCAGTTTCCCCCGCGACAGCAGGGCCACCACCTCGAGGTCGGGCGCGGCGAGGACCCGCATTCGAGCCGCGACTTGTTCGTGCACCTCGTCGCCGACCACGATGCCCTGCTCACGCATCACCGCCATTCCGGGGTGTTCGTTGAGCCAGTCGCTCGAGTCGGTGGACACGAACGGGCGGCAGCGCAATTCCGGCGCGACGTGGCGAATGTCGAGCAGCGCCTGAAGCATCCAGAAACCGTCGACGTTGACGGTGATGTCGGTGCGGGTGCTCTGTTGGTCCATCAATAGCCTCAGAAGTGGTCGAAGTTACGGAAACCGCAGGACGCGGCAGCACACCGAAACCTGGTGTGCTGCCGCGCCTGAAGTTGCGAGCTAGGCCCAGCTGGAGCCGACGGCGCTGTCCGTGCTGGACATGTTGCTGCCCGCCGTCTGCACCTTCTGGCCGTGAGCGTTGGCCTGCTCGTAGATCACCTGGAAGTTACGACCCAACTGGGTGATGAACTCCTGGCACGCCACCGAACCGGC